>NZ_JBFAIS010000010.1:0-61059 GCF_040654795.1 Streptomyces sp. NPDC050617 | reverse complement strand
CCCGGAATCCGCGTCGTCACCCGTCTTGCCGGGATCCCGCTGCGGCACGCCCTGCGTGTTCTCCGTCCTACCGTCCAGCCGGTGTCCGGGGTTCTCCATCGGATTGCTGCTCCGACCACCGGAACCCGAACCCGCGTCGTCGCCTGTCTTGCCAGGGTCCTGCACCCGCACGCCATGCGGGTTGTCCCCCGAACCGCCCAACCGGTGGCCCGGGCCGGAGAAGTTGTCCTTGCCTTCGCCGGACCCGCCGTGGCCTTCATGCGTCTTACGGGGCTGGCCCGGCGGGACGGTCATCTTGTTGTTGTTGCTGTTGTTGCTGTTGGTGTCCCGGGGGGTCCCCTCGCCCGGCGGGACCTTCGAACCGTTCTCGCCCGTCGTGTTCTTGTGGCTGTTGGACGGCGGGTTCGACACCGGAGCGCCGTCATCCGCACGGTTGCCGTGCGAGCCGTTGCCACTCCCGGCCCCGCTCTTGTGGCTGTTGGCGGGCGGGTTGGTCACCGGAGCACCGTCGTCGGCCCGGTTGCTGTTGGAGCCGTTGCCTCCCCCGGTCTCGCCCGTCGTGTTCTTGTGGCTGTTGGACGGCGGGTTCGACACCGGAGCACCGTCGCCCGCACGGTTGCCGTTCGAGCCGTTGCCACTCCCGGCCCCGTTCTTGTGGCTGTTGGCGGGCGGGTTGGTCACCGGAGCACCGTCGTCCGCACGGTTACCGTGCGCACCGTTGCCGCCCCCGGCACCGTTCTTGTGACTGTTGCCGGGCGGGTTGGTCACCGGGGCGCTGCCCTCGGCCCGGTTGCCGTTCGGCCCGTTGCCGCCGCCGGACCCGTCCTTACGGCTGTTGACCGGCGGGTTCGACACCGGGCCGTCATCCGCCCGGTTGCCGTGCGAACCGTTGCCGCCCCCGATCCCTTCCTTGCGGCTGTTGCCCGGCGAGTTGGTCACCGGGGCGCTGCCCTCGGCCCGGTTGCCGTGCGAACCGTTACCGCCGCCGCCGGTCACCACCTTCTTCCCGCTGACCGGCGGGTTCTCCACCGGCGCGCCGTTCCCGGCCCGGTTGCCGTTCGCACCGTTCCCGCCGCCGCCGGTCACGCCCTTCTGCCCGTTGACCGGCGGGTTCGGGGCCGGAGCGGCGCGCTTGGCACCGTCTCCGGCCGGACCGGAACCAGGCTGTACGTGCTTCGTCGAGTTGCCCGAACCGGGCTGCTTCGCCGGCGGGGCCGACGTGGGAGGCGGCGCCGACGTGGTGTTCTCGTGCTTCACGGTCGAGTTGGGCATGCCGACGTTCCCGGAGCGTCCGTCGCCGGCGGGCCCGCTGCTGGTGGGGTGGCTCTCCTGGCCGGAGACGCCCTTGCCGGCGACCGGGCCGGAGCCGGGGGTGTCGCCCTTGCCCGGTCCGCCGTTGAGCGGCGCCTGGTGGCCGCCGCCGCCCAGCTTGGTGGGCGGGGGGCTGACGACGCTCTTTCCGCCGCCACCGCCCGGCAGCGGGTTGCCGCCCGTCGGATGGGCCTGGGGCGGATTCCCGTTCGGTGTGTTGTGGGTCTTCGGGGTGGGGCCGGGCTTCACCGGATGCGGGTGGTAGCGGAAGCCCGCTCCCAGACCGCCCCCGATGGCGCCGAAGGCGCCGCCGATGCCCATGCTCCACGCCTCCATGCCCCAGTCGACGTCGTAATCCGTACCGGCGATGGCCGCGCCCACCTCGCCGAGCGCGACGTCGATGCCGAGGGCGGACGCGGCGCCGAGGACGGCGCCGCCGCCGATGGCGACGATCGTGGTGCCCAGGCTGCCGAGACGGGCCGCCATCTGGCTCAGGATGGGCAGCAGTCGGGCCAGCACCTGGCCGATGATCGTCAGCAGGCTGCCGAGCAGCGGCCCGACGGCGAAGAACACGGCCCCCAGGAGCGCGCCGAGGATGTCGGCCCACATGGCGGCGTTGAGCTTCTTCGCGTACTCCTCGGCCGCCTTGTGCAGTTCCTCGCCGTAGCGGTTGATCGTCTGGCCGATGGTCCAGGCGGTCTCGGCGGCGCTGTCGATGATCGGGGCGACCCCCTCGCTCCACGCCCGCTTGGCCTCCTTGCCGGCGGTGCCGGTCATGCCGAGCGAGCCGGCCTGGGTGTCGACGGCTACCCGACGCTCGTGGAGATCGTCCCCGAGCTGGATCCACGCGTTCCCCAGCGCGTAGATGTCGTCGATCTTGATGGTGTCGAGTACGGAATCCGCGTTAGCCATGGTCGGGGTCGCCCTCCTTGGGCGTACTGCCGCTTCTCAGACGGTCGCTGATCAAGCTTCGTGCTGGTCGTTCGCAGCGCTGTTCGTCGTCACGTCGGTCGTCGTCACGTCGGTCGTCGTCACGTTGGTCGTCACGCCGGTCGTTCGTAGCGCTGCTCGTTCATCACGCTGGTCAGACGTGGTGCGGGTCGGTCGTCGTACGGGAAGGTCGTTGTGCGGGTCGGTCGTCGTAAGGGTCAGACAGGTTGCTGATCGGGCGCGTCGTCGGGAACGGCCTCGTAAACCTCGGGATCTTCCGCTTCCACAGCCTCTTCCACGACCTCTTCTTCCACCGCCTCATCCACGGCCGCTCCCACCGGCTCCACCGGCCCCTCCCCCTCGTCGAGGGCCACCTGCACCGAGACCGGGTCGTGGCTGCGGCGGACCAGCGTGCCGCGGCCCGGCCCATGGGCGTAGGCGCGCTGGTTTCCGATGAGGGCGCCCTCGCGGTGGTCGCCGGAGAGCAGCAGCCCGTCCGTACCGACCTCCTTGAGCTTGCTGAGCAGCGGGTCGGAGAGCAGGGCCCGGCTGGCGCCGCCGACCCGGCGGGCCAGTACGAGGTGGAAGCCCAGCTCCGCGGCCTGCGGGATGAACTCTGCGAGCAGGGCGAGCGGGCCGCGCCCCATGCTGCCCGCCGCGAGGTCGTAGTCGTCGACGACGACGTACAGTTCCGGGCCCTGCCACCAGTCGCGCGCGGCGAGCTGGGCGGCGGTGACGTCCGCCGGGGGCATCCGGGAGTGCAGCGTCTCGGCGAGCGCCTGGGCCTGCCCGGCGACGAGGTCGGCGTTGGCGCCGCGGGCGCCGATGTATTCGTCGGGCACCGCGCCCAGCAGGCTGTGCCGGTAGTCGACGACCATGAAGCGCACGTCGCGGGCGCTGCGGCGGGCGGCGAGCCCGCGCATCCAGGCGCGCAGGAACGCGGTCTTGCCGGAGCCCGAGTCGCCGAAGACCACGAAGTGCGGGGCGGCGGCGGAGGAGGTCAGGTCGAGGCCGACGGGGCGCAGGTCGGACTCGCGGAGCCCGATGGGCACCTCGTGCTCGCCGATGGCGGAGCCGTGGCCCTCCCAGCGCTCGCCGGGCGAGGGGGCCGCGGCGACCGCCAGTTCGCGGACGGTGATCCGCTCGGGCAGGACGCGCAGCGCGGGGGCCGCGGGCCGCTGCCAGCTCTCGGCGATCCGGGTCACCAGCCGCTGCTGGGCCTCGGCGAGCCCGGTCACGCCGTCCGCGCCGTCGGCGCCGTCGTCGAACCGGGGCAGCGCGATGTGGTGGATGAGTCCGGGCGGGGTCAGGCCGCGGCCGGGGACGCTCTGGCCGAGGGCGCGGGCGCTGGGCCGGCTGATCTCGGACTCGGAGGGGTCGTTGAGCCACAGTTCGAGGCGGGCGGGGATGTTGTCGCGCAGGTTGACGCGGATCTCCGCCCAGCGGTTGGCGGTCAGCCACAGGTGGACGCCCACGCCGAGGCCGCGGGTGGCGACCTCGATCAGGGTGGTGACGGCGTCCTCGTCGGCCTCGTGCAGGGCGGCCCAGTTGTCGACGGCCAGCACGATGTCGGCGGCCCGTACGCCCTCGGGCAGGTCGCCGGCGGCGCGGCGGGCGCGGAATTCGGCGGCGGACTGGAGGCCCAGGTCGCGGAACATCCGCTCGCGGGCGTTGACGAGCCGGCCGACCTCGGCGAGCACCCGGCGCACCCGCTCCTCGTCGCGGCGGCCGGCGACGCCCGCGACGTGCGGCGCGTCGCTCAGTCCGTGCAGCGAGCCGCCGCCCATGTCGATGGCGTAGAACTGCACTTCCTCGGGGGTGTGGGTGAGCATGGCGCTGAGCATCGCGGTGCGCAGGAAGGTGGATTTGCCGCTCTGCGGCGCGCCGACGAGCGCCAGGTGGCCCTGGCGTCCGGCGAGGTCGAGTACGAGCGGCCGCTGTTCCTGGCGGGAGGGGACGTCGAGCACGCCGACGGGGAACTTCAGCCCGCCTCCGAACGGCCACTGGACGCAGCGCAGGCCCAGTTCCGGGTCGGTCTCCGGGTCGCCGAGCAGCGGTTCGAGGGTGAACGCCGGGGGCAGCGGCGGCAGCCACACCTGGTGTCCGGGGGTGTCCTTGTTGAGCAGCCGCTCGACGGCGACCTGGAGTTCGGTGGGGCCCGCGTCGAGCTCCCAGTCCCAGCCGGGCTTCTCGCTCTCGTCGGGGGAGAGCGGCGCGAGGTCGCCGTGCACGGCGTACGGCACGGGTTCGAGGGCCGCGGCTCCCGCGCCGTCCGGGTCGTACTCGCGGTAGGGCGCGGAGATGTAGGCGACGCGGAACCGCTCGTAGACCGTCTCGTCCACCTTGAGGTAGGCGGAGCCGGGGATGGCGGGGAGGGTGTAGGCGTCGGAGGTGCCGATGACGGCGCGGGACTCGGCGGCGCTGAAGGTGCGCAGGCAGATCCGGTAGGAGAGGTGGGACTCCAGGCCGCGCAGCCGGCCTTCCTCCAGCCGCTGGGTGGCCAGCAGCAGGTGCATGCCGAGCGACCGGCCGACGCGGCCGATCTGTACGAACAGGTCGATGAAGTCGGGGCGCTGGGAGAGCAGTTCGCCGAACTCGTCGACGATGATCAGCAGGTAGGGCAGCGGTTCCAGCGGCTTGCCGTTGACGTCGGTGCCGCCGGCCGCCTGGCGGAGCTGGTACTCGCGGACCGAGTCGACGTTCCCGGCCTCGCGCAGCATCCGCTGGCGGCGCTGCTGTTCGCCGGAGAGCGCCTGGTACATGCGGTCGACCATGGCGAGGTCGTCGGCGAGGTTGGTGATCAGGCCGGAGACGTGCGGCAGTTCGGTGACGCCCGCGAAGGTGGCGCCGCCCTTGAAGTCGACGAGCACGAAGGCGAGGTGCTCGGGGGCGTGCACCATGGCGAGCCCGGTGACGAGGGTGCGCAGCAGTTCGCTCTTGCCGGAGCCGGTGGCGCCGACGACGAGTCCGTGCGGGCCGATGCCGCCCTGCGCGGACTCCTTGAGGTCCATGGTCAGCGGCTCGCCGGTGCCGGTCACGCCGATGGGGACGCTGAGGAGTTCCTTCGCGTCGGGGGCGCGGCGGCGGGTGGCCGGGTCGAAGACGGCCATGTCGGGGACGCCGAGCATGCCGGAGAGGGAGACGTGTTCGGAGAGGACCTGGTCGCGCTCGCCGGAGAGGCGCAGCGGGGACAGTGAGCGGGCGGCGGCCTCCAGGACGCCGGGCGCGGTCTCGTCGATGGCGCCCTTCTCGATGGTGGCGTGCAGGCCGGGCGCGCGGCCTTCCAGGGTGAGCGTGCCGCGGGCGTCCGTTCGGGCCCGTACGTCCACCCGGCCGGGCTCCGAGCCCTCCTCCTCGACCAGGCACACGACGTGGATGCCCAGGTCGGGGCCGGCCTCGGTGATCAGGTCCTCCAGGAGCGCCGAGCGGGCCCAGGGCGCCCCCGGCTCGTACCCGTCGAGGAAGATCACCAACTGGCGGCGGGGGGTGACGTCCCGCTGCGGGACGATGCGGCTGCTGCGTTCGGCGCGGGCGGCCAGGGCCTGGTCGAGGGTCTCCTGGAGGTGTTCGTGGAGCCCGGCGAGGTCGTCGGCGAGCAGCGGTACGAGCTCCTGCTCGCGGCGCTGGGCCACCGCGTCGGGGTGCTGGGCGTGCGGCAGCCACTTGGCCCAGTCCCAGGCGGAGTCGCCGCCGGTGACGACCGCGATCCGCACGTCGTCCGGGGCGTGCAGGACGGAGAGCTGGAGCAGCATCGACTGGGCAAGCTCGCGGGTGCGGGCGCGCGGGCCCAGCAGGCTGACCACGCCGGACTTGGCGAGGTCCAGCCAGGCGGCCTGCCCCTCGACCGTGCCGTACGTGCGGACGAGCTCGGCGGCTGCGTGCTTGCACTCGGCGTCGACCTCGATGGTCGGGTCGCTCTGGTCCGGCATGCGCATTTCGGCGGCGAGCGGCACGGTGCCGGTGCCGACCCGCAGGTGCAGGAAGTCGCTGTCGGTGGGGCGGCGCTCCCACACCCGGCGGCGGCGGGCGGCGATCGCCCACAGCCGGTCCGGGTGCGGGTGCCGCCAGACGTCGGCGGCCCGCTGGGCGACCCGCGAGCGCAGGGCCTGCTTGCGCATCCCGGCGAGGTACTCCAGGTACCGCTCCCGCTGCCGGTACTGGTTACGGCGGCGGCTGCCCCGCAGCTGCATCCGTACGCCGATGGTGACGCCGACGGACACCACCACGAAGGCGATGCCGAGCAGGATCATCCACGCCTTGCCGTAGGCGACCATGTAGGCCGCCATGCTCATGCTGGACAGCAGCGGCAGCAGGAGCATCAGCCAGCCCGCCGCGCCCTGGGGCTGGGGCCGCTGCGGGGGGCTGGCCAGGTTCGTCCGGCCCTCCGGCGTCGGCGGGGGCGTCATACGGACGGGGCGGTGGAAGGGGATTCGACTCACGTTGGCTGCCTAGCGGGCTGTCGGGGGCTGCGGGAGCGGGTGGTGCGGCGGGCTCACCCGAAGGTCATGGTGACCGCCGTCTTGTTGGTGTCGGTCTCGGCCTCGGGCGGGGTGTCCTTCGGGCCCTCCGGTTTGCCGTCCGGGCCGACGGGAGGCTTCTCGTTCAGCTTGTTCCGGAATTTGGTGAAGGCTTCGGCGACGCCGTCCTCGGCCGTGCTGAAGTTGAAGGCGGCCATGCCGACGCCGTCCGCGAGGGCGGGCAGGACCCCCTTGTGCGGGTCCTCCTTGGTGCCGAACAGCTCGTTCATGACCCGCAGCCACTCCGTGTTCACCTCGTCGGCGTCCGAGGCGGCCTTGCCCTGCCAGTTGACCTTCAGCCCGTCCAGTGCGGTGTGGATGGTGTTGAGGCTCTTGACGACGTCGGCGCTGAGGGTCGCCAGCTCCTTGCCGGTGGTCTTCAGGCCGCTCGGGGAGACGCTGATGACGGAGGTGTCGTAATCGGCCTTGCCGCTGTCGCCCATGACTCGCCTTTCTCGGCAACTCCGCTCGGGTGCCCGGGGGTTGCTATCGGTGCGGAGGACAGACCCCCGCGCTGACAATTGCCTGCATAAGTGGTAAACCTGGCGATACTCCGCAGAACCGTCGCCCGGCCGCCCGGCTGTGAGGCCGGCGCGAGAGAGACCAGGGAGACCCCGTGACCGACCCCATAACCTCGAAGTACGACACGACCCCGCTGCCCGAGGGGGACGGCGACGACAAGCCGAGCCCCGACCACGACAAGCACCTCGACGGCCTGGTGCCGACCGACAAGGTCGCCTGGACGAAGCCGCCCTCCTTCAACGACGACCCGAAGGACATCGGGTCGGACGGCGGCTCGGAGGAGACGCCGCAGAACTACACCGCCTCCGGCGACTTCAAGATCGACCCCTCCACGTTGCGCACCGCGGAGACGTCGATGCTCACCGAGGCCAAGGGCGGAGTCGAGAAGTACGAGGAGGTCCGCAAGAAGGTCATGGCCGTCAAGGGCACCGTCTTCGGGCAGGGCGCCGTGGTCACGGAGACGAAGGGCGAGATGCACACCTCCCTCGCGTCCGGGTACGACCCGAGCGCCGGGAAGCATTCCCACCCGAACCCGTTCGCCGAGTCCGCCGAGAAGTTCGCCCAGGACATCAACCCGGCCCAGGAGCGCGCGCTGCTCCAGGTCGGCACCGCACTGGAGAAGCTGGGCGAGTACATCGCGCTGCTCAACCACGCCGGGCAGGTCTACGGGCACACCGACCGGAAGTCGAACTTCCCGGCGCCGCCCGCGAAGTGACCCGACGCCGCAGGCCGCCGCCCCGCCCCGCACACGCGGGGCGGGGCGGCGGCGCGTCGTCGGCTCAGCCACCGGACCCGCCGCCGTCGAGGTTCTTGACGTTGGCGCTCTCGGCGTTGTGGTAGTTCGTGTACGAGGTCTCCATCCGCTTGATGATGTCGCTCAGCATCGACTCCAGGTCGTGCTGCCCCTTCTGGAACCACGTCTTCATCGCGTCGTACGAGTGGAAGGAGGGGCTGGACCAGTGCGTGCTGATCTTGCCCATCTTGGTGTCGATCGACGACATGTTGGTGGAGATCGACGACTTCTCGCGCTTCACCACCGCGATCGCGTCCTTCAGCGCCTGTAGGTCGGCGTGCCACTCCTGCGGGGTCGGCTGCTCGGCCATCCGCGGGTCACCTGCCTTTCACCCGGTCCGGTGTCCTGTGCCGCCCCCGCGCGCCGTCCGGGCCGGGCGCGAGGGGCGGTGCTGCTGCTGTCTCGTCAAGCCGTCTCTCACGTGACGCCTCCCGGCGGGAGGTCGGCGGGCAGGAGCGTGGTGAGCAGCTCCGCGTCCGCCGACGCCAGGTCGAGGGCGCTCAGGTCGAGTTCGGCGACCCGCTGCGCGTGCCGCTCGGTCATCCGCTGGAAGACCTGCCGCGCGCTGCGCCCGTTGCCGAACTGCTCGCCGCGCGGCAGGGCGTCGAAGTACTCGTGCAGCGCCGCGGTGGTCTCCGGCGTGAACGCGTACTCGTGGCTGTCCGCCTGGTGCTCGACGATGCGTACGAGCTCCGGCGTGGTGTAGTCGTCGAAGACCAGGGTGCGGGTGAAGCGCGAGGACAGGCCCGCGTTGGACTCCATCAGACGGCTCATCTCGACCGGGTACCCGGCGACGATGACGACCACCTCGTCCCGGTGGTCCTCCATCAGCTTCACCAGCGTGGAGATGGCCTCCGAGCCGAAGTCCGTCATCTGGCCCTGCGGCACGAGGGAGTACGCCTCGTCGATGAACAGCACCCCGCCCAGGGCGCGCCGGAAGACGGCGGTCGTCTTGGGCGCGGTGTGCCCGACGTACTCGCCGACCAGGTCGCCCCGGTCCGCCTCGACGAGGTGGCCCCGGCTGAGCAGTCCGAGAGCGGCGAGGAAGCCGCCGTAGAGGCGGGCCACGGTGGTCTTGCCGGTGCCGGGGTTGCCCGCGAAGACCAGGTGCCGGCTCAGCGGCGGCGGGGCGAGCCCGGCGTCCTGGCGGACCTTGACCATCTGCATGAGCTTCGTCATCGTGACGACTTCGCGTTTGACGCCGTCGAGGCCGACCAGGCGGTCCAGCTCGACGTGGAGTTCGGCGAGCTTCGCCGCGGCCTCCTCGGCGCTCTGCTCGTCCTCGCTCTTGTCCGTACGGCCCGTGCCGTCGTCCTTGGCTCCGGCCCGGCCGCCGGCCCCGGCGACGGCGGGCACGGCCCTGCGGCCCTCGCCGTCCTCGCCGGCCGTGCCGTTCTCGGACCCCGGCGCCGCGAGGGTGGGCAGCAGCGGCTCGTCCACGTCCTCGACGCGGCAGTCCTCCGCGTGGACCACGGCCTCGTCGTCCCGCAGCAGATCGGTCTCGGTGCCGTCCACGGTGCAGCGGCGCAGGACGAGCCGGGAGCGGGCGGCGGCGTAGACGGCGGGGAAGCGGCTCTTGGTGAGGCGGCAGTCCTCGTAGCGGCCCTCGCCGCCCTCCTCGACGAACAGCGCGTTCTTCGCCGCGTCCGCGACGGTCACGCCCAGCAGCCGGGGCCGGGCCCCGGCGCGCACCACGACGCCGCTGCCCTGTGCCTCGCGCACCGCGCCGCCCTCCACGAGGGCGGTGCTGCCCTCCTCCAGCAGCAGCCCGGCGCCGCCGCTGCCGGTGACGGTCACGTTCTCCAGCCGGCCGCCGGTGTCCCGGCCGACGCGGACGCCGGTCTCCCCGGCGGCGGTGATCTCGCAGTCCGCCAGCAGCGGCCGGTGGGTGGTGCGCAGGCGTACGCCCTCCCGGCCGCCGTTCACGCGGCAGCCGCGCACTGCGGCGTCGCCGCCCTCCACGCTGATCCCGGTCATCCCCGCGTCGGTCACCTCGCAGCCGTCGGCGAGGAGTTCGGACCGTTCGGTGACGCGCATGCCGTATTCGGGGGTGCCGCTGACGGTGCAGTCGCGGGCCGTGGCGCGGGCGGCGCCGCCGAGGTGCACGGCCGTGTAGGCGGTGTCCCGTACGGTGCAGCCGGTCAGCGCGACCTCCGCCTCGCCGACCGCGTACACGCCGTTGGCGGCGGTACGGGCGAAGGTCGAGTCCTGCGCGGCGGCCCGCCCCTCCCCGCTCACGACCAGCGCGGTGTCCTCGCAGTCCACGGCCCGTACGGAGACGAGTTCGACCGCGGCCTCGGCGGTGACCAGCACCGCGGCGCCGGTGGTGTGGTGCACGTGGCAGCCGTCGAGCAGGACGGCGCTGCCGCCGTCCACCAGCACGCCCGCGCCGCCCGTACGGAAGATCTCGCAGTCCCGCAGCCGCACGCCCTGGGAGCCGCCGCGGCCGGAGCGGGCGCCGGAGGCGGAGGCGGTGGTGGAGGCCCGCCCTTCGGAGGGCGGCGGGGCGCCCGCGCCCTGCCCCGGGCCGCCGTCCGCGGCGCCCGCGAGGCGGCCCGCCGTCTCGCGGGTCCACACGCCCTGACCGGCCGCCTCGTGCAGCCGGCACTCGCGCAGCGCCGCGGTCGCGTGACCCTCCACGAGGACGGCGGCGGCGCCGCTGCCGCGGATCTCGCAGCGGGTCAGCGTCGCGTGCGCCCCGCCGGTCAGCAGGACGCCGCGCCCGGTGGCGCCGTCCACCAGCGCGTCACTCACCTCGGCCCGCGCCTCGTCCTCGACGATCACGCCGTCCCCGGTGCAGCTGCCGACCGTCAGGTTCTCCAGCGTGGTGCGGCTGGTGCCGGCCAGCCACACCGCCACCCCTTCGGCCTGCCGCACCGAGCAGCCGCTCAGCAGCGCCGCCGCCGCGCCCGCGACGTCCACCCGGCCGCCGGTGATCTCGCAGTCCCGCAGCACCGGTTCGCCGCCGCGCAGCAGCACGGCGGCGTCCCTGGGCGCGGTGGAGGCGATGGCGAAGCCGCGCAGCTCGGCCGCGCCCGCGTGCACGGTGACGGCGGGCCCGCGGGCCGCAACGAGGCGCACGACGCCCTTCGCGACGAGGCTGACGTCCTTGTCCAGCACCAGGCTCTCGGTGTACGTACCGGCCTGCACGGTGATCACGGCGCCGGGCTTGGCGCTGCGGACCGCCGCGCCGATGGTGCGGTGGCCGCCCCAGCTGCCGGGTGCGACGCGCTGCGCGGCGGCCCTCATGGGGTGCGCTCCCGGTGTGCGGGCGGCCCGTAGCCGTCGGCCGCGTACGCCCGTGCCGTCGGCCGCCCGCTCACAGGCCGCTTCCCAGGTTGGCCAGCCAGCCGAAGAGGCCGAAGACGCCGGCGGCCAGCGGCAGGCCGGCCACGGAGAGGAAGGTGGCGAGGCCGCCGGGCCAGGTGGGGCGCTCGGGCTCGATGGGGCGCAGGGCCGCGCCGAAGGCGAGGAAGACGCCGCAGACGACGAGGACGATGCCCACGGCGAAGGCGGCGATCGGCCCCGCGACGGTCGTGTCGAGTACGTACTCGGGCACCCGGACGGCCAGGGCGAGCAGCCCGACGACCCCGGCGGCCAGCTGCGGGATGACGCCGGTCAGTACGCGCACCGAACCGGCCTGGAGCAGCAGTCCCACGCTGACGACGCCGACGAGCGCGAGGCCGCAGGCGCCGCGGGAGGCGCTCAGGACGAGCAGGGAGGCCGCGAGGAAGACGCCGGTCACCACGGAGAGCAGGGTGAGCAGCCCGTTGCCGCGGCGGACGACGGCGGCGATGTCGCCGGGGTCCAGGGCGGCGGCGCCGGTGTCGGGCCCGGAGGGCACGAGCACGGCGATCTGGCTGGTGATCCGGGGCAGCAGCCCGGCGAGCATGAACAGCACGGCCGCCACCACGGCGGCGGAACCGGTCAGGCCCGCGTGCAGGGTGGTCAGCGGCACCACGAACAACGCGGCGGCCACGGTGAGCAGCTGGAGCACCACCGTGGAGGGCGCGGGCAGCGCGACGAGCCCGGCGAGCGCGCCGAAGACGGCGCAGAGCGAGACCAGGACCGGTGTGATCACCGCGCTGTGGGCGGGGACGACGAGGCCGACGCAGGCCAGCAGCGGGCAGGCGGCCAGCGCGAGGAGCTGCCGCACGGTGTGCGGCAGCGGCCAGTTCTTGCGCTGGGCGTACCAGGCGACCAGCGCCGAGCAGACCGCGGCGAGTCCGAAGAGCACGGCGGACAGGCTCGCGAGCCGGTGCGCGCCGATCCAGCCGGCGGAGCCCACCATGACCGCGAGCCCGGAGACCAGGACGAACTGGGCGCGCCGGCGCCCGTTCCACAGACCGTCGGCGTCCTGCGCCCCGGCGACCTGCTCGTCGAGGTCGGTGACGGTCAGCTCGCCGAGCTCCGCCTCCCGCTGGTCGCGCAGGTAGAGCGTGGCGCCGTCCACGATGCCCGCGGCCGCCAGCGATTCGCCGGGGGCCATGGGGATGCCGCCCGACTCGGCGAGCGACCAGACCGGGGGCATGGCCTCGGGCTCGGTCTGGCCGCACAGCGTGGCGAGCCGGGAGGCGTACTCGGCGATCGGGGCCTGCGCGGGAAGCGCGAGGTCGACCCGCCTGCGTTCGCCGACCACGGTGACCCGGCAGCGTTCATCGGGCACGGATGTTTCCTTCGGTGTCGGACCTCACAGCCGCGAGCCCGCGGGCTGCGGTGGGGTCAGTGCCGCCAGGTGGACATGTTCGACCACTCGGCGTCGCTGTAGTTGTTCCAGTTCACGTGCATGGCGTTGGCGATCCGCCCGAGCACGCCCTCCGGCCCGAACAGCCCGTCGGCCGCGAGGTCCCACTCATTCTGCATGTCCTGGTAGTACGTCGCGGCCTGGCTCTCCCGCCAGGCGTCCACCAGCGGCGCGAGCTGGGACTTCAGCGCCTGGAGCTCACCGGAGATCTCCGCGGCCCTGGAGTTGAGCACACCGCCCGCCGCGGCGAGCCCCTCGCCGACGTAGATCGGCGTGCCGTCGATATCGGCCATGAACACTCCTAGAAATGCGCCCGGCACCCGGGCGAATCGAGCAAGTGGTAGTGAGCCCGGCTCAGTTGAAGTTGGTACCGGCCGGCGCCTTGGGCACGTCCTCGCCCAGCGCGGCGAGGTTCGTGAGGTTCTGCTGCTCGGAGTCCTTGTAGTTCACGTAGTTGCCCTGGAGGCCCTTGGAGATTCCCTCCAGGGCGTCGTGGAGCATCCGCGCGTAGATGTCGTACTCGGTCATCAGAGTCTGGAACTGGTTGTGCGCGAGCCCCTGCCAGCTCGCCTCCAGGCTCGTCACATACGTCTTCAGCTCCGCCAACTGCCCGGCGATCTCCGCCGCCGTGGACATCGTGTTGCTGGAAGCGTTGGCCAGGTACTCGGGGGTCACCCGGTAGGTGACACCACCGACGCTCACAGAAGGCTGGTCAGCCATGGTGGAATCCGTCCCTCTCGCCGATGCCCCCGAAGTCAAACACCGCCCCACCCCCACCTGGAGCCCCGAGACCCCGGATGGGCAGCATCTGAACACGTTCTGAGCACAGGAGGCGCGGCTGAGGTGGGTTGCTGAGCGGTAGGTGGTGCGAGCGGCGGGGCGGGAGGGGCGACGCGGAATCAGCCATGGTCGCTCGGCGGGGCCCGACCGTCCACGAAACAGCCACCCGGGCGGAACCGATGGACAAGGACCGGCCACTCCTTCCAGACCCTCCCGATAGAGCCGCCCTTGCCACGGTCGAGAATCGGCCAGGGTCGCCACATGTCCTGATTTCCATTGGCAACTGATCCAATATTCCTCTAGGTTCCTATCCGGCAGATGGGGCTACCATTTGCCGCACAATGATCCACCGTGGGTGGCTTGGCAGCATTTGCTGCTGCCCGCAGCAACGCATGCCTCCGGGCAACAGACTGCGAAAAGAGGATCAAGTTATGGGACGAATCATCAAGAGGTTAGCTGTTACCACTGCCGGTGCAGCAATCGCCTTCGGAGTCGTCGGCACGACAACCGCATTCGCCGACATGGATCTCTACGATTCGGGCGCGGTACATTCATGGCGTTCGTACTCGACGAAGGCTGCGGTAGAGGACACCAAGGGCGACAGTCACTCCGTCTACACCAGATACAACCGCAACTACCCCGACAACGATGTCTACACCCTCTGGAACAAGAGCGGTCAGGGCACCAAGGTCTGGAGCAACGAAGGCGGGCGCATCTGGGACATGCGCGCCTGTGTCTCTCTCCAGGCAGAGCCGGACTCGTGCAGCGACTGGTGGACCGATAACCACGCGCACGGCTGAAGCAAGTCGGCTCGGCGGACATACCGACGATAGGTGGGGGCGGCGCGCCACGGCGCGTCGCCCCGTCGTTCCGGCAGCAGATCGCAGCGACAGTGCCGAACCCCACGTCGCGGAATTCGAGTACGGCTGGGCTCGACGCGGCAGTGAAAGGATATCAATGGAGCCCGATGCCATCCCGCTCAGCATTCGCGGGCTGGACTATCAGATCGCGGACCGCAAGCTGCTCAGCGGCCTGGATCTGACCGTACGCGCAGGGGAGTCGGTCGCCGTAATGGGGCCGTCCGGCTCCGGCAAGAGTTCCCTCCTGTCGTTGGCTTTGGGGCTGATCAAGCCGCAGGCCGGCCAATTACGCATATGCGGAACCGACCTGGTCGACCTGAAGCCGACGCAGATAACCCGAATCCGGCAGCAGCACATCGGCATGGTCTTCCAGTTCGGCGAGCTTCTTCCCGAACTCATGCCGATCGAGAACGTCGCGCTGCCCGCCCTGCTGGCCGGTAAGCGGAAGGAACCTTCCTACCAACAAGCACGCCGGTTGCTGGAAGAACTCGGAGTGCCGGTCGACGGTGTCGCGACAGCAGAGATGTCCGGCGGTGAAAGGCAGCGCGCCGCCGTGGCGCGAGCGCTGATGGAGAGCCCGTCGCTGCTTCTCGCGGATGAACCCACCGGAGCTCTGGACGAGGATTCCAGAAATCACGTCGCCGACGTTCTGTTCGCGACGCCGCAGCGGCGCGGCTGCGGACTGCTGGTGGTCACCCACGACCGAACCGTGGCCGCCCGAGCCGACAGGACCTTGCACTTGCAGCACGGGCACCTGGTGGAGTCGGCGGAGAGGGAGAGCCGGTGATCGCGTCACGTCCGCTGCTGCGGCACATGCTGCGCATGGGCAGAGCGGCGTCGCGCAGCGGCGAAGGCGGCCGAGGCCGGTACCTCGCCCTCTTGGTGGCGACAGCGGTGATGGTGCTCGCCGGGGCCTCCCTGGTGATGGCCACCGCCACCTTCGACGGACGGGAATCGCGCGGCGAAGCACGCAATCCCGTCATGGCGGCCAAGGGGCAGCAGCCCAAAGCCCTGTGGAACCGGTACTGGGAGAACTACCAAGGCCGGCAGTTCTCGGTCGTGGTGGTGGAACCCCTCACCAAGGACGCGCCACTGCCACCGGGACTCCAACGGTGGCCCGGCCCCGGAGAATCCGCCCTTTCCCCCGCATTGGCGGACGGCCCTCCCTCGGAGGATTTCCGCAACCGGTACGGGAAGATGTCGGCGCGAATCGGTGAAGCGGGCCTGGCCACGCCAGGCGAGCGCCTCGCCTACACCCGGCCCGGCAAAGCCATGCTCGGCAGCAGTTACCTGGACAAAATCACAGGGTTCGGCTCTCCGGGCCCGACTTTCGGGGACCTACGGCTGATCGAGCCGGAACAGCAACTGCAACTCCTCATGCTGCTGGCAGCATTGGTATTCTTCCCCGCAATCGCACTGGCAGTAGCCGCAGCGCGCATGGGAGCCCAAGGGCAGGACCACCGCACCGCGGTCCTTCGTGCTCTGGGCGCGAACCGAACAGCGCTAGCGAGCGTGAGCATCGGGGCAGCAGCGGCGCCCGTCCTGCTCGGGGCCGTAGTCGGAATCGTCGCCATCCTGCCGTTCCTGATCTGGAACGTGCGTCTTCCATGGATCGACTTCACCCTCGCGGCGACCGACCTCCGCCAGGCGCTGGGCACTCTCGCGGCCGCGACCGTCGCCGCGCTCGCGGTGATGCTCCTGTTGGTGGTGCTGGTCCACCCTCGCCAGGAAACAGGGTCGACCCGAGTCCGGGCCGGCGTCGGCGGGCGTATCCGCAGGCTGGCGCTGAGCGCCTGTCCCATCTTCGCCGTCCTGGCTCTGGTCATGGGTTCGCTGGGGGGCAGCGGTTCCGCGCTCGGTTATCTCGTCGCTGTCGCAGGAGTCTGGGCCACGGCTCCCTCGGTCATCGGATGGGGAATCTCGCGTCTCGCCCCCCGCCTGGCCGCGGCTGCGCGCAAGCGAGGCGACTCCGCGCGCCTGATCGCTTCACGGACCCTGGCCGCTCATCCCGGCGTCATCGTCAGGCTGGTAGCCGCCCTGGTCATCGCCATCGGGGTGGTCGGGCAGACACAGCTCATCAGCTCCCTCCTGTCCACCCGAAGCGGCGATCCCGACCTGCTCCGCTCCGACAAGCCGCAATCCATGGCGCTGGTCCAGGCAGCGGACCGAGCACGCCCCGGCCCGCAATTCCGCGCCGCCTTGCCGGAAGGCAGTCACCTGGTCGCGCTCGGACATTCCGGCCGGGAGACGAACGGCGACGGCGCGGCACGGATCGTCCAAGCACCCTGCCCAGACCTGCGCGCCCTTTCGCTGCCGTGCCCCCCGGCCGGCGAACAGGCCACGGTCCCCTTCGGAGACCTCGACCAACGCCTCAAAACGGCGACGTACACCTACTTCGGCAACACCGCCGCGACAGTCCGAGCCGGCGAGACGACACGGCTCGACCAGGAAGACGCCTGGTACGTGGTCTTCACCCGGGCCGACCGGCCGTTGGACATTCCCGCGGTGAAGAAGGCCGCTCGCCTGGCTCTGAGCACCGACGCGAACGTCAAGCCCATGCTGGAGGGCGACAAGTCCTTCACCCTTGGCTACCAGTCCCGCTGGCTGCCGTTTCTCGGAGCGGCGGGGACCGTCGTGCTGTCCACGGCCATGATCTTCGCCGCCTTCTCCGAGTACCTGCGGTTCGCCCGGTCCCTGGCTCCCCTGGCCGTACTCACCGGAAACAGCCGCGTGTTCAGGACAACGGCGGCATGGACCCTCGGGGCCCCCGTCGCCGCGGCCGGCGTCCTCGGCCTGGCCGTGTATGCCGTCCTGGGCCAGGCCGTCACCGGCGGTCCCTACGGGGCCACACTCTCCGCGGAGCTGTGCCTCTCCCTCTTCGTCATGGCGCTGATCGCGGCGGCGGCACTCACTTGGATCGCCGGCAGGGAAGCCGAACGCACCAGCAGCCGCTGGAAGCCTCGCGCCGACTGAACGCGCCTGCTGCTCCCTGCCCGACGGCGCGGGACTGCCGTGCGGAGGTCGCGGGGCTACTGCTGTGCGGCAGTAGCCCCGCGACGGCAGTCGTGCAGCAGGCATGCGGCAGTGGCATTCGGGCCAGTCGTGGGAGCGGCACGCGTCTGCGGACGGCGAGGCGCCGGGTTGTCCAGATACTCGGTAGTGGGCAGTCCCACTTCCCGCAATCATCCGAGGCGGCAAGAACTGTCCCAGGATTCCCATCCGCATCCGATCCCTCCCGCCAGGGAGTGGAACCCGTCAGGGAGTGGACATGCCCTTCGTTGCGACCATGCTGACCGCGGCCGTGGCCCTGAGCCCGACCGCGGGAGTGCACAGCACCACCGTGACCGTCGACGAGCACTTCGGCTCCGCCGCTCACCCCCCGTACACGGCCGTCACCTACGACCCGGTCTCCGTGCCCGAGGCCGCCCGCGTGGTGGTCACCGAGCGGCGGCACGAGGGCGGGGGGACCACCGTCGCCCTGCGCCTGGAGGGGGTGCAGGCGAACCGCACGTTCGGCGCGCACGCGCACTCCAAGCCGTGCGGCGCCAAGCCGGAGGACTCCGGGCCGCACTACCAGGACGTACGCGACCCCAAGCAGCCCTCCACCGATCCCGCGTACGCCAACCCGCGCAACGAGGTGTGGCTCGACCTCACCACCGACGAGGACGGCGACGGGCGCTCGCGCGCGGCTCAGAGCTGGCACTTCCGGTACGGGGAGGCGCGGTCCGTGGTCGTCCACGAGCACAAGACCTCGACCGAGCCCGGCCACGCCGGCATGGCCGGGGCCCGCCTCGCGTGCGTGAACGTGCCGTTCGCCTGACGTCCTGCGGGCCCCCTGCGGCGCTGCGGCTCCGCCGACGAGCGCGATGGGGCATATGGGGTTAAATTGGACAGCGTATCGGGGCATCACCGGCTGTGGTGATGAATCTCTGCGGAGGAACGAAAGATGCTTGTCCAGACTCTCAAGCCGACTGGCCTCGCACTCGACGAGGAAACCCTCGGCCACCTGATGACCCAGCCCGAAGCGCCGCTCAGCGACGCTCCCGTCCCCTCGCCGGAAGGCATCGGCGGCGGTTCCGGCCTGCTGCTGGCAGGGCTGGCCCTCTCGCCCAAGGGGCCGAAGCGCAAGTGATCTCCGAGCGGTCACGGACCGCCCACAGCGAATCCGTCGGCCATTTGGCCGGCCGTGCCCTCGACGTCCTCCGCGGCGTCGAGGGCACGTCTGTGGCGGCGGCCCATGTGGAGGAGGCGGACGACCCGGCGGTCGCCCTCGGCGCGGTGCGCCTGCTCGGCGCCGACGTTCTCGCGCCCTACGCGCTCACCGGACGGCCCCGGCCTCCGGGCGAGGCCGAGGCGGTACGCCTCGCGCTCGACGCGCTGCCGCCCGTACAGCCGCCGCCCGCCGCGCCGCCCGCGGGAGAGGAACAGCCCTGGGTCATGGCGTGGGCCGACTGGGGGCTGCTCACCCTGCTGGCCGCCGACGACCCACCGGACGCCACGGGCGCCCCGCCCCTCCAGCCGCCGCACCCCCAGGGCCCTCCCCGGTACGACGACTCCGCGCCCCGCCACCTACCGCCCACCGCGGACGGCGGCCCGGACAGCGGCCCAGACAGCGGCCCGGACAGCGGCGTACGAGAAGGCTGGGCGCCCTGGTCCGTACGCATGGGGCGGCTCGCCTCGCTCGCCCTCCCCGGCCTGGACGGGCCCGTCCACGACGCCGCCCGAGCCGGCGCCCTCGGCCTCGCCCGCGGCGCGGGCCGGGCCACCCTGCGGCGCGACTTCCCCACCGCCGCGCGCATCGCCCGCTGGCTGGCCTGGCTGCAAGCCGACGGCGTCGCGCTGCCGCTCGACCCGGCGCCGCTGACGACCTACATCCAACTGGCCGGCGGCGACGGCGGACGCCTCGCCCTGGACGCCGCGATCGCCCGCCGACTCCTCGGCCTGGAGCCCGCATGAGCCCCGTCCCGACACGGACCGCGCACGACATCAGCAGCCGGGCCCTGGCCTGGCTCCACGCCAACCGCGAGTACGGGGCGCTCTCCAAGCTGCCGCGCGCCGACCTCGGCGAGGAGGGAGAGACGTACAAGGCGCTCGCCGAGACGGCGCTCGCCGCTTCCCTCGTCCTCCGCGACGGCGCGGCCGGGACGACGGAACTCACCCTCGCGCGCGAGCTGCTGGACTTCGGCTGGGAACAGCTGGGCGACGGAACACTGCTGTACGAGCGCCTCCTGCGGCACCCCCTCCAGACCGACCCGCTGGAGACCTACGCCCACTTCGCCCGCGCCGGCTACCGCCACACCCTGCTGGAAGGGCTTCTCGCCCATACGGTCACCCTGCGGGCGACACACGCCTCCGAGCACATTCCCAACCGCCGGCTCGCCGTCGCCAACGCCGCGCGCATCACCGGCCACGACCACGGCGCCGGGGCCCACGACTGGGCGTCGCTGACCCGCGAGACCTGGCTCGGCAGGATGCCGGAGCCCTGGCACATCGACTGGCTGACCGGCTACGCCGTCACCCACACCGTCTTCCACCTCACCGACTGGGGACGCGTTCCCGGCGGGCTCCCCGGAGACGTCGTCGGCTATCTCGGCCACTGGCTGCCGATGTGGACGGACATCTGGGCCGAGGTCAGCCAGTGGGACCTGATGGCCGAGCTGCTGATCGTCGGCAACTGCCTGCCCGAGCCCCGCACCGAGGCCGAGGACTGGCAGCGGCTGGCGGAGGTCCAGCACGCCGACGGCATGGTGCCCCGCGACGACAACCCCGTCGACGACGACCCGGCCCAACGCTTCGAGGACCACCAGCACACCACCATCGTCGCCGTCGTCGCCGGAACCCTCGCCCTCAACCGGGCGCTGAACGAACCGGGACAGCCCGCCTCGTGACGCTCTGCTCGGGGGCGGGCACGGCGGGGGTTTACGGGGCGTGGCCGGTACGGACTTCCAGGGCGCGCCCGCCACGGACTCTCCGGACGACCCCCGCACGGACCGCGTCATGACGCCCATGGACGCCGACGGACTACCCGGCACACCACTGCCCAGCACACCCCCTCCCGACGCCACGCTGCCCGACGCCACGCCGCCCGGCGCCACGCCGCCCGGCGCCACGCCGCCCGGCCCGCAGCCGCCCAGTGCCCTGCTGTCCGCCGCCCCCGGCGCGAGCGCCGTCGTAGCCGGCCTCTACCACCGCGGACAGCGGACCTTCATCGCCCGAGGCAGCACCGAGTACGAGGGAGGGGACCCGGCCGACGCCCGTACCCGCTTCGAGATCGGTTCGCTCACCAAGACGTTCACCGCGCTGCTCCTCGCCGAGCTGGCGGCCCGCGGCGAGGTCGGCCACCACGACAGCGCCGTACGCCATCTGCCGCCGGGCACCCGCTACCCGGCCGGCGCCGAGGCCATCACCCTGACCCACCTGGCCACCCACACCTCCGGGCTCCCCCGGCTGCCCCCCGGCCTGCTGGCGACGGCCGGCCGCCGGCTGTTCGCCAACCCCTACGCGGCGTTCACCGGCGCGGACGTGCTGCACGCCCTGTCCCGCACCCGGCTGCGCTTCCGGCCCGGCAGCCGGCTGCGGTACTCCAACTTCGGCGTGGGGCTGCTGGGCCACGCCCTGTGCGGCGCGGCCGGCGGCGGCCTCTCGTACGAGGAGCTGCTGGCCTCCCGCGTTCTGTCACCGCTCGGTTTGAGCGGTACGAGTTGCGTGCCGCGCGCGGGCGGCGGGGACCCCGAGGCCACCGGCTACCGGCGCCGCAGGCCCCGTCCCCCCTTCGCCATCCCCGGCATGCCCGCGGCCGGGGCGGCCCGCGCCGACGCGCGCGACCTGCTCGCGTACGCGGAGGCGCTGACGCACGGCGCGGAGGGCGGCGGGGCCGGTACGAGTACGAAGCCACCGGGCCCACCATCGGCCCCGTTGCCGGGCCCGTTGCCGGCCCCGCTACGGACCGCACTTCAGGACGTAACCCGCCCCCGGCTCACCATGCCGCGCGGAAGGGACGGCCTCGCCCTCGTCTGGAACGTCCGCCCCCTGCCCGACGGCTCCGCGCTCTACCACCACTCCGGCGGCACCCTCGGCTGCACGTCCTTCGCGGGGTTCAGCCCGCGCCACGACGTCGCCCTGGTCGCCCTCGCCAACTGCGCACCGGAACACGGAAATACGCTCATCCAGGAGGCGTACGACGCACTGGCGCGACTCATCCATACGGCCTGACCAGCCCACACCTGACGCCCCTTCAGGCCCTGCCCGCCCCCAGCGACCCGACGCCTCCCAACGCCCCCCAACAGCCCCCGCCCCCGGCAACCCCCCGGCAGCCCCGCGACCCCCCTCAGTAGAGTTGGCCGGTGAGCACTTCAAGGGCGCGCGCGAAGACGGTCACCCGCTCATGGCAGCCGGTCACCGAGGTCGAGCGGCAGCTGATGGAGGCCGTGGGGCGCGGGGACAACAAGGGGTGTCTGCGGGTACTCGCGGGGGCCGATCTGGTCGGGTATGTCGCCAAGGACCAGGTCGACGCGGGCGGCGACGCCCCTTGGCGCAGCATCTCCAGCGGCTGCCTGATCGTCCGTACGGTCGGCGAGCGGCTGCCGCGCCGCCCCGGCATCGTCGCCGTCCGCACCACCCTGGACACCCTCGCCCGCAGTTGGGCCGACCCGCGCCTCGCCCTCCTGGTCAACCCTGGCACGCCCGTCGAGATGTATCTGACGGCCCGTCCGCGCGACCTCCTGCGCTGGAAGCGCGTGTCCAAGAAGGCCGCCCGGGGCGTTCCGAGGAACGAGCGGCCGATGCGGCTGCTCACCAAGGCCACCGGCCCCCTGAGCGGCCCGCTGGCGCACGGGCTCGGCTGCGGGGCGCTGCTGGCGGTGACCAACGGCGTGATGTGGAACGACCTCGACGACGTCTACGACGACTACGAGCAGGACCGCCACCTCCTCCGCGACCTGTGGGGCACGACCACCGCGCGGGACTGGCAGGAGCACATGGACACGCTCCTCGCCGCCGAGAACAGCCCGGCGGAACCGGAATTCGCTCTTCGGGTACGTCAACGGCTCACCCGCGCCTGGCGCGTACCACCCACCCACGACGACTGGCGCCGCGCCTGCACCGAAGCGCTCGACCAACTGGCGGCCCCGCCGAGCGCCGACGCCGCGATCCAGCGCGTCATCGGTCGCATCCTCGCCTACGAGGCGCGTTTCAGGGCCGACGGCCTGCTGCCGCCCGACACCGTCGTGACCAGCGCGGTCGCGTACGACTACGGGCGCGGGGTCAACTTCGCCCGCTGGGGGTTCAGCGCGCGGCTGTGCGGCGCGGACGTCGCGCAGGCGGCGATCGTACGGGCGGGGGCGCTGAGCCGCGAACACTACGCGTCGTGGGCGGAGTTCTCGGCGGGGTACGCGCTCGGGCGGCTGCTGCGGTTCGACGGCGACGAGTTCGGCGCCTGGTACGCGAGTGTGCTGAAGCCGCACCGGATGCTCATGGAGGACCCGGCGGGGCCGTGGCGGGCGATTCCCTGGGAGCAGTCGTAGAACGTCGGAGTCGGAGTTAGCGCCGGCATCGGCATCGACATCGGCTCATCGTGCCCATTCGGGCACCCATGTCCCGGCGCCGCCGGGCCGGTCAGGGGCGTTCGCCAAGTGTGCGCGGAGCCGGGCGAGGGCCGGGTGGGGGTTGTCGGCGCGCCAGATCAGGGAGTGCGGGTAGACCGGCGTCGGGTCGTGCACGTCGACGCGGCGCAGGTCGTCCTCGGGGGGCCAGACGAGGCGGGTCTCCGCACCGACGAAGGTCGCGAGCTCCGCTGATCCGGCGATCGTGTCGAGGAGCGGTTCGGTTCCGAAGTCGGGTCCGCTCGCCTCGATGGTGAACCCGAACGCGGCGGCGAAATCCTCGTAGTAGGCGGCCCACTCGGTGCCCGCGACGACTCCGGGCATCCAGATCCTGTGCCCGGCGAGCCGCGCGGGGGTGATGGCGCCGACGTCGGCGAACTCGTGGTCCGGGCCGGTCAGGAGCTGTAACGGCTCGTCGTGGACGCGTACGGCCTCGATGCCGTCGGGCAGCTGCCGCGCGGGCGCGGTGACCGCGCGGAACGCCGCGTCGATCGCGCCGGTGCGGACGGCGGAGATGGCGGCGTCGGCGTCGAAGAGCGTGACGGCGTCGAGGTCGGTGCCGGGGTGCGCGCGGTGGAAACGGCTCAGCAGCCCGCCCGGCGCGAGCCGCCGGCCGATCACGTCGACGCGCAGCGCGCGGCTTCCGGGCCGTACGGACGCGGCCGCCCGCTCCTCGGCCCGGAGCAGCTCGCGGGCGTGGGGCAGGAACGCCTGCCCGTCGACGGTGAGCCGCGCCCCGCGCGCGGTCCGCGTGAACAGCCGCACGCCGAGGCTCTTCTCCAGGGCGGCGACGCGCTTGGAGACGGCCTGCTGGGTGATCGAAAGGCCGTCGGAGGCTTCATGGAACGTCCCCGCGTCCGTGACGGCTACGAAGGTGCGCACGGCGTCCAGATCCACGCCCGGAATCGTAGCCCGACAACGTGCGGTTGTCGGTGCGGGGGCGCGTCGGTTGTTTGCCCCGCGGCCGGGCGGCTGGCTTTGATGTGCCGGTCGTAGGGGCCGCGGTACGCGAACAAGGGGGAGGCGCGGGGATGCGAAAGACGCCGGTCAGAAGATCGCCAGGCCGGGCAGCCGACCGCCCATTGGGCCGCCCATTCGGCTGGCTGTGGGGGGCGTACGCGGTGAGCGCCTTCGGCACCTGGCTGGCGTTCGACGCGATTCCGCTGATCGCGATCCTGGTGCTGCACTCCGGGACGGCGGAGGTATCGGTGCTGGCGGCGGCCGGTACGGCGGTGGGCGCGGTGGTGGCGGTGCCGCTCGGGCCGTGGGTGGAGTTCCGCCGCAAACGGCCGGTGATGATCGCGATGGACCTGCTCCGGTTCGCGGCGATGGCGAGCATCCCGGTCGCGTTCGCACTCGGGTGGCTCGGCTTCACCCAGCTCCTGGTCGTGGCGGTGACCGTGGCGGCGTCCGGCATCACCTTCAACGCGGCGGCGGGGGCGTGCCTCAAGGCGCTCGTACAGCCGCGGGACCTGATCGTCGCGAACTCCCGCTTCGAGGCCACGACCTGGACCGCCGCCGTGCTCGGACCGCCGCTCGGGATGGCCGCGATCGGGGTGTTCGGCCCGGTGCTGACGGTGACCGCGGACGCCGTCAGCTATCTGCTCTCGGCGGTGGGCATCCGGGCGATCGGCGGCGCGGAACCCCGCCCGGTACGGACCGAGGAACGGCAGGGGCGCGGCCCCGGCTCGGTACTGGACGGCTGGCGCTACATCCTCACCAACCCGGCACTGCGCCCACTGCTCATCAACAACGCCCTGGTCAACAGCCTGATCATGGCGTCCACCCCGCTGCTGGCCGTCCTCATGCTCGGCCGCCTGGGCTTCGCGCCCTGGCAGTACGGGCTCGCCTTCGCGGTGCCCTGCCTGGGCGGCCTGCTCGGCTCCCGACTGGCGCAGCCGCTGGTCACACGGTTCGGGCAGCACAAGGTGCTGCGCACGGCGGGGGCGCTGCGGGCCTGCTGGCCGCTCGGCCTGGCCTTCATCGGCCCCGGCGTCGCCGGCCTCGTACTGGTCATGGTCGTGGAGTTCGGCCTGATCGTCTTCGCCAGCCTCTACAACACCCTCCTGTCCGCCTACCGCCTGCACCACACCCCGAACGACCGCATCGCGCGCACG
This sequence comes from Streptomyces sp. NPDC050617, assembly GCF_040654795.1. Taxonomy (NCBI): domain Bacteria; kingdom Bacillati; phylum Actinomycetota; class Actinomycetes; order Kitasatosporales; family Streptomycetaceae; genus Streptomyces; species Streptomyces sp. NPDC050617. The sequence continues at coordinate 35,885 of NZ_JBFAIS010000010.1, read as the reverse complement.
CTGTCCGCGTGGTCAGTCACGACAAAGGCCACGACAGCGGTGATGACGGGCCTTTGGGGCCTACTGGCGGGCTTCACGGGCCCACGCACGGCAATAGCCCTGGCGGGCGTCCTACTGCTGACGACGCCGCTCCTGCTACGAGGGCGGGCGGACGACGAGAACACGACGGGGACCGGGCCCGGAGCTGACGACGCCGCTCCCGGCCCGGCCCCGCAAGCCGAACAGGCTGCTCCCGCTTCGGCCCCGCCGACCGAGCAGGCCGCCCCCGCTTCGGTTGGGCCAACCGAGCAGGAGGAATCCCACGCGTAAGCCCGGCCCCGCCCTCGCCCCCTCACACTCCGAAGAGCGCCCGAGCCGGCTCCAGCCCCTCCACCCCGACCGGGACCGTACGGCGCGCCTCCCAGCCGGCCCGGTCCAGCCGAAGCCGTCGCAGGGTACGGGCCTCGCCGCGTACGGACGCCACGAGGAGCCCGTCGTCGCGGTAGCCGAGCCGCCGGGAGACGCCGAGGGAGCACGGGTTGTCCGTCATCGCGGCGGACGTCACACTGCGCGCCCCGAGTCCCTCGAAGGCCAGGTGCAGCACCGCCGCCCGCATCTCCGTCCCGATCCCCCGCCCCTGGTGAACGGCCCCCCAGCCACGACCTGGTCTCGGCCTCACGCGTCACGGCGAACCCACTGCCCCCGAGATCCTGCCGCCCGACCACCGTCCCGCCGCACCGCACCGCGAGGCTCAGGGTCCACTTGTCCGGCTGCCACTGGGCGACGGTGCTCAGCACATGCTGAAAGGTCGCCCGCCCCCGCTCCTCGGGCCCCGTATCCGTCCACGGCACGGTGAACGGCATTTCCGCCGCGTCGTGCACCCCGCCCGCGGCGACCCGCGACAGCTCCGCCAGGCTTTCCAGGTCCGGCAGCCGCAGTTCGAGACGTGGCGTGGTGATCCGCAGGCCGTACAACGGCCAGACATCCGCTCTCATGACGAGAGCCTGCCGAACGGCCCGCCGCCGCGTCGAACGAATTAGCCGCAATACGCCCGCGTCAGGATTCGGCAACCGTTTCAGCGAGTCCTGGCATCGCCATGGCGGCCTGGGTAGCGTGAGCCCCCAACGAAGATCAACAATTCCCGCCGGGGGGGCAGGCATGGTATTCGACACCGAGTGGGCCCAGGCCAAGGTCCGCGCCGCACAGCAGAGTTCCGCGGCCCGAACGAGACTGAACGGGACGACGACCGGCGACGGCGGCGGCCAGGAGGACCTGATCGTCGCGCAGGACGACCTCGGGGTGGTCGGCCACTCCGCGCACCGCCTGCACGGCGGCCTGACGGCCGCCGGCAGTCACGCGAAAACCGCCAGCGAAGACGCGGGCACCGAACTTACCGGAAGCCACTTCACGGCCGGCGCGGCCCTCACCAAGCTCTCGTCCACCTGGGACACCCAGGTCAAGACGTTGCTGGAGGCGTGCGCGCACATCTCCAACCACCTGGACTACTCCTCCAAGGCCTACGGCGCGGAGGACCAGAAGATCGCCACCACCATGCGGGACGCGCAGAAGAAGGCGATGACACCGTCCCGTATCGCCGAGTACTACAGCTGATTCAGCGGCTGATTCAGCGGAAAGGGAGGGGATCCGGGGATGACGCTGAAATTCGAGGACGTACTGCACGCCCGCTTGGGGAAACTGAACGACGCGGTCGGCGATTGGTCCGCCATGATCACCAAGCTGGACCAACTCGCCGACGAGGCGGGCAACGGCATGAAGGCACAGTCGGACAAGGCCCGCTGGCAGGGCGCCAACGCCTCCGTCACCAGGCCGTTCGTCGACAAGACCACCAAGGAGTTCCGCGACGCCGTCACCCAGGCGACGAGCATCCGCAACATCCTCCGGGACGGGCACGCCGCCTTCCAGGCCGCCAAGAACGACCTGCGCCACATCGTCGACCACCCGCCGAAAGGCGTCACCATCTGGCCGGACGGCGTCGTAGCCCGCTCCGTGCACCCGGACCGGCGCGGAAAGGGGAACACCGACCCCGGCCCGAGCATGGAGACCATGGACTCCGTCCGCGACCAGATCACCCGGGCCCTGAACAACGCGACCGAGGCCGACGAGACGGTGGCACGCGCCCTGCACGCCATCGTCGCCAAGCACCCGTACGACTTCGGCAGCGACAGCTACGCCTCCCTGGCGGACTTCAAGAAGCAAGACCGCGAACGGTCCCTCCAGGACGCCGAAGCCGCCGTTCAACTGGCCTCCAAGGGCCCCAAGATGTCGGACGCCGAACTCGCCCGCTTCAACGGGCTGCTCGCCGACAACCAGGACAACCCCGTCTTCTCCGAGCGCTTCGCCACCCGGCTCGGCGCCGAGGGAACGCTCGACTTCTACGCGGGCCTCACCGACCCGCGCCAGTCCCCACGCCCGAGCGACGCCCGCATCAGGGAACTGGGCGAGACGCAGAAGAACCTCGGCCTCGTACTGGCCCAGGCGACGCACAGCGACAGCCCCCAGATGCGGCAGTGGAAGCAGGACATCATCCACCTCGGCCCCGAGGTGCTGGACCTGCCCAACCACCAGAAGGCGTACGGCTTCCAGGTCATGAGCAACCTGATGCGCACGGGCGTCTACGAGAAGAGTTTCCTCAACGACTACGGCAACGCCCTGGCCAAGACCGACAAGGACATGAAGCTCCCCCGGAACTTCTGGAACGGCCCCCTGGTCCAGAACAACCACCTCAACTTCGGCGCCGACAACGATTTCGGCCGCGACCCGATGACGGGCTTCCTCAAGGCCCTCAGCCACAACCCCGCCGCGTCCACCACGTTCTTCAACACCACCGATCCCCAGGACAACGCCGAATACCTCCTCAAGGACCGGCTCTACTTCCCCGACGGCATGAAGGACGACGGCCCCCTGGCCGCCCGCGACGCCGCCGGCGCGGCTCTCTTCTCCGCCGCCACGGGCATGACCGCCGACGATACGAAGGCGCCGTTCGTGGAACACACGGTCGAACACCAGCAGGTACTGGACCGTTCGCTGCGCTACCTGTCGGAAACGGGTGACGACTTCCCGCCGGAGATACGCGACGACATGGCGAAGGTCCTCGCCAACCACGGCGACACGGTGCACCGTGCGGCGAGCAGCCTCGACGCCGAGTCGACCCCGCTGGACCGTAAGCAGCTCCTGGATGTCGCCAAACAGGTCTCTCGTGACCAGAATGCGTACGGCATCCTCAACGAGGGGCTCAACCGGGAAATGGTCCACCAGATTCACGAAGGCCACCCCAGCGACCCTCGGGAGACACTGCTACGCGCCGGTCACACGACCGGCTTCCTGGAAGAGGCCCGCTACCTGGCGCTGAAAACGGACAAGGAAGACCCGTCCTGGGATGCGAAATGGGGTTACCACCTCATCGGCGGGGCCGCGAACTTCATCCCCGTTCTCGGCGACGCCACCCAGCGAGGCGTCGACGCTGTCGCCTACGCCTGGCAGTTGGAAGAGCAGAAGCGGATCGACGGAGAGCTCAGCGACAAGAACAACGAGACGTTCAGCGTGCGCGAGGAACAGCTGAGGGCGCTGGAGGTGGAATGGGTCAAGGCCAACCCGCACCACCCGAACGCGAACAGTGACTACGTCCTGAAGCACGACATCGGCGGTGCCGCGTATGACGGGAACAGCCGCGCCAAGGGGCTGGCGGGCGAGCAGTGATCCGAGGACTGGAGTGTAAGCGGATCACTCAGGTTGCGATATCTGCCGCACTGCTCTCAGGCGCAGTCGCCTGCGGCGGTTCCCAGAGCTACGCCGTCCCGGACACGGTGTGCGGCAAGAAGGTCGACGCCAAGCTGCTCGGCGAGTTGCTGCCGTCCGGCGAATCGCTGAAGGCGAACAGCAAGAACCTCGGTGCGAACGAATCGGTTTGTGAGTTGTCAGTCGACGGAACACCGACATTGCACATCGACGAAATCAAGCAGCAAGCCGCCGTCAATGCCGCCGCGTTCGCGAAGAGCCACCCCGGCAGGTTCGCGAACCCCGAGAAGGCTCGCTTCGGCGACGACAGTGTGAGCGCGGACAGTGCGGTTCTCTCCGTCAACTCCTGCCCGCACCAAGGAAAGAAGAGCTTCTACATCCTCGACATCTCCCTCGAAAACACCAAGCCCGCCCAGAATGCCCCCCTCCGAACCAAGCTCGCCCGCTTCGCCGCGTCCTACCTCCCGGTAGGAGCCGAAGCGATGGGCTGCGGCAGCTGAGCACCCGAAGGGCCGGTGGATGGACATGAATATCGAGGGCAGGGCGAAATGGATCACGTACACCTTGGCGATGATCGTAGTGCTCGCGGGGGCGGGTGGGTGTGGGGAATCCGAGGGTTACGCCGTCCCGGAATCGCTGTGCGGCAAGAAGGTCGCCCCCCAGTTGCTCAGGCCGCTGCTCCCCGCCGGCGAGCGGATAGACGTGCGGCAGGGGCTGGAGGACGACTGGAGCGAGACGTGTCGGGTGAGCGTCGACAAGGAACTCGTCCTCTACATCGAAGACGCACGCGCTCCCGGCGCCATCGACGCCACGACCTACGCCTGGCAACCGCTTCGGCAGTTGAAGAACCTGCACAAGGCCGATATCGGCGACGACGGCATGCTGGCGAACAACGGGGCGTACGTCGTGAACCGTTGTACGTACCGCGGGAAGAAGTCGAGCTACGTCCTGGAGATTCACGTATTCGGCTCTCTGGTGAAAAGCTCCGACAGTCTCCGGGCCAAGATCCAGCGCTTCGCCAAGTCCTACCTCCCCGTCGGCTCCGAAGCGATGGGCTGCGGCAAGTAGTCCGGCGTCATCGGGTGCCCTCCGGGTTCCGGAACGTGATCATTTTGTCCGCGTCGATGCGGAACCACGGGATGTCGCGCATCCAGCTGTCCCACGCCTCCTTCCCGTACAACTCGGTCAAGAAGGCTTCGAGGCCCGGCTCTTCGGCGAGGGCGAGGGGGGTCGCCTTGCCGTGGGCCGTGATCTGGAGGCGTTCGCCGTCGAAGACGGTGGCGCTGACGGAGGGGCGGGCGCGGATGTGGCGGAGGCGGTAGGAGTTCGGGCCGGTGCCGAAGACGAAGCGGGCGCGGTAGAAGATGGCGTCGACCGGGGCGACACGGGGTTCGCCGCTGGCCGTGACCGTGGCCAGGGCCATCGTCGAGATGCCGCGCAGCCTGTCCACGACGCCGGCGGCGTCCAGCCGGCGTTCCTCGCGGAGGACAGAGCGGAGGTACCGGCCGGAAGCCGCGAAGCTGTCGTCCAGGAGCCGCTGGAGAGCCGTCAGTTCCTCGGGTGTCTCGTACATGGCCTCAGTGTGAACCCGGCCACTGACAACGGCCCCGCCCACCGCCCATCGGTCACCGCTCACGGCCGCGAAGCCCGCAGCGAGTACATCAGCGGGATGCGCGGCCGGTCCGCCGGCAGGCGGTAGTAGCCGTCCCGGTGCTCCAGCGACCCGAAGCGCTGGAAGAGCGTGATGTCGTGCTCGTGCAGGAAGTCGATGCGCAGCCCGGCCGCCGCCAGGGCGGAGACCACGTCGCCGAGCGTGTGCTGCCATTCGACGCTGCGGTTGCTGACGGTGGCCGCTTCGAGGTCCGCGTACGTGCCGGGGCTCTCGTCCACCCACGGCTGGCGGCTGAAGTAGTCGTAGGCGACCCGCCCGCCGGTCTCGTCGTCCAGCGCGTCCGTCATCGGGTGGAACTCGGCGAGGTAGAGGAACCCGCCGGGCGCGACGAGGGACGCCGCGGTCTCGGCCCAGCGGACGATGTCGGGCAGCCAGCACAGGGCGCCCACGCCCGTGTAGACGATGTCGTACGCGGAGTCCGGCACGGCCTCGGCGGCGTCGTACACGTCGGCGGCCACGAAGGAGGCCCGGTCCGGGCCGAGGCCGAGGCTGGCGGCGATGTCGCGGGCGGCCTCGACGGCGGGCTCGGAGAAGTCCAGGCCCACGACCTGCCGGGCGCCCCGGCGGGCCCACGAGAGGGTGTCGAGCCCTATGTGGCACTGGAGGTGCAGGAGCGTGCGGCCGGTCACATCACCCACCTCCTCGGCCTCGAACCCGCGCAGGGAGTCCGGGTCGCGGCGGAAGGCTTCGAGGTCGTAGTAGTCGCTGCCGACGTGGATGGGCACGCGCTCGTCCCACATCGCGCGATTCGCCTCGCGCCAGTCGTCGGGGGCCATGGGTCTGTGCATGCCGGTGAGGTTATCCACAGGCTTGAGCCCTCGCCAGCGGGTTGTCACCGGCCCGGCGCAGAATGGGGGCATGACACAGAGCAACGGACCAGCCGCGACGCCGTCGTCCATGCCGGACTGGGAAAAGCGATTCAGAGCACCGCGCGTCGGCCTGCCGGACTGGGCGGAGGACGCCCCGGACCGCTCGCTGTTCGTGTCGAACGCGACGGGCACCTTCGAGCTGTACGCCTGGGACCGGGCCACGGGCGCCCAGCGCCAGGCGACGGACCGGCCGAACGGCACGACGGACGGGGTGCTGTCGCCCGACGGCGAGTGGATCTGGTGGTTCTCGGACACCGACGGCGACGAGTTCGGCGTCTGGAAGCGCCAGCCCTTCTTCGGCTGGGAGGACGGCCGCCGCGAGGACGAGCCGGCGACCCCGGGGCTCGCCCCCTCCTACTCGGGCGGCCTGGCGCTCGGCCGCGACGGCACGGCGGTCGTCGGCCGTTCCACGGACGACGAGGGCTCCTCCATCCACGTGGTGCGGCCCGGCGCGGAGCCGGTGGAGATCTACCGGCACCGCGAGTCGGCCGGCGTCGGCGACCTCAGCCACGACGGCGCCCTGATCGCCATCGAGCACACCGAGCACGGCGACGCGATGCACTCGGCGATCCGCGTCACGCGCCTGGACGGAACGGTCGTCTCCGAGCTGGACGACACGAAGAACGGCGCCGAGGAGCTGGGCCTGACCGTCATGGGGTTCGCGCCCCGCGCGGGCGACACCCGGATGCTGGTCGGGCACCAGCGCCGCGGCCGCTGGGAGCCGATGATCTGGGACGCGGTGACGGGCGAGGAGACCGCGCTGGCCATCGACCTCCCCGGCGACATCGGCGCCGAGTGGTATCCGGAGCCCCAAGACGCCGCCCCCTCGGACGCGGGCACCGAATCGAGCGCGGGCGCCCTCCTGGTCTCCCACAGCTACCAGGCCCGCAGCGAGCTGTGGCGCTACGAGCTGGCCACCGGCGAGCTCGTGCGGGTCGAGATCCCCTCCGGCACGGTCTCCGGCGCCACCGCCCGGCCCGACGGCACGGTCGAGTTCCTGTGGTCCTCGGCGGCGCAGCCCCCGGTCGTACGGTCCACGAGCGGCCGCGTCGTCCTCGACCCCCCGGCCCTGCCGGACGGGCTCAGCAAGGCCCCGGACTCGGTGCCCGTCACGGACGCGTGGGTGGAGGGCCCCGGTGGCACGGTGCACGCGCTGGTGCAGCGGCCGGCGGGCGAGGGCCCGTTCCCCACCGTCTTCGAGATCCACGGCGGGCCGACCTGGCACGACAGCGACGCCTTCGCCTCGGGCCCCGCCGCCTGGGTCGACCACGGCTTCGCGGTGATCCGGGTCAACTACCGGGGCTCGACCGGCTACGGCCGGGAGTGGACGGACGCGCTCAAGCACCGCGTCGGCCTGATCGAGCTGGAGGACATCGCCGCGGTCCGCGAGTGGGCGGTCGGCTCCGGGCTCGCCGACCCCGAGCGGCTGGTGCTGGCGGGCGGCTCGTGGGGCGGCTATCTGACGCTCCTCGGTCTCGGCACCCAGCCCGAGGCGTGGGCGGTGGGCCTCGCGGCGGTCCCGGTCGCCGACTACGTGACGGCGTACCACGACGAGATGGAGGCCCTGAAGTCGATGGACCGCACGCTGCTGGGCGGCTCCCCCGAGGAGGTGCCCGAGCGCTATGCGGCGTCCTCCCCGCTGACCTACGTGGACGCCGTACGGGCCCCGGTCTACATCTCCGCGGGGGTCAACGACCCGCGCTGCCCCATCCGCCAGGTGGAGAACTACGTGCAGCGCCTGGAGCGGCGCGACCACCCGCACGAGGTGTACCGCTACGACGCGGGGCACGGCTCGCTGGTGGTCGAGGAGCGGATCAAGCAGCTCCGGCTGGAGATCGAGTTCGCTCAGCGCCATCTGGGCCGCTCGACTGCGCGGGATCGCCCGGACCCGCGGGATCCTTCGGCGCCGCGGGACCGCCCGGACCCCGAGGGCCGCCCGGACCGGGCTCCTCGGGGGTGATGCCGAGCGCGAGATCCCGCTCCGCCTCGATCTCACGGCGCAGCAGCCGGAACCACATGAAGACGACGAAGCCCGCGAAGACGAACCACTCACCGGTGTAACCGAGGTTCTGGAACGCCTTGAGGTCGAGGCCGCTGTTGGGAGGGGCGGCGGCCGGGACCGGCGTCAGGCCGGCCCCGCCCTTGTCCGTGGTGATCCAGGCGTCGTACACCCCGTACGGCACGATGTTGACCAGCGATGCCGCGCTGATCATCCCGAGCTGTCCCGCGGGCAGCCCGGTGTCGCTGTGCACGCCGCGGGTGCTGGGGCCCTCCGAGGACTGGAGCGCCCCGGTGACGGTGACCTCGCCGGCCGGCGGTGCGGGCACCTTGGCCACGTCGGCCTTGGAGCCCGCGTCGCCGGGCAGCCAGCCCCGTACGACGGGCAGCGCCTTGCCGCCGTCGGTCCGCAGCAGGGTGAGGACGTAGAAGCCGGTGCGGTCGTCCAGCTCGCGGTCCGGTACGAGCAGTTGGTGCGCGGTGTCGTACCGCCCGGTGGCGCTGGCCTGCCGCCCGGAGGTCTTGGTGCTGACGGGGAGCAGATCGGCCAGCGGCTCGGCCTTCGCGGCCTTGGCGTCGTCCGCCTGTACCTGCTGCTCGCGGTGGGTGTCGACGCGCGATTCGAAGCGGCCGAGCTGCCAGCTGCCCATGAACAGGCAGAAGGGAATGGCCAGTACGGCGAAGAGGTTGATCCCCCACCAGCGGGGAGTCAGCAGGAACCGATACACACCCCCACGGTACGGGCCCTCCGCAACGGGGCCTCTCCCGCCCCCTCGCAGCGGCGGCCGGGGCGCGACGGGCCGGGGGCGTCCTGCCCAGGCGGCTCGTTACTCAGCCGACCCGTCGCCCAGTCAGCCCGCCCGCCCAGGCGGGTCTAGGCGTCCCCGGCGAGAGCCCCCGTGCGGTAGATCGTCCCCGCGCAGGCCCCCGGGATCGTCGCGCTGGCCGCCTCGGGCTCGCCGACCTCCGGTACGTGGGTGAGCTGCACGCTGCCCGTGGGCTGCGGGCTGCCGGGGTCCTCCCCGGTCGGCTTGGAGCTGCCGACCCCGAGCAGCTCCGTGGAGGCGGTGGACGCCGCTTTGGAGGAGGTGCCGGCGCTGGTGCTGGTGCCCGGGGAGGGCGAGCCGCCGCCACCGTCGCCGGGGGTCGGTGTGCCGCCTCCGCCGGTCGGGCAGCCGCCCGTGCCGCCCGAGGCGGGGATCCAGGCGAACTCCACCGCGTACGCCTGCCCGGGCTTGAGGATGACCTCGCGGGGCGCGGTGGCCGGGTCGGGCAGCCCGGAGGCGGCGTCGCCCTTGGTGTGGTCGACGACGGAGATGTGGGAGCTCTGCGCGGAGCCCTGGGCGGCGGCCGAGACGACTCCCCCGCCGTCGACCGTACAGGCGGCGGCGGAGGTGTTCACGACCCGGAAGCTGCCGTAGACGCGGCCGTCCTTGTCGGGCTGGCCGACCTTCGCGGTGCCCTGGCCGAGCTGTTCGCGGTCGCAGGTCGGCGACGTCGCCGCCATCGTGTTCGTATTGTCCGGGGCCGGCGTGCCGGTGGCCCCGGAAGGGCTGCCGGTGTGCTCGTCGCTCTTCTTGTCGCCCGGCGTCCCGCTGTCCTTCTGCTCCTCCTCGGAGGAGCTCTCCTGGCCCGTACCCCCGCCGGTGCCGCTGCCGCCGCCGGTGTGCTGCTCGCGGGCGGTCTGGTGGGCGCGCTGGCTGCTGGCGGTGTTCGCGGAGTGGTCGTCGGCGGCGCCGCCGGTCGTGGCGGCGTGGTAGAGCGCCGGTACGGCCGTGCCGCCGAGGATCACCGCGGCCGCGGCGCCGACGAGGGCCTGCCTGCGGCGGGAACGGCGCGCGGGCACGGCCCGCCGGATGTGCTCCAGCGAATCGGGGTCGGGCTCCAGGTCGGAGACGGCGTCGCGCAGCAGGCTGCGCAACGCCTCCTCGTCGAGCGAACCGTCGAGCGAATCCCCGGGGAAGCCCCCGCGGGAACCGCCGGGGAAGTCCCCGCGGGAACCGCCGGAGGAGTTCCCGGAGGAACCACCGGAGGAGTCCCCGCGGGAACCGCCGGAGGAGCCTTCAGGAGGCCCGCCGGGAAACGTGTCGGAGGAAGATCCGGGATCGCCGCTCCGGGGCCCTTGCGGACCCTCGGGATCCTCCGGGCCGTGGTTCTTTTCGTTCATGCGGGGGCCTCCATGGCGACGCGGAGTGCCGCGATGCCCCGCGAGCCGTACGCCTTGACCGAGCCGAGCGAGATGCCGAGGGTCTGGGCCACTTGCGCCTCGGTCATGTCGGCGAAGTAGCGGAGTACGAGCACCTCGCGCTGGCGGCGCTGCAGTCCGCGCATGGCCGTGATCAGCTGATCGCGCTCCAGCAGGTCGTACGCGCCCTCCTCCGCGCTCGCCATGTCCGGCATCGGCTTCGAGAGCAGCTTGAGGCCGAGGATGCGCCGGCGCAGCGCGGAGCGGGAGAGGTTGACGACGGTCTGCCGCAGATAGGCGAGGGTCTTCTCCGGATCACGGACCCGGTTGCGCGCGGAGTGCACGCGGATGAACGCCTCCTGCACGACGTCCTCGCACGACGCCGTGTCGTCCAGGAGCAGGGCGGCCAGACCGAGCAACGACCTGTAGTGGGCGCGGTAGGTCTCGGTGAGATGGTCGACTGTGGTGCCCGCTGCCATCGCCTCGTCAGTGTCCCCGCGTTGGGGCGGTATCTGAGCAGGGCGGGCGGCAGGCCATGGCGCGATCACCGGCATACCGCCTGACGTGCGGGAACGCGGGCGCGCCGAAGCGCTGCCGCGGCCCGGGGCGGTTGCGATGCTGATGACGTCTGCCACGCAAGTTGGACACGCTTACCCCCCTCAGGGTTGTACGCGTAAGGCACCGCATTTGACGATGAGTTAAATGCCCTAGTGCGCACCAGTTTTCCCCAATGCCCCATTTTTCGAGCCGCTCATCGGGAGCGGCCACAAAGACGCTCCCCGCCCTGCTGCCGGTTGCAGAGCGGGGAGCGTTTAGTCGAACAGTTCGCGTCGGCCCAGTTCAAGTGGCGTGTGACCACAAGTTCATCACAAGGCCTTCACAGACCCCCTCGCATTATTACGAACTGGTCAGCTCCGCCGCCACGACTTCCGCGATCTGAGCGGTATTGAGCGCCGCCCCCTTGCGCAGGTTGTCGCCGCACACGAAGAGTTCCAGCGCCCTCGGGTCGTCCATCGACCGCCGTACGCGCCCCACCCAGGTCGGGTCCGTGCCCACCGCGTCGGCCGGGGTGGGGAACTCGCCCTCGGCCGGGTTGTCGCACAGCACCACGCCCGGCGCGCTCCGCAGGATGTCGTGGGCCCGCCCGACCGTCACCTCCTTCTCGAACCGCGCGTGCACGGTCAGCGAGTGCGTGGTGATCACCGGGACCCGTACGCACGTGGCGGTGACCGGCAGCTCCGGCAGCCCGAGGATCTTGCGGGACTCGTCGCGGACCTTCAGCTCCTCGGAGGTCCAGCCGTCCTCCCGCAGCGACCCGGCGAACGGCACCACGTTCAGCGCCATCGGGGCCGGGAACGGGCCGGTGTCGCCCACCGCGCGCCGTACGTCCCCGGGGGCGGTGCCCAGCTCCGTACCGGCCACGGCCGCGAGCTGGGAGCGGAGCGTGTCGACGCCCTCCTTGCCCGCGCCGGAGACGGCCTGGTAGGAGGAGACGATCAGTTCGCTCAGCCCGAACTCGGCGTGCAGCGCGCCGATCGCGACGATCATCGAGAGCGTCGTGCAGTTCGGGTTGGAGATGATGCCGCGCGGACGGACCCGTACGCCGTGCGGATTGACCTCGGGTACGACCAGCGGCACATCCGCGTCCATCCGGAAGGCGCCCGAGTTGTCGACCACGACCACGCCCTTGGCGGCGGCGATGGGCGCCCACCGCGCGGCCACCTCGTCCGGCACGTCGAACATCGCGACGTCGATGCCGTCGAAGACCTCTTCGTCGAGCGCGACGACCTCGGTCTCCTCGCCCCGGACGATCAGCTTCCGCCCGGCCGAGCGGGCGGACGCGACGAGCCGGATCTCGCCCCAGACGTCCGCCCGTTCGGACAGGATGCCGAGCATGACCGTGCCGACGGCGCCGGTGGCGCCGACGACGGCCAGGTTCGGCTTACGGCCCGAGGGCCCGGTGCTCATCGGCCGGTGCCTCCGTAGACCACTGCCTCGTCCGACTCGGAGTCCAGGCCGAACGCGCTGTGCACGGCCCGTACGGCCTCGTTCACATCGTCGGCGCGGGTGACGACCGAGATGCGGATCTCGGATGTCGAGATGAGCTCGATGTTCACGCCGGCGTTCGACAGCGCCTCGAAGAACGTCGCGGTGACGCCCGGGTTGGTCTTCATACCCGCGCCGACCAGCGAGATCTTGGCGATCTGGTCGTCGTAGCGCAGCGAGTCGAAGCCGACGGACGGGCGGGTGCGCTCCAGCGCCTCGATCGCCCGGCGGCCCTCGGTCTTCGGGAGGGTGAAGGAGATATCGGTCAGGCCGGTGGACGCCGCGGAGACGTTCTGCACCACCATGTCGATGTTGATCTGCGCGTCCGCGATAGCGCGGAAGATCGTCGCGGCCTCGCCCGGCTTGTCCGGCACCCCGACGACCGTGACCTTCGCCTCGGACGTGTCGTGGGCGACACCCGAGATGATCGCCTGCTCCATCGGCTGGTCCCCTTGCGGTTCGTTGCTGACCCACGTGCCCCGCAGCCCCGAGAAGGACGACCGGACGTGGATCGGAATGTTGTAACGGCGTGCGTACTCGACACAGCGGTGCAGCAGCACCTTGGAGCCGGAGCTCGCCAGCTCCAGCATGTCCTCGAACGAGATCCAGTCGATCTTCCGGGCCTTCTTCACGACCCGCGGGTCGGCGGTGAAGACGCCGTCGACGTCCGTGTAGATCTCGCAGACCTCGGCATCGAGCGCGGCGGCCAGCGCCACGGCGGTGGTGTCGGACCCGCCGCGGCCGAGGGTGGTGATGTCCTTCTTGTCCTGGGACACCCCCTGGAACCCGGCGACGATCGCGATGTTCCCCGCGTCCACGGACTGCTGGATACGGCCCGGCGTGACATCGATGATGCGCGCCTTGTTGTGGACCGAGTCGGTGATGACCCCGGCCTGGCTGCCGGTGAACGACTGCGCCTCGTGACCGAGGTTTTTGATCGCCATCGCCAGCAGCGCCATGGAGATCCGCTCTCCGGCGGTCAGCAGCATGTCGAACTCGCGCCCGGCCGGGATGGGCGAGACCTGCCCCGCCAGATCGATCAACTCGTCCGTCGTGTCGCCCATCGCGGAAACCACGACGACCACCTGGTGGCCGTTCTTCTTGGCTTCGACGATTCGCTTGGCGACCCGCTTGATGCCCTCGGCATCGGCTACGGAGGAGCCTCCGTACTTCTGCACGACAAGGCCCACGTGCGCTCCTCGCTCTGTGTCTCCTGGGGGTGACCCCCAGACCCCCTCAGGGGGTGATGCGGTCGGCTCAGTCTATCGAGCAGGCGGAATCCGCCCCGCCGATATCACACTATGAGACATACCGCTCACAGGATGATCATGATCGGCGAGGCTCCCCATCGAGCCCGCTCCGCGACGAACCCTGCCCGCATCCGGCACGAGCACACGAGAACGTAACCCAGCTCACAAGTTCACATCCGCCGCGACGGACGAACGCACGTCCTAGCCGTGGAGGCCGGCACCTCATGACGAGGTGCCGGCCTCCACGGCTGTGAGAGAGGAGCTCAGCCGGACCGCGACCCGGCGATCTCAGCCGGACCACGGTCGGCAACCTCAGCCGGATCGCCGCCCCAGCGGCCCGGCGATCTCAGCCGGATCGCAGCCCCAGCGGCCCAGCGTTCTCAGACGGACCGCAGCCCCAGCGGCCCGGCGATCTCGGCCTCCATCACCTTCCCGGCCTCCTCGGCCAGCTGCTCCTCGCCCGCCGCGGCGTCCGTGTCGAGGCCGTCGAGCTCGTCCAGCGGGGAGTCCAGGCGTACGTGCGCCACGAGCGACTGGAGCGCGCGCAGCGCGGCGCTGGCGGTCGGGCCCCAGTTGGAGAGGTAGGAGAACTGCCACCACCACAGGGCCTCGCTGACCCGCCCGTCGCGGTAGTGCGCGAGGCCGTGCCGGAGGTCGGTGACGACATCGGCGAGGTCGTCGGAGATCCGGCACGCGACGGGCGCGGTGCGCGGCACGTACGGGTCGAAGACCTCCGAGTAGACGTCTATCGGGTCCAGCAGGGCGGCGAACCGCTCGCGCAGGTCGTCCACGTCCGGCTCGGGGCCGACGTCCGGCTCGTACCGCTCGTCCGGTACGAAGTCCTCGTGCGCTCCGAGCCTGCCGCCGGTCAGCAGCAGCTGCGAGACCTCCAGCAGCAGGAAGGGAACCGCGCTGTCGGGCTCGTCGCCCTTGGCCACCTCGGTGACCGCGACGATGAAGCTCTCGACCGAGTCGGCGATCTGGACCGAGAAGTCGTCGGGATCGCGTTTGGCGTCGTGAAGCGTTGCGTCAGACATCGAGAAGTCGACTCCCTTCGAAGACACGCTCCGGCATGGCCTCGTAGGCGGCGGATCGGTGTTCTGCATCGGCCCCCGTCCGACGCCTATACCCGGTCGTGGGGTCAGACATCCAGCAGCCGCCTTCCCTCGAAGGCCCGGCCGAGGGTGACCTCGTCCGCGTACTCGAGGTCACCCCCGACCGGCAGACCGCTGGCGAGCCGGGTGACCTTCAGCCCCATGGGCTTGATCATGCGGGCGAGGTACGTGGCCGTGGCCTCGCCCTCCAGGTTGGGGTCCGTGGCGAGGATCAGCTCGCCCACGACGCCGTCCGCGAGCCGGGCGAGCAGCTCCCGGATGCGCAGATCGTCCGGGCCCACGCCCTCGATGGGCGAGATGGCCCCGCCGAGCACGTGGTACCGGCCGCGGAACTCACGCGTCCGCTCGATGGCGACGACGTCCTTGGGCTCCTCGACGACGCAGATGACGGACAGGTCGCGGCGCGGGTCCAGACAGACCCGGCACTGCTCCTCCTGCGCGACATTGCCGCAGACGCCGCAGAACCGGACCTTCGCCTTCACCTCGGTCAGCGCGTGCGCGAGCCGGCGGACGTCCGCCGGCTCCGACTGGAGGATGTGGAAGGCGATCCGCTGCGCGCTCTTGGGACCGACGCCGGGCAGCCTGCCCAATTCGTCGATGAGGTCCTGGACCACGCCTTCGTACACGGGACGCCTTCTCCTTGTCCGGTTGTCAGGTTCTGCCAGTCAGCGGGAACGCGCGACTGGAAGGGGTCAGAAGGGCAGGCCCGGCATGCCGCCGAGGCCCTGGGCCAGCGGGCCGAGCTTCTCCTGCTGAAGCTGCTGCGCCATGGCGTTGGCGTCGCGCACGGCGGCCAGCACCAGGTCCGCGAGGGTCTCGGTGTCCTCGGGATCCACGGCCTTGGGGTCGATGACCAGGGCCTGCAGCTCGCCCGAACCGGTCACCGTGGCCTTGACCAGGCCGCCGCCCGCCGTGCCTTCCACGGGGGTCTTGGCCAGGTCTTCCTGGGCCGTCGCGAGGTCCTGCTGCATCTTCTGAGCCTGCTGGAGCAGCTGCTGCATGTTGGGCTGGCCACCACCGGGGATCACGGGTTGCTCCTGGTTAGTCGACAACGACGGTTCAGTAGCCCGAGCCTACGTGGTCCCGGAGCGACGCGCCCTCCCCTGGGGGCAGGAAGGCGGGTACGGCCGGGAAGCGGCTGGTGACGAGCAGGGAAGGCGCTCGCGCACCCCGAGAACGGCCCCCGTACGCCCGCAAGCCCGCAAGCCCGCAAGCCCGTTCGACTACCGTGCGTGCCGCCCTCTCCCTCCCCGGCTCACTCGTTGGGAATCTCCTCGATCACCGTCGCGCCCAGCTCCCGGACGATCAGGTCGTGGCCGGTCAGCGCGGAGTCGACGAGATCCGGATCGTCCTCTTCCGGCATGTCGTCCTCGATGGAGACAGGCGACGGCGGCTCCGGGGCCCGATAGCCGCCCGAGGGCTCCGCGGAAGCCGGGGCCGGGGACTGCTGGGCCTGGGGCGCGGCGGGGGGCGTGTGCACGGCTTGGCGCGCCGCCTGGGCGCCGCCTCCGCCGTCTCCCCCACCGCTGTACGAGCCGCTGTACGAGCCGCTGTACGAGCCGCTGTACGAGCCATTGTTCGGACCGCTGTACGAGCCCGGGGCCGGGGCGCTCTCGGCCGGGGCCGGCCCCGGAGCCGCCGCCGGCCGGGGCGCGGCGGCGGGGGCGTGGCCGGGGTTGACGTAGCCGACGTTGCCGAAGGCGCTACTGCCTCCCCCGCCGCCGGGCGGGTTCGTGCCGCCCGAGGGGTCGACGACCAGGTCGATCTTCCATTGCACGTTGAGGGCGTCGGCGAGCGCCTGCTTCAGCACCTCTTCGCTGCCGCCGCCCGCGAAGCTGTCGCGGGCCCCGGCGTTGGAGAAGCCGATCTGGAGGGTGCTGCCGTCGAACCCGGCGATCTGCGCGTTCTGGCTGAGCAGAATCCAGGTGAAGCGGCGGCGGTTCTTGACCGCTTCCAGGATCTCGGGCCACATGCGCTGGACCTGCGCGACGCCCTGCCCCGGCTGGGGCGCGGCCTGGGGCTGCTGAGGCTGCTGAGGCGCCGCTGCCGGGGCGGCGGCGGGCGCTGGAGCCTGGGGGGCGCCCTGCCCGGGGGCGGTCGCCGAGGGCCAGCCGCCGGGGCGGCGTGCGGACGGCGCGGGGGCCGCGGCACCGGTGGGCCAGGCGCCGGGCTGGGCGGGCGGGGCGGCCGGAGGCGGCGGCACTTGCTGGGGTGCTTGCTGAGGAGCGGACGGCGCGGATGCGGCCGAAGGGCCTGACGGGGCCGAGGGGCCTGGCGGGACCGAAGGGGCGGGACCGGCCTCGGGAACGGCTCCCCCGCCCGTAACGGCGGCACGAGCGGCAGCGGGCCCGGAAAGCCCACCCTCAACCCCGGGCCCGCCGTCGGGGGCGTGCGCGTCCGGCCCGGGGACGTACCCCATGGGCGGCGCGGAAGCGGGACCGGACCCC
The DNA here is from genome assembly GCF_040654795.1 of Streptomyces sp. NPDC050617. NCBI lineage: Bacteria > Bacillati > Actinomycetota > Actinomycetes > Kitasatosporales > Streptomycetaceae > Streptomyces > Streptomyces sp. NPDC050617. The sequence goes on along the minus strand of NZ_JBFAIS010000010.1, from coordinate 18,568 downwards.
ATGAAGGCCCCGGCCATCGCGCCGCGCTCCAGCTTGTCCAGCCGGGCCTGGAAGGAGCGCTCGTCGTCGAAGGCGGCGGGGAGCAGCACGCGGGCGCAGATGAGCTCCAGCTGGAGCCGGGGCGAGGTGGCGCCGCGCATCTCCGTGAGACCCGTGTTGACCAGGTCGGCGGCGCGGCTCAGCTCGGCGCCGCCGAAGACCGACGCCTGGGCCTGCATCCGCTCGACGACGTCGGCCGGGGCGTCTATGAGCCCCTTCTCGGCGGCGTCCGGGACGGCGGCGAGGATCACCAGGTCGCGCAGCCGCTCCAGGAGGTCCGCGACGAAGCGCCGCGGGTCGTTGCCGCCCTCGACGACCTGGTCGACGACCTCGAAGGCCGCCGCGCCGTCCCCGGAGGCGAATGCCTCGACGACGGCGTCCAGGAGGCTGCCGTCGGTGTACCCGAGAAGGGCGGTGGCCATGGCGTATGTCACACCGTCGGCGGCGGCGCCGGCGAGAAGCTGGTCCATGACGGACATCGAGTCACGGACGGACCCGGCCCCGGCCCGTACGACCAGGGGCAGCACCCCTTCCTCGACGGGGATCTCCTCGCGCCCGCAGACCTCGCCGAGATAGTCGCGCAGGGTGCCCGGCGGGACGAGACGGAAGGGGTAGTGGTGCGTACGCGACCGGATGGTGCCGATGACCTTCTCGGGCTCGGTGGTCGCGAAGATGAACTTGAGGTGCTCGGGCGGCTCCTCGACCACCTTCAGCAGGGCGTTGAACCCCGCCGAGGTGACCATGTGCGCCTCGTCGATGATGTAGATCTTGTACCGGCTCGACGCGGGCCCGAAGAACGCCTTCTCCCGCAGCTCACGGGCGTCGTCCACGCCACCGTGCGAGGCGGCGTCGATCTCGATGACGTCGATGGAACCGCGCCCGTTGCGCGCCAGGTCCTGGCAGGACTGGCACTCGCCGCAGGGGTCGGGCGTGGGCCCCTGCTCACAGTTCAGACAGCGGGCCAGGATGCGCGCGCTGGTCGTCTTGCCACAGCCGCGCGGCCCGCTGAACAGATAGGCGTGGTTGACCCGGTTGTTGCGCAGCGCTTGCTGCAGGGGATCGGTGACATGCGACTGCCCGATGACCTCTGCGAAGGACTCGGGGCGGTAGCGGCGGTAGAGCGCGAGGGACGACACGCATACGACGATATCGGGCCCCACTGACAAGTGGCCTCGCTCACAAAACCCAGGCCCCCGGAGGCCCCTCCCGGCACCCCTCGGAAACGCAAGGACCCCCCACGCACCCGCCAGAGCCCACTTACCCTTGCTGCCTTCCGGCCCTGGGGGAGTTCGGTGAGATAGCGCCACGTGAGGGGCTGCCCCCACTCTAACCGATCCCAGCCCCCACGAGGACCACCCTCACCCCCTCCCCGGACCCCCCTCCGCACCATGTTCGCGAGCACCCTCTCCGGTCTTGTATTGTTTGCGGCGGAGGATTCGCCTAGTGGCCTAGGGCGCACGCTTGGAAAGCGTGTTGGGGGCAACCCCTCACGAGTTCGAATCTCGTATCCTCCGCACCCGCCCATCAGGGCAGACGAAGGCCCCGACCGGTTTCCGGTCGGGGCCTTCGTCGTGCCGTGGTTGCAGTTTTGGTTGCAGTCAGCCTCGCCTACGCATCGCATTCGACCTCTGGGCGCGAGTGCTCCGTGACAAGCTGTACCTGTGGACTTGGAAGAGCTGCTGAACATCATGGACCGGGCCGCAGCCAACTTGGCCAAGCTGGAAGACGTGTGGAAGCGAGCTGCTCGCTACATGCCGACCAGGCATTCGAGCCAGGCATCGACACCTGAGTACGAAGATCTTTCCAGGGCTTGGGCTGACCTCCTGACTGGCCTCCCCCCGATCGATGGTTGGAAGATTGTTAGTCCGCTACCCGACATCGAGGAGCTTGGGAGCTCGATGTTTCAAGCGTTCGAGGCTGGGGTGTCCTCTCGCTGGGTGGAGAAGGAAGCAGAGCAGCCGGAAAGGGACCTTGCCGAGTACCGACACCGGCTCAACCGCGCCCGCCGGCGGGCCAGCCGCGATCGGCTCCAGGAGCTTCTGGCTCTGGTCGATACCCTTCTCCCACAGCTTCTCCACGACGTACCTCGCGACTCTTCGGAGCGGCTGACAGCATCAGCGGTGGAGCTGATCACCTCGTCAGTCGCCGAGATCGAGCGACTGCTCGGGGATACAGTTCAACGCCTCGGTCGATGGAGCTACCTCCACCGCCACCTAGCCTGGGGGCAAGGATGCGACTGGCACGACATCGCCGCGGTGGACTGGCCCAGCGTGCGCACGGACATCGTCGCTGCGGCGTTCTCCGAGACGGAGCCGATGCCCGTACCGGACATTGACCTCGGCCGTGCAGCATCTGAACGCCCCTCGGGGCAGGCGACCACGGCACTGACCTGGGACAGGTTGCCCCCCGAAGAGTTCGAGCGGCTCCTCTTCGACCTGCTTCGCAGCTTCCCTGAACACGAGAACGTGAAGTGGCTCTCTCATACGAATGCGCCAGACCGCGGGCGTGACCTCTCTATGGATCGTGTTGTGCGCGAACCCACCGGCGACAGCCGAATCGAACGCGTCATCATTCAGGCCAAACACTGGCGCACGAAGTCCGTGAACGTATCTGCGCTCGCTGAGGCGATAGCAGCCGTGGAGGCGTGGGAACCACCGGTGGTTCACAACCTGATCGTGGCTACAAGCGGACGCTTCTCATCCGATGCCATCGGATGGGCCGAACAACGCAATAACAAGGGCGCCACTCCTCGCATAACGCTGTGGGCTGAGAGCGACCTCGAAGCACTTCTAACCCAGAAGCCCTATATCGTCCCAAGCTACAACTTGCGTCCCGGCCCAGTCCCGTAACAGCACGTATGGCCCGAACCAGCCTCTGGTTCGGGCCATACGTGGATCACTCCCCGTCAGCGTCGCCGTACTCGCCCGGATTCTTCGTTCGGTCCACAGCCTGCGCACAAGCCTCAGCGAAGACCACAGCTACGGCACACCGGTCCACCCCCCGTATCTGGGCCTCGACTTCCTGGCCCGGACGGCGTGTGGTGTGCCAACGCACGGGCAGGTCCGTGTAGAGGTCGGCCTCAAACTCCCATGCCATCACGGACCATTGCTCGGGCCGACCGAGATTGAGTCGCTCTCCGCCCGGCAGGAATGCGGCGTGTGCGTGGTGGACAGTATGGCGGTCGGGCAACGCGGAGCGGACAGCCCGTGTGCCGCCAGGGCCCTCCTGCTCCCATTTCTGGTGGTCCCATTCCTCAGTCTCCGCCGGGTCGTCCGGGTGCTCAGCACTCCACTGAGAGACGACCGCCTCGGCGTGCTCGCGGTGCCGGAAGGCGATGTACCGCTCGCCGAGACGAGCGACGTACACCGTTGTCTCCGTGGAAGTCGGGCTCGGGACAAGCGCGGAGGCACCGGCCGTGGCCGGTTGAAGCGGGGTGGGCGTCCCCCACAACAGGCCCCCGACCTTCGCCGCCGTCTGCTGGAGCACCGGGCTCGTGACGTGCTGGTAGCGGCGGCGCATGCGGGCGGACTTGCCGGATTCCCAGCCCATGATGCGGTCGACGATCGAGTCGGAGACGCCGAGGATGAGCAGGACCGTCACGGCGGTGTGGCGGGCGTCGTGGAGGCGGCCGTCGCGGACCTTGGCCGACTTCAGGAGGTCCTTCCACCGGTGGAAGTCGGTGTTGGGGTTGAGGGGTTCGCCGGTCGGTGAGGTGAAGACGTACCCCTTCTCCGTCCAGAGGTCACGGGCCAGAAGGCGCTCGCGTGCCTGCTGGTCCTGGTGCTGGCGCAGCAGGCGTGCCAGTTCCTCGGGGAGGCCGATGGAGCGCTTGCCCGCGCGGGTCTTGGTGTCCTTCGTCTCGCGCCGGATGTTGGCTTTCTGTGGGCAATAGCCGGGCTTCCGGCCGCACTTGCCGCCGCAGCCGTGCTGGTAGCGAGGGCGCAGGCGACCGCGTCGTACGTCGAGAACGCCGTCCTCGAAGTTGACGTCCGTCCACTGAAGACCGAGGACTTCGCCCTGGCGTAGGCCGAGGGCGAGCGCGATGACCCAGCGAGCGGTGTTGCGGTGCTTGCCCGCTTCGAGCAGGAGGCGCTGGATCTCCTCCAGGGTGTACGGCTCGACCTCTTCCTCCTCCACCTTCGGCGCCTTGGCGATCGCGGCCGGGCTGGTGGCGAGGTGCCGGCGACGCGTGGCCTCGTTGAGGGCGGTGCGGATGGTGCGGTGGGCCTGGTGGGCGGTGCCGGCGGAGCTGCCGTTCTCCCGCATCTTCTTGTAGAAGCGCTCCAGGTGCTCGGGCTCCAGCTTCTCCAGGCGGTGGGCGCCGAGGCCGGGTATGAGGTGGTGGTACACCGCGACGCGGTAGCCGTCGATGGTGTTCTCCGAGACGCTCGGCGCGGCGATGTTCTCCACCCAGTGGGTCAGCCAAGTCTTGACCGTCCAGGTCTGACCGGCCTTGGTGACGCCGGTGGAGTCGCGCTGCTTCTCCAGCTCGCGTACGGCCTTGGTGATCTCGGGGCGCGTCTTGCGGCCGACGTGGCGTCGGTCGGGAGTGCCGTCGTCCTTGACGCCGACGGTGACGTAGCCGTGCCAACGGCCATCCTTGCCCTGGAAGATCGACGAGGCACCGTTGGGCTGGCGGGACTTGGTGGGCTTGTTCATGTACGCCCCTCTCAAGCCGCAGTGCCGAAGTCTTCTCGGCCGAGGCGGCGTTGGAGGAACTCGTTCACCGCCTCGACCGGGACACGGCGCAGCCGCCCGACTTTCGCGGAGGGGATCTCGCCGGAGGAGATGAACTTGTACAGCGTGGTGCGGCCGACGCCCATGCGGCGGGCGGCCTCGGCGACCGTGAGGCCGACGAGGGTGCCGTCACCCTGGCGGCCACCCCGCGCGGCTATGAGCGCGCGGAGCGAGTCCTCGGAGACGTCGAGGAGCTGGGCGATCTGGGCAAGGGGCAGGGAAGTGCTCTGGGGCAAGGAAGCTCCTTGACCGGCGGGCGCGGGCGGCAACCCGGGCAGCGGTGCCGGTCGATCGATTTGGGTATGGCGGTTGTGGGACTGCAAGGGGCTGAACAGGGGTCGTCGGCGTTCGCAGCGCCGAGATGACCGTGCGGAGCGGCTATGAGGCAGGGGGCTCGTCGGTCTCGTCCGAGATGGCCATCCGGTCGGGACCGAGCCAGCTCTGAAGCCTGTGGGTCGAGCCGCGGTGGCGTCGGAAGTCGTCTCCGGAGGCGACCTCAAGCTCGTGCGTGAGCATGACCTTGACCATGTCCTTGTGCTCGGGATGAGCCTTGGCGTAGTCGTCGAGTTCGGCCATGATCCGGTCTTTGGCCTTGGCCAGGGCCCGCCATTCCTTCCACTTCTCGACGTACTCGCCGACAAGTCGTCTCACCAGCGGGTTCATCAGCTGGCCGGGAGGGCTGGTCAGGTCGTCGAGGGGCAGGTCGAAGACCTTGCAGAAGCCGAGCGCCTCGTCGAGGTTGACCCTGCGGCGGGGCTTGCCGCTCTCGATCCGCCAGATCGCAGACTGGTTGATCGGGTGGCCGGCCTTGGTCATCTCCTCGGCGAGTCGCGCCGTGCTCCAATCGCGTGCCTCACGCTCCATGCGGATGCGCTCAGCCACGTGGTTCTCCGGCTCTGGCCGGTCGGTTCCGGCGCGGGTCGCACCATCTTCGCCACTCATCGTTCCCACCTCCTCTCGCTCTGGGCCACGGCCGCACAGCCGTGACCGATGACAAACAGCTAACACCAATCCTATCTGCATCGCAAGGCATTCCCATTTGAATTATTGCTGGTAGGCTTGCACTGCTCCCGAACGAACGGGGGTGGACATGAAGAAGCCCCCGGCGCTGCGAACGCCGGGGGCAAAGCAGAAACCCCACAACCGCCATACCTAACGATTCGACCGGCCCGGCCGGGGTTGCCGCCCCATATGGCCTGCCGGGTGAGGAGTTCTATGTCCCAGCGTACGACCCCGCCTGCCCGTATGCCATTCCACGACGAAGACACCACCGGGGCAGCAGAGCCTCCTTTCAACGTGGAGGCCGAACGCGCCGTGCTCGGCGCCTGCATGCACAAGGCCGACGTCATCGACGTGGTCCGCCCGATCCTCGGGGACGAAGCCTTCTACCGGCCCGCGCACGAAACCGTCTGGCGAGCACTGCTCGACCAGCACCGCGAGGACAAGCCGACGGACCCGATCGCCCTCACCGAGGTGCTCCAAGCGCAGGGCGACCTTGAGCGTGTCGGTGGCCGCACCTACGTTTTCCAGCTCGCCGACGTGCTCTACGGCACAGGCAGCGCGGAACACCACGCGGAGATCATCCGCAAGAAGGCCGACCTGCGGCGCTTGATCGCATCTGCCGTCCACACCCTCCAGAGGGCCCAGGAGCCGGGTGCCGACCCCGAGGCCATTCGCAGCGAGGTCGAGACCGAGGTACGTGCCGAACGCGAGCGAGCACTCACCTCGGGCCAGGGTCGTCTGTCCCGCTTCGCCGTCGACGGGTGGCGCTTCGTCAAAGAGTCGGGCGCGGACGCCGAACCCCTGTGGGGAACCCGAGAGAAGACCCTCTGGGCCCCCGGCGAGAGCCTGATGATCGTCGGCGCACCAAGCGTCGGCGAGACCACCCTGGCCCACCAGGTGATCTTTGCCCGCCTCGGCCTCCAGGAGACCGCCCTTGAAATGCCGGTCGCACCGAGCAGGAGGGTGCTGTACCTGGCCATGGACCGGCCCAAGCAGATCGCCAAGGCGATGGCCCGTCGCGTCTTCGCCACCGACGAGGCGATCCTGCGCGACCCGCTCATCGTCTGGCAGGGCCCGCTGCCCGCCACCCTCGACAAGGAACCCGATCTCCTCGCCGACCTCGCCGCCGCTCACCAGGCCGACACGATCGTGATCGACAGCCTCAAGGACGCGGTCAGCACGATGGTCGACGACAGCCTCGCCGTCTCCTTCAACAACGCCCGTAATCGCGCCCTGCGCAGCGGCGTGGAGGTCCTTGAGCTGCATCACCAGCGCAAGACCGCTGCCGACGCGCCGCGCGGCCAACGCCCGAGCCTGGACCAGGTCTACGGCTCCACCTGGATCACCGCAGGCGCGGGCAGCGTTCTGTTCATCAGAGGACGGGCCGGCGACCCGGCCGTCACCCTGCACCACCTGAAGACGCCCACCGGCGAGGTCGGTCCGCTGGACGTCACGCACGACCACAAGCACGGCACCACCACGGTCGACCCGGCCAGGGACCCCGCCGTCCTCATCCGTAACGCCCCGAACGGGCTGACCGCCCGCGACCTGGCCATCGTCCTCATCGGCGGAGGCGACCCCGAACGCGCCGACGCGGAGAAGGTCCGCCGTCACCTTGCCCGCCTCGTCGAGAGCGGCCTGGCAACCAAGGAGGACGGGATCGCGGGTGGAGCGGGCGGCGGACAGCAGGCGCGCTACTACGCGACCGCCCGTCATCTCACCGCCATCGGCTGAGCTCCGCCGGACCCCACGGCACGATCACGCGACCGTACACGCGGGCTCTGTGCCTGCACACCGCCACGAAGCGCTCCCACCGCACACGCTCATCGCGAAACCGCAGGTAGAGCGATCACGCCTGCGTCCACGCCGTACACGCGCCCAGGCGATCACGCGCAGGCCCCCTTTTAGAAGGGGGCCTGCGTGTACGCCCCCTCCGTGAACGCCGTGCACTCCCACCACACGAGATCCTCGCCCCGCCTTGGAGGCCGCCCCCTTGCACTCCCCTGCCCCAAGTGCCCCGTCAGCCATACGCGGCATCCGTACTGGCATCGCACCGCTCGCCTCGGCCGCTGAAGACGAGACCCTCAAACGAAGTGGCGATGCTCGCCGAGTCCCCGCACCTGCTGGGAACGGCCATATGAATCGCAAGGGCCACATCACCCTCGTCCTCGGCCTGGTGGCCGTCGTCCTCATGGCCTTCCGGGTCTCCTGGAACGCGCTGTCCGACGTGGCCCGCGCCATCGGCGCCGACTCCACCGCCGCCCTGCTCTACCCGATCGTGGTCGACGGGCTGATGGCCCTCGCACTGATCGCCACGCTCGTACTGACCGGCACCGATCGGAAGTTCGCGCTGCGGGTCCTGGCGACCTACACGATCGCCAGCCTCCTGCTGAACTACGTGCACGGCCTCGTACCGGCCCTACACACGGAGTCGATCCGGTGGGGCCGACTGGCCGACTGGGACCCAGCGAACTGGGCCCTTGTCCTGCTGGCAACCTCGCTTCCGGTCGGGTCGATCTACTTCGGGTCGGACCTCGTGGCGAAGGTGCTGCACCACACCCCCCAGTCGGCCGACTCCCTCGAAGGTGCCTCCGCCCAGGCGGTTGGCCAGCAAGTTGACCGGTCGGCCAACGAGCAGGCCCCACAGTCGATGCCTGACCAGCCCAAACCCATTCCGGCGGACCCGACCGAGTCGACCTCTGTGGAGGACGCCGAGGCGCCCGGGACGGGGCCGGCCACGGGGACCGAATCGGCCCCCACTGCCCGATCGCTCAAGTCGGCCGCCGTGGCGACGTCGACTGGAGCCGCCCCGCGCCGGGCGACCGGTCAAGTCCCCGCTGCCGCCAAGCCGACTGCCGACCGGACCCGCACAGATGCCGAAGTTCTCGACGAGGCGCGGCTCCTCACCGCCGACTGGAGCGAGGACCAACTGACCGCCGAGCGTCTGCGCAAAGAACTACGCATCGGCCTGGTCCGAGCCCGCACCGTGCGCGGCGAGCTGCGAGCCGAGCGGAACGGTCGGGCCAAGCCCACCACGAAGGATGGCTTCAAGGGCGGGCCACTCGAAGGACACGACGAAGCCGCGCCCCTCGGCAACGCCGCCTGACCCTTCCCCTCTGCTGCGCCCCGCCCTCATCACTCGACACGAGGGCGGGCCCTGGGGCGGGCGCTCCATCTCGCCCCCACCGATCCTGGAGAAACCGTGCACGAACCCCACCTCGAACTCACCACCGCACCGCCGGAGATGCCCGCCGTCCTGGCCCCAGACGGAGCAAGGTATGACGTTGGACCGTCCAAGGGCCGGCCCAACGCAGCCTCCGCCCCGGGGGTGGCGGAGGTTCCCTGGAGCGAGGGCGCACCAGGGACAGAAGGCGGGGTCGTACGTGCTGCCGACGAAGCCGCCCTGTACCGCGTCGCCCGCCGCCGCGCCCGCCAAGACGTACAACGCAAAGAGCGTGTCGACGTCCGCTACAGCTCCGACGAGAAGACCGCCATCCGCGCCGAGGCCCGTCGGCTCGGCCTGGCCGGCGCCCACCTTGTCGGTGCGATCGTCCTGGCTCACCTGGACGGTGACCTCACCTTGCCCGGCCAGCGCACAGCCACCGACGACCTGATCGATGAACTCGCCTCCCTGCGCATGCAGGTGGCGCGCATCGGTACGAACGTGAACCAGATCGCCCACCGCCTCAACAGCGGCGGCGACCCACACCCTGTGGACACCGCCGTGCTCGCCGAAGCAGGGCGGGTCGTGGCCCTGGTGAAACAGGCGGTCACCGCGATCGACGCCGCCGCCGATGTGGCCGCCACGCAGCACCGGGCGGCCTGATTGATAGCCAAGATCGGCAAGCCCGGCCACAAAACGAGGGGCGTCCTGAACTACCTGTACGGGCCCGGTCGCGCCAACGAGCACACCGACCCCCACCTCGCCGCGTCCTGGGACGGCTTCGCCCCCGACCCCGGCCGTGACCCCGACGCCACCCTGGCCCAGCTCACCGCCGCCCTCGACCTGCGCGTGAAGCAGGCCGGTGACAAGGCACCGAAGGGCCACGTGTGACACTGCTCGATCCGGGCCGCCCCCGAAGACCCGCACCTCACGGACGAGCAGTGGGCCACCATCGCCCGCCGGGTCCTGAACGCCACCGGCATCGCGCCAGCGGGCGACCCTGACGCCTGCCGCTGGGTCGCCGTACGCCACGCCGACGACCACATCCACATCGTCGCCACCAAAGTCCGAGGCGACCTCCGGCCACCCCGGAACTGGGACGACTACCTGCACGCCGCTGCCGAACTCGCCGCCATCGAGAAGGAGTACGGCCTGCGTCAGGTCCTGCGCGGCGACCGCACCGCCGCGAAACGGCCCACCCGCCCCGAGCAGGAGAAGGCCCGCCGCACCGGACACACGAAGACCGCACGCGAACGCCTGCGGACCACCGTCCGCACGGCGGTGACGGCCGCCACCAGCACCGAGGAGTTCTTCGCCGTCCTCGAAGGAGCGGGTGTACTGGTGGACATCCAGCGCTTCCCCTCCGGCGACATCCGCGGATACAAGGTCGCCTTCGCCGACGACACCAACGCCGCCGGGGAACCGGTCTGGTTCTCCGGCTCCGCCCTCGCCCCCGACCTGTCCTACCCCAAGATCAGCGAGCGCCTTATGGCCACTGGGGCCGCCCCTACGAGCCGCCCTTCTGACCGTCGACGTTCAGCCTGGCAGCAGGTCACCGACGCGGCCGGTCAGCTCCCTGACGTCCTCGACGAGGCCGACGACGCTGTCGGGCAAGCCCACATCACCGTGCTCGCCGAAGCCCTCGATGCCCTCCCCCTCATCGCCCCCGCCACCTACAGGCACCAACTGGCCCAGGCGGCAACGGCCTTCGAGCGGGCAAGCCGCTCCCGCATCCGCGCCCGACACCAACAGGCCAAGGCCACCCGCCGGGCGATCAAAGCAATCCTGCGCGAACCCGCGCCCAAGGACGGAGCGCTCTTCGCGATCCTCCTCGACGCCCTCCTCCTAGCGGTCGTCGCCGCCCAGCACAGGCACCGCACCCGCCACCACGGCCAGCAGGCCGAAGCCGCCCGCCAAGCGGCCGAGCACCTGCGCGCCGCCTACCAAGCCGCTACCGTTCAGCCCCTTGCGGTGATCCACCAGCGCGGCCTCCGTCTGGGCGTTGCGGTACAGCAGCGGCAGACCGCCCACGTCCGCCGAGCGCTACCTGACCTCGCCGAACAGATCCTCACCGAGCCCAGTTGGCCCGCCCTGGCCACCACCCTCGCCGAAGCCCAAAAGGCCGGACACGACCCGGCCGTCCTGCTAGCCGAAGCCACCCGCCGGCGAGAACTCGACATCGCCACCTCGATCAGCGACGTCCTCGTCTGGCGAATACGCCACAACACCCACCCGCCCACTACATCCGCAAACCCTCAGGCCACACCGCCTTCGGGCGGTATGTACACCTCGGTCACGCCACCGGGCGCCCAGACCTCAAAGCACTCCAGCCGCCGCCGTTGCCCCAGGGAGGCGGCGGAATATAGCCGACGATCCCCGTTTTCCGAAGTCAGGGATTCTCCAGACGATTGAGACTCCCCAACCACCCGGAGCACCACACCCGTATGACCGCACACTCCCCCCGTCCCCACGTCATGGCCCTGCTGTTCGACACGGATTTCAACCGCCCCGCCGACTCCCTCGTCTATCGCCACCTCGAAGGACGCCTCTTCACCGAGGAGGAACACTCCCTGCTCCGTGACGCCACCACCGAAGAGTTTAAAGCCGTCGGCATCCACGTTGACGACCCCGAAGTCGACGTGGAAGCAGCCGTGCGCGAGATGGTCGACCTCCTGATCAAGTACGCCGTCGATCACCACGAAGCTCTCGTCCCCTTCATGACCCACGAGGACCTGATGGAGTACGACCGATTGGGCTTCACTATCGGCGCGAACGCCGACAGATACGCCCCGCGCGAAGACTGAACGCACAGCAAGACGACGTCCTCCGAGCACCACGTACCGAGCTCGAACGCCACATCGCCCCGCTGAAAACGGCGAACAAGCAGCCCCACGCAGGCCGCCGCCCACACGGTCGCAGGGCCCAGGAGTAGGGCAGCGTAAAGCCCCGGCGCGCCACCACCCGTAGCGGCCAAGTGGTACCGGAACAGCGCGAAGCCGGGCCTCCCAGTGGGAGGCCCGGCTTCGGCATGTGTGGTTCCAGTCCACTGAAACGCACGGGAGCCGGGCTCCCACAAGATCGATATCGGTAGTCAGATCCTCGTAGACAACCTGGGCGTGAGCAGTTCCAGCGCTTCCTCCCACCGGTAGTTCTCCGCACCCCCGCCCGCCTTCGGCTTGTGCGGTTCGTACGACCCGATCAGCACGCCCATCTCGCGCAACCGGTCCAGGCTCTGCCGGTACGCGGGATGGGCGGCCTGCGCCGAGTTCAAGTACGGGAGGGCGGCGGTCGGGATGCCGAAGCCGTACGCCTCGCAGAGGATGCCGACGGCAAGGGTGTCGGAGATTCCCGCGGCCCACTTGTTGATGGTGTTGAAGGTGGCCGGCGCGACCGCGATGGCGTCGGCGGGCGGCAGCGGGCGCGGGTCGCTGGGCGAGCGCCAGGCAGAACGGATCGGGTAGCCGGTCTGGGCCTCGATCGCCTCGGTGTCGAGGAAGCCGAGTCCTTGGGGCGTGGCAACCACGCCGACGTCCCAGCCCTTCTGCTGTGCGGCGGTGATCAGCCGGTGGACGTCCGGGGCGACCCCGGCCGCGCAGACCACGACGTACAGGAAGGGCTTCTTCGGCTCATCGGTGTGGTGGTGGTCGGTCACGCGGGGGCTCCCAATTGACGGCTGAAGTGGTGGAGTTCGGGCAGGGCGTGGTGACGGTCGCGGGCGGCCATGTCGGCGACGAGTTCGCGTACGGGGGGGCGGCGGATGTCCTGGGAAGCGCAGCTTTCGGCGATGCGCAGGGCCTGGTAGCCGTCGGCGAGGCGGCCCTGCTGACTGTAGGCGCGGGCCGTTTCGATCCAGAGGGCGGTGCGGCGCTCGGGGGCCGGAATGTGGCGGCGCATGAGGGGGCCGGCGGTTTCCAGAGCGATGCCCGCGTCGCCGAAGGCGTTGGCGGCGCTGACCGCGTGGAGGGAGACGTTGGTGGGGCTGAAGTTGGCCCAGGCGTCGGGGCGGTCGAGAGAGACGTAGCGGGCGACGTCGTGGGCCTCGGTCAGGAAGTCCTTGGTGGCGGAGCGGTCGCCGCCACTGCTGGCTGCGGTGACGCCGCGCAGGAGGAGCAGGCCGAGGGCCGCCAGGTAGCGCGGGGAGCGCTGGTCGTACGCGCCGGTGAGCTGGTCGGCGGTGTGCCGGACCAGGGTGACGGCCTGGCTGGTGTGCCGTTCGCGGGCCAGGAGGTGGGCGTGTACGCGGACGCTGGAGGCCAGGATGATCGGGTCGCCGCAGCGTTCGGCCTCGGCCATGGCGCGGCCCACGGCGAGCCAGGCGTGGCCGTGGTCGCCGAGCTTGAGGAGCAGACTGACGGCGGTCTGGTACGCGGTGGCGAGCAGGCCGGTGGCCTCGGTGGAGGCGGGCGCGGCCTGCCGGAGGTCGAGGATCAGGGTGGGCAGGACCTGTTGCAGCTCGGCGTAGTCGCAGGTGGAGAAGAGGCGGCGTACGGCGGAGATGCGATCGGCGAGGACATCAACAACATCGACGTCCATGCCCGTGGCCGGTGTTGGGCCGGGCAACAGCGCCTGTACAAGTGTGTGGTGGCCGAGCATCGGCTGGGCGGGGGTCGCGAGAGCGGCGACGCTCGCGGCCAGGAAGGTACGGCGGTGCATGTCCTCGGTTTCGGGATCGCTGGTGGTGGCGGTGGCGTCCGGTAAGGCCGAGTGCGGCGAGCGGGATGCCCAGTTCCTGGGCGACCGAGCGCACCACCTGGGAGTCGGCGGTTCCGCGTCCCTGTTCCAGGCGGCTCAGCTTCGACTGGTGGTAGCCCAGCGCGGCGGCAACGCCCGCCTGGGTGCGTTTCGAGAGCACGCGGGCCCGGCGGATCTCTTCGCCGATCCGTCTCGCCTCGCCCTGCGCGTCGTACACATCGGCCATCTGCGCCACGGCCCCTTCCGCCGTCGCCGATCCTGCCTGCTCAACCGAGGCTAATTCAGTCGCACTTGGTACGCATGCAGGTCCTGCATAAGTGATGCCGCACGAGCACCGGCCCTGGTCCGGCCGCTCCCGCCACGGGTGACGTGGAAGCCGTACCCGTCCGGGAGGCAACCCTGTGGAACAGCGACACCTCAGCTTCTCCGTACCCAGCACGGCTCGCGCCGTCACCGACGCACGGCACCGGCTCCTCGCCGGGATACGCGGCTGGGAGCTTCAGGCCAGCACGTCCGACGAAGGCGAGGGCGGCCTCCTCGACGCCGTCGGGTTGGTGGCGACCGAACTGCTCGCGAACTCCGTCCAGCACGCCGGCCCCGGCCTCATCTCGGTGACCGCCCGCCTGACCGGCGACGAAACCGTACGGATCGAGGTCACCGACACCAGCTCCGCCCTGCCCCACATGGAGCTGCCCGACTCAGACAGCGAGCACGGCCGGGGCCTGTTCCTCGTGGCTGCCCTCGCGGCCCGGCACGACGTCGAGACGACCACATCCGGCAAGTGCTGCTGGGCCGAGATCTCCCTGCCCGCACGGCCGACCGCCTCCACGCCCTTACGCGTTCCCCTCCCAAGGAGCCGACCGTGACCACCGCCCAACTCCCCGCCCTGACCTCCGAAGCCTCCGACGTAATCGCCGTCCGCCCCGGCCCGCCGCTCACCGGCACCGTGACCGTCGACGGCTCCAAGAACGCCGCCCTTCCCCTGTTGGCAGCGGCAGCCGCCCTGCGCCAGCCCGTCCAGCTGTCCAACGTCCCCGCCAACGCCGACGTCCGGACGATGCTCACGCTCCTCCAGCACACCGGCCACCGGGTCGCGCATCCGGTGGCCGAGCCGACCACGGTCGTGGCCACGCCGGGCGAGAGCACGCACCCCTCTCCCGACATGCACGCGACCGCTGCCCGTATCCGCGCCTCGTACTACCTCGTGCCCGCCCTGCTCGCCGCCCACGGCCGCGCATCGCTCCCCTGGCCCGGTGGCTGCCAGATCGGCGGGCGCGGCATGGAACAGCACTTCAAGGTGTACGAGGCGTTCGGCGACCGGACCGCGGTCGACGATCACGGCTATACCGTCACGGCCGGACGCACCCCTGCGGGCACGGTGTCGCTGACGCTCCCGTTCCGCTCCCGGGGCACCACCATCGCCGCCCTCCTCCGGGCGGTCGTCGCGAACCGCCCCCCTGCGCCTGGGCCGGCCGAACCTCTCCCCCGAGGTCCTCAGCGTCCTGGACGCCCTCCGGGAAGCCTGCTGGGAGACCCGCGCCGCCGAACGCCTCCTCACACTGACCCCGCCCTCGTACCCCTCTCAGGACTCCTACTCCTGGACCGTGCCCGGCGACAAGGTCGAGGCGGGCACCCTGGCCTGTGCCGTCGCGTCCACCGGCGGAAACGCTCGTATCGAGGGCGTGAGGAGCACGGACATCGCAATGATGACCGCCGCTCTGCGCTGGCTCGGCATCCCCGTCACCGCCCACGGCACCACGCTCACCGTCCACGCCGAGAACTACCATCCCACCGAGCGCCCGCTCCGGGCCGTCGCGTCCCTCTCCCCCGGCGGCCTGGACGCCGACTTCGAACCCCCGCTGATGGCCCTGGCCCTGGGCCTCCCCGGCACCCACCTCTTCGCCGACTCCATCAACCCGGGCCGCCACAACAACCTGCTCCCCCAGCTCGCCCGCCTCGGCGCGGACATCCACGAGATCTCCCCCACCCAGTGCCGCCTCACCGGCCCGCAACGCCTGACCGGCGCAGGCGTAGAAGCCACCGACATCCGCACTGGCTCAGCCCTCCTCGTCGCCGGCCTCACCGCACGCGGTGTCACCACCCTCGGCGGCCTCGACCAGCTCCGCCGCGGCCACGCCGACCTCCCCACCAAACTGCGCGCGCTCGGCGCCGACATCTGCGAGGTCACGCCATGACCCGCCGACTCCAGCGCATCGTCGCCACCACCGACGTCCACTCCTCCTTCGCCAACGCACTGCCCCTGCTCACCCACCTGCACGCCGCCCGCCAGGACTCGCTCGTCGTCGACTGCGGCGACTTCTTCGAGGGCAGCGGTTACTACCGGCTGGGCAACGGCAGGATCGAGCGCCAGCTCCTGACCACCCTGTACGACGTGATCGCGCCCGGAAACCACGGCTGGGCGCACCACTTCGACCCTGACCTGCACCCCCTCACGGTGTGCGCGAACGCCATCGACGACACGACCGGTAACGCCCTGTTCCGCCGCCTCCACCTCGCCGAGATCTGCGGTCGGCGCGCCGCCGTCACGGGGATCATCGGAGTCCAAGCCTTCAACGCCATCCCGTACGCACAACGCGCCGGCCACCGCATAACCGACCCTCTCCAGGCCCTGCGCGAACTCATGCTCGCCCACCACCACAAAGCCGACTCCTGGATCCTCCTCAGCCACTCCGGCTTCACCGAGGACCTGAAGATCGCCGCCTCCTGCCCCTTCCTCGACGTGATCTTCTCCGGCCACTGTCACAGCGAGCGCTACGGCCCCGAGCACGTCGGCGACACGCTCGTCCTCAAGGGCCCCGAGCTGGCCGCCGGCCACGCCTTCGCGAAGCCGGTCGGCGCGGGGTGGGCTGCACGTACGGCATCCTTTCCCGCCACGACCTCCCGGCCGCCCACCGAACTGAGCGCCCTGCACGAGGAGATCGAGACCTACCGACGGAGGCTCGCCGAGCCGCTGGGCCCCATCGCCGCGCCGTACCGCAACCGCCCGCTCGACCGCCGGGCCCTGCTCCAAGAGATCGCCTCCCGCCTGCACACCGGCCTCGGCGCGGAAGCCGTCCTCCTGAACGAGACGGCCCTCCGCACCACGCCACTCGGCGACACCCTCACCCGAGGCGACCTTCTGACCATCGAGCCCTTCGGCAACCACCTCGTCCACGCCCACCTCGCCGACGGCACCCAACTCGCTGAAATGACGTACGCAACAGGCCCGTTGGTGACGGCACCGGACACCTTCCCCACCCACCCCTGCACCGCGTCCTGACCACCGACTACCTGGCCGACACCTTCCTCGGCGGACACACCCACCAGGCCGCCTTCCCCCTCGCCCAAGCCGTCCAGCACGTCCTCACCGGAGGAGAACGGCAATGATCCTGACCGGCCCCGAGATCACCTCAGCCGTCGCGGACGGCCGACTGCGCATCACGCCCTTCGACCCGACCCAGGTGAACCCCAACAGCTACAACGTCTGCCTCGGACCGACCCTCCTCACGTACACCGCGCCCGTGATCGACGCACACACCCCGAACCCCACCCACGAGATCGCGATCGGCCCCCACGGCCATGTCCTCCAGCCGGGCGAGCTCTACCTCGGGCACACCCTCGAAGAAGTCGGCTCCGACACCTTCGTCCCCTTCGTCCCCTTACTGTTCGGCCGTTCCTCCGTCGGGCGGCTCGGGCTCTTCGTCGAGATCACCGCGCCGATCGGCGACCTCGGCTTCCACGGACAGTGGACACTGATGCTCTCGCCGGTCCGCCCGCTGCGCATCTACACGGGCATGAAGATCGGCCAGATCATGTTCTTCGTCGCGGCCGGCCCCGTCGCGCTCTATGCAGGCAAGTACCAGGCCGCCGCCGGCCCACGCCCGTCCGCCTACTGGCGCGACCTCGCACCTCTCCCGGCGGTGACCTCGTGATCCTCACCGGCCCGGCCATCGCCGCCGCCCACGCCTCGGGCGAGATCACCATTGATCCGTACGACCCCGCCCGCATCTCCCCCAACGCCTACGACTGGCGACTCGGCCAGACCCTGCACGCCTGCAAAGGCCACCTCGACGCAGCAGCCCGTACGACCACTACCGAAGGCCCCATCCCTGCAACGGGGTTCGTGCTCCGTCCCGGCATCCTGTACCTCGGCGTCACCCACGAGAGAACCGGTTCCGAGACGTACGCGCAGTTCCTCAACGGCAATCGCACGACCGGCGCCCTCGGCATCTGGGTCCACGTCTCCACACCGCTCGGCCACCAGGGCCACGCCATCCGCTGGACCCTGGAGATCCGGGCCGCACGCCCCGTACGCATCTATCCCCTGATGACCTTCGGGAAGGTGACCTTCCTCCACACCTTCGGCACTCCCGCCAGCTACCAACGGCACGGCCTCAAGTACCGGGCCAGCCAAGGGATCGAGACTTCCCGCCTGTACGAGGAGCTGCCGGGAGGCCGACCGTGAGCCAGGTCGTCGCCACCGCCCTGGACCTGCCCGCCGGGAGCCCCGGCGGCAGCGTCGAACTCTTCCTCGACCTCTACACCGGCGACAAGCGGCTCATCCCCGCACGAGCCTTTATGCTCACGCCACCAGGCCCCCGCCCCCGCCTTCCGTCCGGCCTGAACCTGCCGTCCGTACCGGGCAAGTGCCTGGACGGCCCCGCCTTCGGCCGCTACGTCACCGCCCTCCGCAGAGCCCTCACTACCGCGATCGACCCGTCCCAAATCGACGTCCTGCACCTCCAGCACCTCACCTTCGGCGCCACGGCCGCCCTGCTCCGAGCCCTCCCCGCCCACCCCAGAATCGCCCTGGTCCACGGCACCGACCTGCTCTTCGCTAAGGGGTCCTTTCAGAATGCTTTGCGGGCGAGGTTCATGCAGGCGGCGAGCTGGAGGAAGGCGTCGTGCATCTCGTCGTATGCCTCCCAGCGAACT
>NZ_JBFAIS010000009.1:0-286556 GCF_040654795.1 Streptomyces sp. NPDC050617 | reverse complement strand
GTGGAGTTCGCCGACTTTGGTGATTTTGGCGTCGTAGCCGCCCTTGAGGGCGAAGGTGCCGGGGCCGGTCTGGCTGTCGCCCATCCAGGCGTGGATGCGGCCGTCGGTGGTGAGGACGACGAACATGTCGTTGGCGTCGAGTCCGGCGGCGCCGTCGTGGGTTTCGATGGTGGCCAGGACGGCGCCCTTGTTGACGATTTCGGCGCGGTAATTCTGGTCGCCGGTCTTGGTGACGCGGGCTTCACTGCCGTCGGGGAGGGGGAGGTTGCTGACCGCCGTCCCCGACGAGTCCCCGCCCCCGCCCCCGTGCCCGTTCCCGTTCCCGGTGGCCGACTTGGTGCCGGGCTTGGTGCCGGTCTTCGCGTCCGTCGTGGCGTCGGTCTTGCCACCGCCGGTGCTGCTGCTCTGGGCCTTGTCGCCGGTGCTTCCGTTGCTTGATTCGGCGGCGGCTGCGTGGCCCATGGTCTTCGCGCCGCTGTCGTCGGAGCCGGAGCAGGCGGTCAGGCTGAGGCCGGCGGCGGCGGTCAGGGCGACGGCGGCCATGCGCAGGGTTCGGCGGCGGGTGGTGAGGGCGGTGGCCTTGGAGCGCATGTGGGTTTCCCCCGGGGGCAGTCGGCGGCGTGGTCTCGTTGTTTCCTCGGTACGTCCACCACTGTGATCGCCCGCGCTACCGCCGGAATACCGCCCCGCTAACGCCCGGCTAACACCGATAAGGAGCGTCCCGCGCTGTGGCGTTCAGTCGAGAGGGACGACGATTTCGCCGCAGTGGGCGCCCTTCTCCGCTTCGTCCAGCATGAGGGCGGCCACGGACGCTCGGGACATCCTCGGCGGCAGCAAGGGGCGCCGTAGATCCGCGAGAGTCACGATGCGCCGGTTCGGGCTGAGGGGGCCGCCGGTGAGGTCCGGGGCGTGGAAGACGGCAGCGCCCGCGGCCAGGGCTATCCGGTCGGCCTCGGCCTTGGCGGTCAGTTCCTTGCCTACGGCCATGCGCATCACCGCCTGGTAGATCCGGCCGCCCGCGCCGGTCGACTCGCCGGATCCCAGTGCGCCGAGCCACACCGTACGGACGTGTGCCGCGGCGAGCAGCTCGGCCCCGGCGGCCAGTGCACCCAGGCCGTCACCCTTGCCGACGCCGATGGTCGAGATGGCCACGTCGACATCGTCGAGGCCGGGGAAGGTCTCGGGGGAGAAGACGTCCGCCTGCCGGATCTCGACCCGTCGCGCCGTGGGCGCGGTGATCTTGTCCGGGGTGCGGGCCAAAGCCACGACCTGGTGTTCCCGTTCCAGCGCCTGGTCGACGACGAGCCCGCCGACCCGCCCGGACGCGCCCAGTACCGCAATGCGCATGATGATCCGTTCGCTATAACTGAACAACTGTTGGTGAAGTAAGTAAACGAGTGTTGGTCAGCCGGTGTCAAGGCGGGACGGGCTGTAAAGTGAACAGCCGTTGCTGAATCTTTCGAGGCCGGAAGCCGGAAGGGGGCTCGGGTGCCGTCTCAGGAGCGGGCCGTTGCCCGCCGCCGCAATCCGCGGGGGCAGGGGCAGGTGCTCAAGGCCCAGCTCGTGGACGCCGCCGCGAAGCTGCTGGCCACCCTCGACCGCCCGGAGACCCTGACCCTCCGGCAAGTCGCACGCGAGGTCGGCGTCGCGCCGGCCAGCATCTACAGCCACTTTCCGGACCTGAGTGCGCTGATCCAGCACGTTCTGCAACTGCGCTACGCCGAACTGGCCCGTCGGATGAACGAGGCCGCCGAATCGGCGCCGGGCCCGTTGGCCGATCTCGTGGCGCGGTGTGCGGCCTATGTGCACTGGGGAGTTGAACAGCCCGGCCACTACCGGACCCTGTTCGGTGGGCGCATGGCCGCCGATATCGTCCCCGGTTCGGCCCACGGAGACGGGGCCGAACTCCTCGAATCCGTCGTCGCTTCCCTGGCCGCCGTCGCCGGCCCCGAGCGGCTGGGATCCACGGTGGAAGGGCAGTGGCAGGCCGGTCTGATGCTCTGGACCGCCATGCACGGCCTCATCAGTCTCTACAACGACCATGGAAACCTTCCCTGGCCGCCCCTGGACGACCTGCTCGTCGGCCTGATCAGCCTGCACTCCGGTCGGCCGGCGGGGGACATCGCCGCTCTTCTGCCGCGCGGCGAGGCTTCCTAGGCCCGGTCCGGACCGATCCATTTCGGTCCCGTTCCGTTCCATTCCGGTCCAGTTCGGTCCCGTTTCGGTTCGTCCGCCGCCGTGAGCTGGACGGGCCTTGGGGATCGACAGGCCCTGGGGATCGCTCAGCGCTTGGTCGTGCTGTTGAAGAGCGACCGCGACCAGACGTAGCCCACCAGCGCGATACCGGCGCACCAAGCCAGCGCTATCCAGGCGCTGTTGCCTATCTCCGTACCCGAGAGCAGGCCGCGCAGCGTTTCGATCATCGGGGTGAACGGCTGGTACTCGGCGAACCAACGCAGGCCCGGCGACATCGATGCGGCCGGTACGAACGCCGAGCCGAGGAAGGGCAGGAACTGGATCAGCAGCGGCTTGTTGCTCGCCGACTCGACGGTCTTGGAGATCAGGCCCAGCGCCACGGACAGCCAGGTCACCGAGAAGGCGATGGCCGCGAGAAGGCCGGCTGCGGCCAGCCACTCCAGCGGGGTCGCACCGGAACGGAAGCCGACGGCGAACGCGACGCCGACGACCGGCACGGCGCACACCATCGTCTGGGCGACGCTGCCCAGGACGTGCCCCGTCATGAACGACGAGCGCGTGATGTTCATGGTGCGGAAGCGGTTGATGATGCCCTCGGTCATGTCGGAGCAGACCGCGATCGAGGTGGACATCGAGCCCGCGGCCACCCCCATGATGATGATGCCGGGCGTCAGATAGTTCAGATACGCGTCCCGGCCCCCGCCCATACCGGTGCCGATCGAGTCCCCGAAGGCGTACACGAACAGCAGCAGCATCAGGATCGGCGTCATGGCGCTGCCCAGCCCCACGGACGGGTAGCGGATCGCGTGCTTCAGGTTCCGCCGCAGCATCGTCATCGAGTCGTGCACGGCATAGGTGAGGGTGCTCATCGCAGGGTCTCCTTCGGGTGGGACGCGGCTGCCGTCGTCGCGGTGGCGGGGGCGGCGCCGCCGTTCCCGGTCAGGGCCAGGAACACGTCGTCCAGGTCGGGGGTGTGCACGGAGAAGTCGGCGGCGCGGACGCCTGCGGCGTCGAGCCGGTCGAGCAGGGCGCGCAGCGCGTCGAGCCCGCCGTCGCCCGCCACGCGCAGGGCCAACTCCTCGTCGTCGCGGGCCGCGCCGGGGAAGGCGGCGGCCGCTCGCTCGTACTCGTCGGGGGCGGTGAACCGCAGGCGCACATGGCTGCCGGGGATCCGCGCCTTGAGCTCGTCGGCCGTGCCCTCGGCGACGATCCGGCCGCCGTCCAGGACCGCGATCCGGTCCGCCAACTGGTCGGCCTCCTCCAGGTATTGCGTGGTGAGGAAGACGGTGACGCCGCCGGCGACCAGTGAGCGCACGGTCTCCCACATCGTGCGGCGGCTGCGCGGGTCCAGCCCGGTCGTCGGCTCGTCGAGGAAGATCACCTGCGGGTCGCCGACCAGCGTCATGGCGAGGTCGAGCCGCCGTCGCATGCCGCCGGAGAAGAACGCGGCGCGTTTGTGTGCGACGTCCGCGATATCGAAGCGCTTCAGCAACTCCCCGGCCCGGCTGCGCCCTTCGCGCTTGCCGAGGCGCAGCAGGTCGGCCATGAGGATCAGGTTCTCCTCGGCGGTGAGCAGGTCGTCGAGCGCGGCGAACTGGCCGGTGACGCCGATCGCGGCGCGTACGCCGTCCGGCGCCGTGGCCACGTCGTGCCCCGCGACCTGGGCCTGCCCGCCGTCGGCGGCGATGAGCGTGGACAGGATCTGCACGGTGGTGGTCTTGCCGGCGCCGTTCGGCCCCAGCAGTGCGAACACGGTGCCGGCCGGTATCCGCAGATCGATGCCGTCGAGAACGGTCTTGTCGCCGTACGACTTGCGCAGATCGGCGGTGGAGACGGCGGCGGGCGGCTGCCGGCCGTCGCCCCGCCGAGGCGTAGGTGTGGATGTGGGCATGACAGATGAAGGCATGGGGTTCTCCCGGTCGAAGGCGTCGTTTCGATGACGTCGCTTCAAAGGCGTCGCTTCAAAGGCGTCGTTCTCGGTCAAGTGGCCTGGTTTGTCGGGTGGGTTGAGGGGTCAGGCGGCTCGCGACCGACGGATGTCGATGTTGCCGTAGCGGGTGTGGGCCCTGACCTCGACCGTCTCCTCGGACTTCTTCGGGCTCCCCGTCGCGGCGAGCGCGCTGTGCACATGGCCGGAGCGCGAGTCCACGTCGAGCCACGCCGCCGTACCCTCGCGGATACCGATCTCGATGGCGCCGTAGGAGGTCTCCAACTGGACGCCGCCGCGGGCCACCTCGGCGACGCGCAGGGCGCCGTGGGTGGTGGTGGCGGTGACCGAGCCCTCGGCGCGGTCGATGGAGATGTCGCCGTCGGCGCCGCTCACCCGCAGGTCGCCCCGCGCGTCGCCGACGGTCGTGGTGCCGTGCGCGTTCTTCAACGTGGCGGCGCCGTCGATGGCGCCGACCCGCAGGCTGCCGGAGCTGGTGGTGATCTCGGCTGGGCCCTCGACGCGGTCCACCGTGATGCTCCCGTGGGTCGCCGTCAGGTGCAGCGGCCCGGTGGTGCCGAGGCGGACGTCGCCCGACGAGGTCCGTACCCGCACCTCGCCCAGCCGGCCCTCGCCGTGCACCTGGGCCCAGGCTCCGGTGGTCTCCACCTGCGATCCCGTGGGCAGTTCGACCGTCACGTCCACGGTGCCGGTGCGCCCGATGACGTTGCGCTGCTTGGGCGTCCTGATGGTCAGCAGACCGCTCGCGTACGTGACCTCGGTCTGCTCGGCCGCCCGTACGTCCTGGTCCTTCGCGTGGTCGCGGGGCCGTACGTCGACGACGGTGTCGAGCCGGTCGGCGGCGACGAACCGGATGGATCCGGCTTCCACGTGAGCGGTGGCCGAGATCGTCGCTGGGGTGTCGAAAGAAGGCATGGCTGTCCCGTCCTCTTGGCTCGTCTGGCTCTGACTCTGGCTCTGGCTGCGACTCTGGCCTTGGCCCTGGCCCTGGCCCTCGCTCCGGCCCTGATCCTGGCTCTGGCTGGTCTGGCTGGTCTGGCTGGTCTGGCTGGTCTGGCTCTTCTGGCCCTTCGGGGCCGGGGTTCCGCTGCAATTCCCGAAGCGTTGCGCCGGCGCCCCTTCCGGGGAGCCGCCGCGCTGACTTCGTGACGCCATAGTGGCACCACTCTGGCGTCACTGGCAACCCCTCAAGCGAGATGGCCGGGAAGCGCTACCCGCAAATGCATCCTGACCTGCCGAAACATGCCCGCATCAAGCCGCATCAAGCCGCGTCAATCCGGTGCCACGCGGTGCCGCACCTCCGCCCGGCGCGCCAAGTGGCATCACTTGGCACCACTTGGCGTCACTCGTGCCACCCCCGCCGGTCGCGACCAGCAACGCGCCCCCCGCCTCACGCGTACGGGCGGTTTCCCCGACCGATGGCACACGTACGGCAGCCGTGAAGATGCACTGCGTAACTGCATGGGGTGTTATTTGGGCCTAAGCGAGTCCCGGGACCCGGAGGAGGCACTTCATGCGCGGAGCCACGCGCGCCAAGTGGGCCGTGTGGGTGATGGTCGTCGTCGCCCTGGCCGCTACGGGCTGCGGCGGCGGCAGGAGCGTGGGGAAGGGCGGGGCCGTACGGGCGTCATGGGGCGATCCGCAGAATCCGCTGGAGCCCGCGAACACCAATGAGGTCCAGGGCGGCAAGGTGCTGGACATGATCTTTCGGGGGCTGAAGAAGTACGACCCCAGGAGCGGCAAGGCCGTCAACGTCATCGCCGACCGGATCAAGACCTCCGACCAGCAGAACTTCACCGTCACCATCAAGGACGGATGGACCTTCAGCAACGGCGAGAAGGTCACGGCGCACTCCTTCGTGGACGCCTGGAACTACGGGGCGGCGCTCGGCAACAAGCAGAAGAACGCGTCCTTCTTCCAGTACATCGACGGCTACGACAAGGTCCACCCGGACTCGGGCAGCCCGAGCGCCAAGACGCTGTCGGGGCTGGCGGTCAAGGACGACAGGACGTTCACGGTCAAGCTCAACCAGAAGTTCTCCACTTGGCCCGACACCCTCGGCTACGCCGCGTTCTCACCGCTGCCGAAGGCGTTCTTCGACGACCACGACGGCTGGATCAAGAAGCCCATCGGCAACGGCCCGTACACCGTGCGCTCGTACGACAAGGGCACGGTGATGCGGCTCGCCAAGTGGGAGGGATACCCGGGGGACGACAAGGCGCGCAACAACGGCGTCGAACTGCGGGTCTACACCGACAGCAACACCGCTTACACCGACCTCCAGGCCGGCAACCTCGATCTCGCCGACGACATCCCGGCCCAGCAGCTCAGGAACGTCAAGGCCGACCTCGGCGACCGCTACATCAACCAGCCCGCCGGCATCCTCCAGACGCTGTCCTTCCCGATGTACGACAAGGCGTGGTCCAAGAGCGGGATGGCGAAGGTCCGCAAGGGCCTGTCCATGGCCATCAACCGCCGGCAGATCACTGATGAGATCTACCAGAAGACCAGGGTCCCGGCCACGGACTGGACCTCGCCGGTGCTCAAGGCGGAGGGCGGCTACAAGGCGGGGCTGTGCGGGACCGTCTGCACGTACAACGCCGCCGAGGCCAAGCGGCTGATCACCGAGGGCGGCGGGCTGCCGGGCGGCAAGGTGACCGTCACCTCCAATGTCGACACGGGCTCGCACCGGGTGTGGATGGACGCGGTCTGCAACAGCATCAACAACGTCCTCGACAGCGAGAAGGCGTGCACGGTCAACCCGATCGGCACGTTCGCGGACTTCCGCAACAAGCTCGGGGGGCACCAGATGACCGGCCCGTTCCGCACCGGCTGGCAGATGGACTACCCGCTCATCCAGGACTTCCTCCAGCCCCTCTACTACACCGACGCCTCCTCCAACGACGGGAAGTTCAGCAGCCCCGACTTCGACCGGCTGGTGGACAAGGCGAACGGCGAGAGCGACAAGGCGAAGGCGGTGTCCGACTTCCAGGACGCGGAGAAGGTGCTCGCCGAGCAGATGCCGGTGATCCCGCTCTGGTACCAGAACGGTAGTGCCGGCTACTCGGAGAGCATCAGCAACGTCGCGCTGAACCAGTTCAGCGTCCCGGTCTACAACGAGATCAAGGTCAACTGACCGCAGGCAGCCAGGGGTCCGGCGGGCCGCCCCGCCCGCCGGACCACTCCCTCCCACCCACTCCGGAGCCCCCATGGGACGCTATGTGATCCGGCGGCTGCTTCAGATGATCCCGGTGTTCATCGGCAGCACGTTCCTGATCTTCTTCATGGTGTACGCGCTGGGCGACCCCGTCGCCGCCCTCTTCGGCGACAAGGCGCCCGACCCCGCGACCGCCGCCCAGATCCGCAAGGACCTCTACCTCGACGAACCGCTGTGGAAGCAGTACCTGCACTACATGGGGCAGGTGCTGCAAGGGAACTTCGGCATCGCCTTCAACGGCCAGAAGGTCACCGAGCTGATGTCCACCGCCTTCCCGGTGACGCTGCGGCTCACCATCGTCGCGATCGTCCTGGAGATGGTCATCGGCATCGTGCTCGGCGTCTTCAGCGGGCTGCGGCGCGGGCGCGCGGTGGACACGACCGTACTGCTGCTGACCCTGATCGTCGTCTCGGTCCCGACGTTCGTCAGCGGCTACCTCCTCCAGTACCTGTTCGGCGTGAAATGGGAGACGGCAGCGGCCTCCGTGTCGCCCGAGGCGCCACTGGGCGAACTGCTGCTGCCCGGCCTCGTACTGGCGCTGGTCTCGCTCGCCTACGTGACCCGGCTGACCCGTACGTCGATCGCCGAGAACGCCCGCGCCGACTACGTCCGCACGGCCGTCGCCAAGGGACTGCCGAGACGCCGGGTGATCACCCGCCATCTGCTGCGGAACTCGCTCATCCCCGTCGTCACCTTCATCGGCACCGACATCGGGGCGCTGATGGGCGGCGCCATCGTCACCGAGCGGATCTTCAACATCCACGGCGTCGGCTACCAGCTCTACCAGGGCATCCTGCGGCAGAACTCGCCGACGGTGGTCGGCTTCGTGACCATCCTCGTCATCGTCTTCCTGCTGGCGAACCTGCTCGTGGACCTCCTCTACGCCGTGCTCGACCCGAGGATTCGCTATGCCTGACCCGTACGTTCCCAAGGAAGCCATCGCGCACGGCGACGGCGCCACCGCCAACCTCGCCATCGGCGAGGCCGAGTCCCTCGAAGGCGCGCCGGGCGGCCCCGGCGGTCCCGGCGGCGCGCCCGCGGACCCCTCCCTCAAGGCCCGCAGCCTCTGGTCGGACGCCTGGCACGACCTGCGCCGGAACCCGATCTTCATCATCTCCGCGCTGGTCATCCTCTTCCTGATCGTCATCGCGATCTGGCCGTCCCTGATCGCGAGCGGCAGCCCGTACAAGGCGGACCTCACCAAGGCGCAGCGCGGCGCCTCGCCCGGCCACCCTTTCGGCTACGACACCCAGGGCCGCGACGTCTACACCCGCGTCGTCTACGGGGCGCGGGCGTCGATCACCGTCGGCATCTGCGCGACGGCGGGGGCGGCGCTGCTGGGCAGCGTGCTCGGCGGGCTGGCCGGGTTCTTCGGCGGCTGGTGGGACGCGCTGCTGTCGCGGATCGCGGACGTGTTCTTCGGCATCCCGATCATCCTGGGCGGCCTGGTCTTCCTGTCGGTGGTCACCAGCGGCTCGGTCTGGCCGGTCGTCGGCTTCATCGTGCTGCTGGGCTGGCCGCAGATCTCCCGCATCGCGCGCGGCTCGGTGGTGACGATCAAGCAGAACGACTTCGTCCAGGCGGCGCGGGCGCTGGGCGCGGGCAACGGGCGGCTGCTGCTGCGGCACATCGCGCCGAACGCCGTCGCCCCGGTCATCGTCGTGGCGACCATCGCGCTCGGCACGTACATCGCGCTGGAGGCGACCCTGTCGTTCCTCGGAGTCGGACTGAAACCGCCGACCGTCTCCTGGGGCATCGACATCTCGGACGCCGCGACCCGCATCCGCAACGCTCCGCACATGCTGCTGTGGCCGGCCGGCGCGCTGTCCATCACGGTGCTCGCGTTCATCATGCTCGGCGACGCGGTCCGCGACGCCCTCGACCCCAAGCTGCGCTGAGGAGACGTCGGATGACGACATCGCCGGACGACCGGACGACGACGACACTGCTGGACGTGCGCGACCTCCAGGTCGAGTTCCGCACGAGGGACGGCGTGGCCAAGGCCGTCAACGGGGTCTCCTACAGCGTCGACGCGGGTGAGACCCTCGCGGTGCTGGGCGAGTCGGGGTCGGGGAAGTCGGTGACCGCGCAGGCCGTGATGGGCATCCTCGACTCGCCGCCGGGGTTCGTGACGGGCGGGGAGGTGCTCTTCAAGGGCGAGGACCTGCTGAAGATGGGGCGTGAGGCGCGCCGCAAGGTGCGCGGCGCGAAGATGGCGATGATCTTCCAGGACGCGCTCTCCGCGCTGAACCCGGTGGTCTCGGTAGGCGCGCAGCTCGGCGAGATGTACGAGGTGCACCAGGGCATGTCCCGCAAGGCGGCGCGGGCGAAGGCCGTCGAGCTGATGGACCGGGTGCGCATCCCCGCGGCGCGCGAGCGGGTCGGGGACTATCCGCACCAGTTCTCCGGCGGCATGCGCCAACGCATCATGATCGCGATGGCCCTGGCGCTCCAGCCGGACCTGATCATCGCGGACGAGCCGACCACCGCCCTGGATGTGACGGTGCAGGCCCAGGTGATGGACCTGCTCGCCGAGCTCCAGCGCGAGTTCAACATGGGGCTCATTCTGATCACCCATGACCTGGGCGTGGTCGCGGATGTCGCCGACAAGATCGCGGTGATGTACGCGGGCCGGATCGTGGAGACCGCGCCCGTGCACGAGCTGTATAAACGGCCGGCCCACCCGTACACCCGCGGGCTGCTCGACTCGATTCCCCGGCTCGACCAGAAGGGGCAGCAGCTCTACGCGATCAAGGGGCTGCCGCCCAACCTCGTCGCGATCCCGCCCGGCTGCCCCTTCAACCCGCGCTGCCCGCGCGTGCAGGACGTCTGCCGTACGGACCGGCCGCCGCTGTACGAGGTCGCCGAGGACGACGGCACGCCGCTGCCCGGCCGCGCCAGCGCCTGCCACTTCTGGAAGGAGGAGCTCGCCGATGCCTGAGCTGATGACGGAGGCCAAGGAGAGGCTCGTCCATGCCTGAGCAGACCATGGAGAAGGAAACGGCGGCCCCGGCGCGTACCGAGCCGATCCTCGAAGTGCGCGACCTCGCCAAGCTCTATCCGCTGACGCGCGGCATCCTGATGAAGAAGCAGGTCGGAGCGGTACGAGCCGTCGACACCGTCTCCTTCGGGCTGGCCCGCGGCGAGACGCTGGGAATCGTCGGCGAGTCGGGCTGCGGCAAGTCGACCGTCGCGAAGCTGCTGGTCAACCTGGAGCGGCCGACGAGCGGACAGATCCTCTACAAGGGCGAGGACATCACCCGCCTGTCCGGGCGCGCGCTCAAGGCCGTACGGCGCAACATCCAGATGGTCTTCCAGGATCCGTACACCTCGCTGAACCCGCGGATGACGGTCGGCGACATCATCGGGGAGCCGTACGAGATCCACCCGGAGGTGGCCCCGAAGGGGAGCCGCCGCAAGAAGGTGCAGGACCTGCTGGATGTGGTCGGACTGAACCCCGAGTACATCAACCGGTATCCGCACCAGTTCTCCGGCGGCCAGCGGCAGCGCATCGGCATCGCCCGCGGCCTCGCGCTGCGCCCCGAGGTGATCGTCGCCGACGAGCCCGTATCGGCGCTGGACGTGTCCGTACAGGCGCAGGTCGTCAACCTCCTGGAGCAACTCCAGGATGAGTTCGATCTGTCGTATGTCTTCATCGCACACGACCTGTCCGTGGTGCGGCACATCTCCGACCGGGTGGCGGTGATGTATCTCGGGCGGCTGGCGGAGACCGGGACCGAGGACCAGATCTACGAGCACCCGACGCATCCGTACACCCAGGCGCTGCTCTCCGCCGTGCCGGTGCCCAACCCCGAGGCGCGGGAGCGGCGCGAGCGGATTCTGCTCTCCGGCGACGTGCCGTCCCCGGCCAACCCGCCGTCCGGTTGCCGGTTCCGTACCAGGTGCTGGAAGGCGGAGGCGCTGTGTGCGGAGGAGGTGCCGCTGCTGGCGGTGCCGGAGGTGTTCCGGGAGCGGGGCGGGCCGGCGGCGCACGAGTCCGCGTGCCACTTCGCGGAGGAGCGGCGGATCGTGGATACGGGGCGGGGTGGGGGCGGTGGCGGTGGCGGTGGCAGTGAGGCTAGGCGGTCTGGTGTGGCTGGTGGATCTGATGGACCCGGTGGATCTGATGGGTCTTCCGGGGCGGGGCGTTCGGGGGCGTCTGCGGAGCCGCCGGCCGGTGGGTAGGTGTGGGTAGGTTCCGGGCGGCCGGCGGGATTCTGCTGGCCAAGACGAACCTGCCGGAGTTCTCCTACTGGACCGAGACGGACAACCTGGTCTCCGGCAGGTCCCGCAACCCCTGGGACGGCGAGCGGACCCCGGGCCGCGCTGAAGATCCTCGCGGGGCCGGACGGCGTCGACGGCCACGTACGGCGACTTCCGCCGCCGGCCGATCCGCGGGACGGGGTTCCGGGAGGGGTGGCCGGGCTACGCGTGGGCTGGGCGGCCGAACCCGCCTTCGGGCCGGTGGACCGCGAGGTCACGGCCACGGTCGCGGCGGCTGCCGACGCGCTGCGGACGCTGGGCTGCACCGTCGAGCCGGCCGCGACGAACGGCCTGGCCGGGCTGGCGGACATCGACGCGACCACGCTGAGCATGGTGCTGTTCGCCGCCGAGGTCGTGCCGTACTTCCGGCGGGTCGCTGCCGGCCGCGAGTCGGAACTGCACACCGTCATCCAGCGGACGCTCGCCGCCCCCGGGGTCGCGATGGCCGACTACATCGACGCGCAGCAACAGGTCGAAAGGCTCAGCTCCCTGTTCGCCGGGTACTTCGAGCGCTACGACGTGCTGCTGTGCCCCGTATGCCCGATCCCCGCCCCGCCGCACGCCCTGTCGACGTTCGACGTCGGGGGCGTCACCGTTCCGGCGCGCGGCATCATGCGCGCGACCGTTCCCTTCAATCTGACGGGACTGCCCGCGCTGTCGCTGCCGTTCGGGGCGAGTGGCGAGGGGCTGCCGATCGGAGTGCAGCTCGTGTCGCGCTGGTACGACGAGGAGACGCTGCTGCGAGTCGGCGCCGCGCTCGAAGGGGTCAGTCCGGTCCGGGGGCGGCGGCCTGAGCTGGGGTGAGGGGGCGTTGCGTGGCGTGGCGTAAGTACGTAAGGCGTTGGCGCTCTACGACGACGCGTCGGTGATCTGCGGCCGTAGCGTGTCGTACGCCCAGGCGGCGAGCGTGGTCGGGGTCGTGGTCCGGACGGTGCGGGGCTGTTCCGGGACGAAGTCCTCGCGGAGGCCGGTGGACATCCCCAGCACGGCCTCGACCAACCTGTCGGACATTCCGACCTGACGGAGCTGGGCCCGCATCGCGTCGTCGGTGATCCGCTCGACGCCGATCCGGCGGCCGACGGCGGCGCTGAGGATGTCGGCGACCTGCCGCCAGGTGAGGTCGGCGGGCCCGTGGACGGCCTGTACGCACCGCCCGGACCAGTCGGGGGAGAGCAATCGGCCCGCCGCCGCCTCGGCGATGTCGCGGGGCGCGACCCAGGCCATGGGCAGGTCGAGGGGCAGGATCACCTGGAGGGGCGCGCCGGCCCGCAGCGCGTCCAGTTGGAGTTCGAGATTGGTGAAGAAGTAGCCGCAGCGGAGGTGGGTGACGTCGATGCCGAGGCCGTCCAGCGCGGTCTCGGTGTGCGCCAGGCCGTCGATCTCACCCGCGCCGTGGCGCTTCTCGGCGCCGACGCTGCTCTGGAAGACGACGCGGCCGATGCCGTTGTCGGTGACGGCGCGGACCACGCTGTCGGTGGCGCGGGCGTAGTCGGCGAGGGGGTCCGCACCCTCGGAGGGCGGGTCCACCCAGAACAGCGCGCCGACGCCCTCGGTGGCGGCCGCCACCGAGTCGGGTTCGTACTGGTCGACCCGTACGGCGTCCACGTCGTCCCGAATATCGGGGGAGAGTCGGTCGGGGTCGCGCAGCAGGACGCGCGGCCGGACCCCGGCTCGTACGAGCGCGGAGACGACGTGGCGGCCGACGTTGCCCGTGGGAGTGGTGACGGCGATTCGCATGATTTCCTCATTTCCTCGCATCCGGTGCTGTGGCGTGAGCGGCTTCAGGCTAGGAGGAGAGGCGGCCGGAATCTGTCCGCCTTTCCGGGAAGGCTGAATCCATGGATATGGAGGCCGACCCGACGACCAGGACCTTGACCCTGCTGACGCTGTTGCAGTCCGGGGGCGAGTGGACCGCCGCCGACCTGGCCGAACGGCTGGGTACGAGCGTCCGTACCGTACGGCGCGACGCCCAGCGGCTGCGGCGGCTCGGGTACGCGGTGGAGGCGCGGCCGGGGCCGGGCAGCGCCTACCGGCTGAGCCCCGGCGTGAAGATCCCACCGCTGCTGTTCACCGCCGACGAGATCACCGCGCTGGTGGCCGGGCTGCATCTGATCCGCGCCTGGCTGCCCGAGGAAGCGGTGGCGTCGAGTGCCCTGCTCAAGCTCGACCAGGTCCTGCCGCGGCCGCTGCGCCGCCGCGCGGCCGCGACCGACCTTGCGACGGAGGTGCTGCAGCAGCCCGGTGCGGCGGTTGAGGCGGCGACCGTCGGGGTGATCGCCGACGCGGTGGCCGGGGACGGCAGGGTGCGGTTCGACTACGTCGACCAGCACGGCCGGTCGACGACCCGGCTGGTCGAGCCGTACCGCCACTTCCTGCGGGCCGGGCAGTGGTATTTGGTGGGTTTCGACGTCGACCGCGACGACTGGCGCACTTTCCGGCTCGACCGGATCGCCGATATCGCGGCGGTGGAGGGTACTTACCCGCCCCGCGCATTCCCTGACGAGTCGATTGAGCACTGGCTGACCACCGACTTCGGGCGCGAGCCTTCACCTTCCTCGGGTATTCCTGGTTCTTCCGCTTCTCCCGCTTCGCCGGGCTCTTCCGGCGAGCGCGTTCGGTGACCCTCCGTTACCGAATGGCTCGTTGTGCGGGTGGGTGCATTCGGCGGAACCCTCCCGCTCGCCCGGACAGGGTCGCGCGCTCCCGCTGCGGGCGGCCGACAGGGCAGAACTGTCTGCACAGCCGGGCACAGTTGGACCCTGGTCCGGCAAAAAGGGCTAAATGTGCAGGAGTTGGCGGCTGAGGCTGAATAGAGGGGTGCCGGTGGGGCAGTTGTGCCCCAGGGGAGTCGCCTGGGCACCGCCCGCGAGCGGCCCCACAAGGCCCACAGGTCACCGTCACAACATCTTCACGGGGGTTGAACCCCGTTACGGGGCTATGACAAAGCTCGCTTGACAGTCGCTGTCATCGCGCAAGTAAGTTCGGTGTGAACTTACTTTCAGCTACATCCCGGCGTCCCTGCGCCGGAAGAAGGGATGCCCATGGGTTCCCACGCCCGCCCCAACCGAATACACCGCACCGGTGTCCGGGTCGCGATGGTCGCGCTCGTCGGCGCCGCCCTGCCGATCAGCGCCGCCGGCCTCGCCGAGGCGGCCACGCCCGGCACCGCGCACTCCGTGGACGAGAAGGGGCAGCAGAGCCCTGAGACGACCACCCCGGCCGGTCACGAGGCCGGACACCAGCAGGACGTGCGGCAGCAGCCTCTCCAGGCGACGCAGCACGCTGTCGCGGACCAGAACGGCCACAAGGCCGAGGACGGCGGCAAGGCCGAGGACAGCGGCAAGGCCCACGGCCAGACCGACAGCCGGGCCGGCGACAAGGCGAACGACAAGACCGGCAAGGCCCCCGCCGCGCAGGACCCGAAGGACCAGGCCGCTCCGCAGATCAAGGCCGACCACGCCTTCCTGCTGGACGCCCGCGACGGCAGCCAGGAGCGGCCGATGTGGGGCGGGGCCAAGGCCGACGAGAGCGTGCCGATGGCCAGCACTACCAAGATCATGACCGCTGTGATCGTGCTCAAGCACCCGGAGTGGCTCAACCGTCAGATCGAGGTGAAGCAGGAGTACCGGGACTACGTGCAGAAGGTCGGCGCCAGCACCGCCGATCTCCAGACGGGCGACAAGCTGACCGTCAAGCAGATGCTGCACGCCATGCTGCTCCCGTCCGGCTCGGACGCCGCGCGGGCCCTGGCCGACAACTTCGGCTCCGGCGCCACCGAGGAGGCGCGGATCGCCGACTTCGTGCGCCAGATGAACGACGAGGCGCAGCAGCTGGGCATGAAGGGCACGCACTTCGACACGTACGACGGCATCTCGCACGGCAACAACCACAGCACCGCCCGCGACCTGGCCAAGCTCGGCCAGCGCGCGATGCTGCAGCCGACGTTCGCCGACGTCGTGAAGAACAAGCAGTACAAGACCGAGGCCCCGGCGGCCAACGGCCACACCCGGTACTACACCTGGAACAACACCAACGAGCTGCTGGGCAGCTACGACGGCATCCTGGGCATCAAGACCGGCAGCGGCCCGGAGGACGGCTACTGCCTCGTCTTCGCCGCCAAGCGCGACAACCGCACGCTGGTCGGCGCGATCCTCCGCGACGACGAGGGCCGCTTCGACGACGCCACCAAGATGCTCGACTGGGGCTTCGCCCACTGAGCGGTCATCGACCACACGCGACACCTCGGGCCCCCGCCCCGTCCCCACCCCCACGGTGGACGAGCGGGGGCCTTCCGCGTCCGAGGGCGGCCGTCGCCGTCCTACGCGTCGCTACGGGCCGCGAATGCGATGAACGCGGCCCACGCGGCGGGGGAGACGGTGAGGACCGGGCCGCTGGGGTCCTTGCTGTCACGGACAGGCACGACGCCGTGCGCCACGGCACCGGGGGCCCACTCGACGCACTGCCCGCCCTCGGGCCCGCTGTACGACGACCGGACCCACTCGGTGGGCGTCACGTTGATTCCGTTACGCATAAGTCCGCTCCTTGAACATGCCTTTGATGCAGGCGATCGACTCATCGGGAGACAGGGCGTGGGCCCGCAGGCGGTCGTACGTGCCGCAGGTGGTGGCCACAGACTTGGCGTTCTCGTACGGGCGGCCACACCCTGCGGTTTCTCGGTGTGCAGCACCGCAGGGGAGTCCTCGAAGGTCAACAACGTGAACGCGGTACCTGTGGCGGGTGCTCCCGCTCTGAAGGGCAGCACTTGGATGGTGATGTGAGGCGACTCGGCTTCCTGCGCTAGGTGTTCGAGCTGCTGTGCCATGACCTGTGGTCCTCCCATGCACGTCCTGAGGGCTGCTTCATGGAGCACGATCCAGAGCAAGGGAGGAGATTCCCGTTCCATGACCTCGTGACGCCTTGTGCGAGCGGAGACCTTGCTTTCGATCACTGCTGTCTCCTCACGAGGGTTCCCGGCGCGGAAGACGGCACGATGAACATCGTCGAGTAGCCGAGGATGCTCGCCGCTCTTCGTCCCAGCTGCACGTAGGGGATGAACCAGCTCGGATGGTCCCCTTCCAGGATGCGCCGAAGCTGACGTAACCCTCCGAGTAGCCCGTCGCGTTGCCGAACCCGTGCTGGCTCATCCTCCGGCACTGCCGCACCTGTTTGACGTTCAGTCCGAAGCCGCACGCGGCATCGACGGTGTGCTCCTGGTACCCAAGACCCCGGCCCTCGGCGTGTCCCGTCCCGCGGGCCCCATGCTCCCCGCGTTCCCGCCCTGTCAGTGCCCCGAGCACCTCGCCGGTCGTGGCAAGCCCGACACGGCCGTGCGATCCGCCGCCACCCCCGACGGCGGCTCTCGCGCCGACGACGGACCCCGAGGAGTCACGTTGAGCCGCAGCTATCGCTATGTGCCGTTCAGCATCGCCCAGGACATGAGCACTCACCCCGAGTACCGGGCCGTATGCAGCGGCATCGCCCCCTTCTCGACGGGAAGCGGCGCGCCCCGCCCGTCAGCCCTCCCCGCCCCCCTCCTTCGCCCGCAGGGCCGGGTCCAGGACCACGTTCTCGTCGATTTCCATGGTCGGCGCTTCCGGGAAGTGGCAGGCGGACAGGTGGCCTTCCCGGTTTCCGTCGATGCGGGTCAGGGGTGGGGTGGTTCGGGCGCAGATGTCCTGGGCCTTCCAGCAGCGGGTGCGGAAGCGGCAGCCGGAGGGGGGTTCGATGGGGGAGGGGACGTCGCCGGCCAGGCGGATGCGTTGGCGGGGGACCGTGGTCTCGGTGTCGTCGACCAATGTCGCTTCCGGTACGGCCGAGAGCAGGGCGTGGGTGTACGGGTGGCGGGGGCGTTGGTAGATGTCGTCCCTGGCGCCGACTTCTACGATCTTGCCGAGGTACATGACGGCCACGCGCTGCGAGAAGTGGCGGACCACGGCGAGGTCGTGGGCGATGAAGAGGAAGGCGATGCCCAGTTCGCGCTGGAGTTCCTGGAGGAGGTTGACGACCTGGGCCTGGATGGAGACGTCGAGGGCGGAGACGGGCTCGTCGGCGACGACGAGTTTGGGGTCGAGGGCCAGGGCGCGGGCCACGCCGATGCGCTGGCGCTGGCCGCCGGAGAATTCGTGCGGGAAGCGGTTGTAGTGCTCGGGGCTGAGGCCGACGGTCTCCAGGAGTTCGCGGACGCGGGCCTCGCGGCCGCCCGGCGGGTCGATTCCGTTGATCTCCATGGGCCCGGAGATGATCGTGCCGACCGTCTGGCGCGGGTTCAGGGACGAGTAGGGGTCCTGGAAGATCATCTGGATTTCGGAGCGGACCGGGGCCAGTGCCTTGCGGCCGGCGTGGGTTATGTCCTGCCCCTGGTAGCTGATCTTCCCGGCGGTCGGTTCCAGCAGCCGGGTCAGGAGGCGGCCGGTGGTGGATTTGCCGCAGCCGGACTCGCCGACCAGGCCGAAGCTCTCCCCGGCCCGTACGGTCAGGTCGATGCCGTCCACGGCCTGTACGGCCCCCACCCGCCGCTTGATCGGGAAGCCGCCCATGATGGGGAAGTGCTTGGTCAGCCCCTCGGCGACGAGGATCTCGGTCATCTGCGTTCGCTCCTCAGCCCAGCCGGGGCTTGATCTGCTCGGTGAAGGTGGTCCGCTTCTGCTCCGCGGTCAGATGGCAGGTCGCGCCGCGCCCGGCCGGCAGCTCCGGTCGCTCCGTCCGGCACCGGTCGCCGGGCACGTCGGCCGCGAAGCCGCAGCGCGGATGGAAGGGGCAGCCCGGCGGCGGGGCCAGCAGGCTCGGGGGCGCGCCCGGAATCGGGGTGAGCGGCTCCGCCACGTTCGAGGCGAGGCGCGGCATCGAGCCCAGCAGCCCCCACGTGTACGGGTGCTGGGGCGCCCGTAGCACCTCGCCGACCGTGCCGCGCTCGACGACCCGGCCGGCGTACATCACCAGCAGGTCGTCGGCGGTGTTGGCGACGACGCCCAGGTCGTGGGTGATCAGGATGATCGCCGAGCCGGTCTGCTGCTGGAGTTCGCGCAGCAGGTCGAGGATCTGCGCCTGCACGGTGACGTCGAGGGCGGTGGTCGGCTCGTCCGCGATCAGCAGCTCCGGGTCGCAGACCAGCGCCATCGCGATCATCGCGCGCTGCCGCATGCCGCCGGAGAACTGGTGCGGGTAATCGTCCACGCGCAGCGTCGCGTTGGGGATGCCGACCTTCTCCAGCATCTCGACCGCCCGCAGCCGCGCGTCCCGCCGGGAGGCGCCGGTGTGCTTGCGGAACGGCTCGGCGATCTGGCGGCCCACCGTGTAGTACGGCGAGAGCGCGGTCAGCGAGTCCTGGAAGATCATCGCCATCTTGTTGCCGCGCAGCCGCTCCAGGGTCCGCTCGCCCGCGCCGGTCAACTCCTGCCCGTCCAGCCGGATCTCGCCCTTGACCTCGGTGTTGCGCGGGTCGTGCAGCCCGAGCACGGTCAGGTTGGTGACGGACTTGCCGGAGCCGGACTCGCCGACGATGCCCAGCGTCCGGCCGCGGGCGAGGTCGAAGGAGAGCCCGTCGACGGCCTTGACGACGCCGTCCTCGGTGCCGAAGCGCACATACAGATCGCGTACGGACAGGAACGCGTCGTCCTGGTCCGGGCCCGCGTCCGGGGCGGGGCCGGCGGCGCCGGGCTGGGTCACAGTGGTCACGTCGGTGGTTCTCCAGGCTCCTGAAATGGGCGGGGCGGGCTCGGAGGGCGCTCACGCCAGGCGCACGCGCGGGTCGATGAAGGCATAGGCCGCGTCCACGATGATGTTGGCCACGACGATCGCCGTGCAGCCGACCAGCATCACCGCCATCAGCGTCGGCAGGTCCGTCTCGGTCACCGAGGAGACCGCGAGCCGCCCGAGGCCGTGCAGATTGAAGGTGAACTCGGTGATCATGGCGCCGCCGAAGAGCGAGCCGAGGTCGATGCCGAAGATGGTGACGATGGGGGCCAGCGCCCCGCGCCACGCGTAGCGGAAGAAGACGGCGCGGCGGGACAGCCCCTTGGCCCGCGCCGTCCGCACATGTTCCTCGCCCAGCTGCTCGATCATCTGGGAGCGCGTCATACGCGTGTAGTTGGCGACGAAGATGATCGACAGGACCAGCCAGGGCAGCAGCATCCCCATGAACCATTTGCCGGGGTTCTCCGTGAACGGGTGGTAGCCCGGCTCGTCCAGGATGCGCAGCCCGCCGCTGACGAAGAGGCCGAGCGCGATGACGCCCACGAAGTAGATCTGCAGCGAGTTGCCGATCAGCGACAGCGAGCTGAAGAACTTGTCGACGACCGTGCCGCGCCGGGCCGCCGCGATCATGCCGAAGCCGACGCCGACGATCAGGAAGACGAACGCGCCGCCGAGCGCGAGCGAGAGCGTGGTGGGGTAGCGGTCGACGATGGTGCCCCAGACCGGCTGCTGGTTGGAGAAGGAGTAGCCGAAGCAGGGGGCCGGGCAGTGGCCCACGGTCAGGTCGCGGCCCGCGAAGATGCCGATCATGTAGTGCCAGTACTGGACGGGTACGGGCTGGTCCAGGCCGAGGTTCTTGTTGATGACGGCGAGCGCGTCCGGCGTGCAGTTCTTGCCGCAGGACATCAGGGCCGGCTCGGAGGGCAGCGCGAAGAACAGGAAGAACGTGATCGCGCTGATCAGCAGGATGATGACGAGCGCGCCGAGCGTGCGGCGGGCGAGGAATCGAAGCATGGCATCGCGGTTCTTCCGGTACGGGCGCGCGGGGCGTCCTGGCTGGTGGGAGGGGGCCGTGCCCGCCTCGGTGACCGGCGGGCACGGCCGTACGTGCGGCCAGTGCTACTGCTGTTGCTTCTGTTGTTTCTGTTGCGTCTGCTGCTTCCGCTACTTCACGAAGACGCTGGTCGGGTCGACCGAGCCGTACACCGGCTGGTACTTGACGCCGCCGAGCCCCGAACCCCACAGCGAGAACTGGCGGTTGTAGAACGTCGGGACGCCCGGCACGTCCTCCGTCAGGATCTTGTCGGCGAGTTTCATCCACTGCGGCGCGGCCTGCTTGATGTCCGTGATCGCGTTGATGCGGTCGATCTCGGAGTTGACCTTGGGGTTGTCGAGGTGCCCGTAGTTCTGGCTGCCGTCCGCGATCACCCGGCCGTCGAAGAGCGGCGGCAAGACCGTCGAGGAGACCGGCCAGTCCGCGCCCCACGAGGAGCGGTAGATGTCGAACTTGTTGTCCACCTGGGAAGTCGCCGTCCGCCAGGTGTTGGCGTCCACCTCCTTCTTCTGGACCTTGAAGCCGGCCTTCTGGAGCGCCTGGGTCACCACCACCGCGACCTTCTGTTCCACGTCCGTGTTGCGGTAGGCGTAGACGATCTCCTGGCCGACCTTCCCGGCCTCCTTCAGCAGCGCCCTGGCCTTCTCCGCGTCGCCCGCCGGGTGCGTCTTCTTCCCGTACGGGTCGGTGGCCTGGTAGCCGTCCATCGCCGGGGACAGGTAGTTGGTGGCGATGGTGCCGGCGGTCGTGCCGCCGTTCTGCTGGAGGATCTGCCCGTTGGGCATCGCGTAGGCCAGCGCCTTGCGGACCTTGACGTCCTTGAGCCGCGTCATGTTGAAGCTGATGTAGTCGACGTACGGCTGGATCTCCACGAAGCGCCGGGCCTTGGTGCCGGCGTCGTCCAGAACGTTCTGCGTCATGCCCGGATCGACGGCGTTGGTGAACGACATCGCGTTCTTGTCGGCGCCCTGCTGCGCCAGGACGCGCCGCGTCTGGTCCTGGGGCTGGTGGCCGAAGCTGATGTCGAACCGGTCGACGAACTGGTGCCGGATCGGGTCCGTCTTCGGGTCCCAGTTGGGGTTCTTCACCAGCGTCAGCGACTTGCCGACCTTGAAGTCCTGGACCTGGTACGGGCCGGAGGAGAAGGGCGCGATGTCGTACTTGCGCTGGGTGTCCTTGGCCGCCTTCACCGCCCCGATGTTGGGCATCGCGGTCGCGAACGGGGTGTCCGCGTGCGGCTTGCGGAAGTGCAGGACGACCGTCTTGTCGTCGGGGGTGTCCAGCACCGAGGCCGGCAGGTGCTTGCCCTTGTACGGGCCGTCCGGCAGCGCCTTGCGGAACGAGGTCCCGTCGCCCGAGAGCCACTGCGGAATGTACATCGGGCCGTCGGTCTCGAAATCGGCGTAGAGCCGCTCGATGCCCCACCGCACGTCCTTGGACGTGATCGGCGAGCCGTCCTGGAACTTCAGCCCGTCCTTGAGCTTGAACGTCCAGGTCCTGCCGCCGTCGGAGGCGGTGCCGGGGCCGGTGGCGAGGTCGCCGACGACCTTGGCCTTGCCGGAGGGATCCACCTTGTAGGAGGTGAGCGAGCGGTTGTAGAGCATCTGGGCGGTCAGCATGTCGGAGTAGTAGATCTGGCCGGGGTCGAGATGGTTGAACGCGTCGCGCTGGAGAACGGTGACGGCGCCGCCCTTTTTGGCGCCGGGCACCTCGGGGGCGGGGCCCTTCGAATCCGCCTCGGTGCCGATCGTGAAATTGGAGGCCTTGTTCTTGTCCGAGGACGGGCCCTGTTCCTTCTTGCCGCCACCGCCCCCGCCGCCGCTGCTGCACGCGGTGAGCACAAGGGCTCCGGTGGCCAGGGCCACGGCGGCGAGCCGGGCTCTGCGCTGGGGAGACGAAGTCATCAGTCGTTGCTCCTGCCTCGGGTTTCGGATGGATATCCGCGGCGCGTGCGTCCGTGCCGTGCGCGGCCCGGATATCCGTGGCTTCGCCTAGCGGTTCGTCTTCGGGTCGAATGCGTCCCGGACCGAATCCCCGAGCAGGTTGAAGGCGACCACGAAGACAATCATGGCGATGCCCGGGAAGAAGATGTAGGTGAGGTCGCTCTCGTAATAGTCGGCGCCGGCCTTGAACATGCGGCCCCAGTCGGGGGTCGGCTCGACGATTCCGACGCCGAGGAAGGAGAGACCGGCCTCCACGGTGACCAGCGTCGGCAGCATCAGCGTCGTCTGCACCAGGATCGGCGTCCACAGATTGGGCAGCAGTTCCTTGGTGATGATGCGCCACGGCGAGGCCCCGGTGACCTTCGCGGCCTCCACGAACTCCCGTTCGCGCAGGCTGAGCACCTGACCGCGGAGGA
This sequence comes from Streptomyces sp. NPDC050617, assembly GCF_040654795.1. Lineage (NCBI taxonomy): Bacteria > Bacillati > Actinomycetota > Actinomycetes > Kitasatosporales > Streptomycetaceae > Streptomyces > Streptomyces sp. NPDC050617. The sequence continues at coordinate 263,827 of NZ_JBFAIS010000009.1, read as the reverse complement.
GCCGGGCCATTCCCATCCAGCCCAGCAGCCACAGCACCAGAATCAGCGTCACCACCCGCAGATAGGTGGGCGTCTCCTTCTCCGGGGAGACGAAGAGGGAGTACACGACGGGGGTGAAGGCGACGAAGGACAATTGGCTGGGGAACGCCAGCAGCAGATCGATGAAGCGGCCCAGGAAGTAATCGGTCCGGCCGCCGATATAGCCGGCGGTGACGCCGATCAGCACGCCCGTGGCCACGCAGAGCAGGGTGGCGATCGTGGCGATCAGGAGCGAGGTGCGGATTCCGTAGACGAGCTGTGTGAAAACATCCCGGCCGAGCGTCGGCTCGATGCCGAACCAGAAGTCGCCGGATATCCCGCCGTTCGGTTCGATCGGATATCCGAATTCATTGAGCAGGCCCGGCTCGTCGAGCCCGTACGTCGTCGTCGGATCCTTTCCGTACAGCTTGGAGATCAGCGGCGCGGCGATGGCGACCAGCAGGAAGAAGAGCACGATGAACGCCGAGATCACGCCCGTGCGGTCGCGCTTGAACCGCCGCCACATCAGCTGGCCCGGCGACCGCCCGACCAGTTTTCCCACATCCCCGCCGCCGTCCGGGGTGATGTTCAGCGGGTCGAGGGGGGAGGAGCCGCCGGCGCCCGCCGCCGCGGCCTGGGAAGGACTCGTCATCGCGTGAAGCCCCCGCACTGGTCGTCCGCACTGTCGTCCGCACTGTCAACTCGTGGAGCCGTCGCGGGCGCTGTGTGCGCCGCGAGTTGAGTGGACTTTTGCAATGAAGCCACAGGCCGGTCAAGAAGGCGTCGGCGGCGGATACGCAGTTCCTCCGTATCTTGAGCGAAGGTTGTGCAGATTGAGGTGCGGGCGTGCTTGACAATGGCTATCGGCGGGCAACCGAGGGCCGAATAGCGCGGTGTGTGAGGGGTATTGGGATATTCCGGCGACGGGGCGGGCGATCCGGGATGGGCGCTCCGGGCCCGGCGGCCGGCCGGCGGCGGGCAGCGGGCGGGCGGCTCGGCGGATTCAGCGCCTGAGGGACGCGGCGTCGCCCATGACGACGATCGGCTTGCGCGCGGGGTCCAGCGTCCGCAGCAGCTCGGCCATCCGGTCCTGGCCGACGCTCACACAGCCGTGCGTGGGGCCGCCGTGGTCGACGTGGAGCCAGATGCCGCCGCCGCGGTCCTCGCCCATCGGACGCGTCCAGTCCATCGGCGAAGTGCCGGGCTTCCGGTTGTAGTCGATGGCCACGACGTAGTCGAAGGAGCCCGCCAGGGGCTCGTTCGCGAACCCGGTGCCGCCCACGCTGAAGCCGTTGGAGCGGCTGTACGGCAGTTTCGTACCGGGATCGGCGAGCCTGCCGCCCGCGTCGGTGAGCGTGAACACCCCGATCGGCGAGCGCAGATCGCCCATCCGGTGCTTCTCCGACCAGCCGCGCAGCGCGTTGTGCGCGGGCCAGGGGGCGCCCGCCCGCCAGCCCTCGGACGTGCGCTCGTACACGACGACGGTGGACTCCGGCGAGTTCTTCCCCTTGCCGGTCACGACCACGGCCTGCCCGGTGCCGGCCGGTATCTTCGCGAGCGTGCGCGGCCCGAGGCCGGGCAGCTCGCTCGGCAGCGTCGGGGCGGCCGCCGCCTCGGGCGTGGTCGTCTCCTGGGCCTGCGTCGCGGGGGCGGTGCGCACCCCGCCGGCGGACTGCCCGCCGCACCCGGCGAGCGAACCCGCGCAGACCAGGGCCAGCAGGGACGCGCACAGCGGGCGCGCTGCGAGCGGAAGGCGTACGGACATGGGGGCGCCCTTTCAGTAGGCGTGGGGGTGATGGTGTGCGAGGAGCGGCGGGCACGAGCGGCTGGACGTACGGGAAACGGGGGGTACGAGCGGCTGGACGTACGGGACACCGGGCGTACGAGCGGCTGGACGCGAGGAACCGGGCGTACGGGCGGCGGCGCGGGTGCGGCGCGGCCCGGTCAGCGGCCGGAGCCGCGCGTCGCCGTGGGCTCGGGGCCGCCGAAGGCCACGCTGGCCAGCAAGTCGCGGGCCTGCGCCAGCGATGCCCCGGCGGGCTCCCGCAGGCAGACGGACACGGCGATCGCCTCGTCCTCGCCGGTCCCGAGGTCGGGGCTGGCGTCGCGCAGGACGGTGCGGGACGCCGTCAGTTCGCGGGTGCCGCCGATCTTCCGGCACTCGGGCGTCGGCGACTTCTCCGTCGTGAGACGGAAGGACGCGTCCGTCGCGGCCTTCTCGACGGGCGTCCGCCGGAACGCGACCAGCGCGCCGCCGCTGTCCAGCGCGTCCAGCGGCCCGCAGGGGCTGCCGGTGGCGGTCTTCTCGGCGCACGCGGGCCGCCCGGACAGCGGCTGGGTGGCGGCGAAGGCCGTCGGAGAGGCGTTGTCCGGCGGAACGGTGGGGGCCTGCGCGTGCCAGCCCGGTGGGAGCCGGTACCCCAGGCCCAGCAGTTCGGAGTAGCGGACCGGTCGCCCGGTGGACCCGGAAGCCACTGGAATCGGCTCCTCCGTCGGCGCGGGAACGGCGGACGGCCACGACAGCACCGCGGCGAGCGCCACCGCGGCGACGCCCGCGGCCAGCCCGGCCGTGCGCCGCCGGCGGCGGTGCGTCACCCGGCGGCGCACCTGGCGCATCCGCTGCTCGGGGGCGGAGAGCCGGGGCACGGCGTGCTCCAGCAGGCGCCGCAGCTCCCGTTCCTCGTCAGCCTCGTTCACCGCGCGCACCCCCCTCCGCCGGCGCCGCCCGCACCTGACCGCGCAGCGCCTTGAGCGCCTTCGACGCCTGGCTCTTGACCGTGCCCGGCCGGCAGCCGAGCACCGCGGCCGTCTCCTCGACGCTCAGGTCCTCGAAGTAGCGCAGCACGACGACCGCGCGCTGCCGCTTCGGGAGCCGCCGGACGGCGGCTCCCAGCGAACTCTCCAGATCGACGGCGTCGTACGGATCGGGCGCGGCGAGCGCGTCCGGCACCTCGCCGTGCGGCACCTCGCCGCGCCAGCGGCGCTGCCACCACGAGGCGTGGGTGTTCACCAGCGCCTTGCGGACGTACGCCTCCGGGTCGTCCGCCGTGATCCGGTTCCACTTCGGCCAGACCTTGGCGAGGACCGTCTGGAGCAGGTCCTCGGCCTGATGGGCATCGCCTGTGAGCAGCCACGCGACCCGCAGCATCCGCGGGCCGCGCGCGGCGACGAACTCCTCGAAGCCCGGTTCGCCGGCCGTCACAGTGGTGTCCTCGCCATCGGGTTCCTGTCCGCGTCGCTCCTGTCACACTCCTTCGACCGGGTGGGACGCGGATCGGGTTGCCTCAGGTGACGCACGAGTTTCAGGGCCACCGGTCGGGGGAAGGGGCGGCGGCTTTCAGCCGATCTTCAGCGACCGCTTGAGGAAGTCCACCTGGAGGAGCAGCAGGTTCTCCGCCACCTGTTCCTGCGGCGTCATGTGCGTCACCCCCGACAGCGGCAGCACCTCGTGCGGACGGCCCGCCGCGAGGAGCGCCGAGGACAGCCGCAGGGTGTGCGCGGCCACCACGTTGTCGTCCGCGAGACCGTGCACGATCATCAGCGGCCGGACCTCCTCCGCCGCGCCCGACAGCCCCTCGTCCGTGATGAGGGAGTTGGCGTCGTACACCTGCGGCTGCTCGTCCGGGTGGCCGAGATAGCGCTCCGTGTAGTGGGTGTCGTACAGCCGCCAGTCGGTGACGGGCGCGCCCGCGACGCCCGCGTGGAAGACGTCCGGGCGGCGCAGCACCGCGAGGGCCGCGAGATAGCCGCCGAAGGACCAGCCGCGGATTCCGACCCGGCCGAGATCCAGCGGGTAGCGCTCGGCGAGCGCCCGCAGGGCGGCGACCTGGTCGTCGAGGACCACGTCGGACATGGTGTCGCGGATGGCCTTCTCCCGGCCGGGCGAGTGGCCCGGAGTGCCCCGGCCGTCGGCGACGACCACGGCGAACCCCTGGTCGGCGAACCACTGCGAGGTCAGATACGCGTTGTGCGCGGCGACGACGCGCTGGCCGTGCGGACCGCCGTAGGGGTCCATGAGCACGGGGAGCGGACCGTCGCCCTCGCGGTAGCCGGCGGGCAGCAGGACGGCGCACGGGATGCGGTCCGGCCCGGCCTCGGTCAGCTCCGGGCGGGCGGTCAGCTCCGGCTTCTCGGCGTACGACTCCACGACGGCGGTCCGCTTGCCGTCGCGCAGCACCTCGACGGCGGCCCCGCAGCGCTCCGGCGACGCGGAGACCAGCACGCAGACGTCGCCGGACCGTACGGCCGAGTGCACGCCCCGCCCCTGCGAGACGCGCTCCACGCCCAGTTCGTTGACGCGGTAGACGTGCACCTCGCCGGTCTCCGGGGCGGCGGCCTCGGGCCCGGCGGACGCCGAGACGAGCACGTCGTTGCCGCCCACGTCCAGCACGGACCGCACGTGCAACTGCGGCCCGGTCAGGGCGCGGTCGCCGACGACGAGCACTCGCGCGCCGCCCTCGTCCGCGATCCGCAGCAGATGGCCGTCCGGCGTCCAGGCGGGCACGCCGGGGAACAGATCCAGCCACACCGGGTCCTCGTCCGCGTGTAGCATGCGGGTCGCGCCGGTCTCGGGGTCCACCGCCAGATGCAGTTGGGAGCGCTGGTCGCGGGCCTGGACGAGAAGCAGCGGCGGCCCGTCCGCCGACCAGTGGACGCGCGCCAGGTAGGGGTACCGGTCGCGGTCCCACTCGATGTCGGCGCGGGTGCCGTCGAGACGCAGCAGGGCCAGGGACACGTCGGCGTTCGGGGTGCCGGCGGCCGGGTACGCCTGCTCGGACGGCTCGCGGTCCGGGTTGGCGGGGTCGGCGATCCACCAGCGGCGCACGGGGGAGTCGTCGACGCGGGCGGCGAGCAGCGCGTCGCTCCCGGGGGACCACCAGAAGCCGCGGTAGCGGTCCATCTCCTCGGCGGCGATGAACTCGGCGAGGCCCCACACCTCGGATCCCTCGGGCGCGGCCAGGGCGCGGTCGCCCGTGCCGTCCGCGGCGACGAGCCGCAGCGCGCCGCCCGCGGCGTACGCGATGTGCCGCCCGTCGGGGGAGGGGCGCGGGTCGACGACCGGTCCGGGGGCGGGCAGTTCGCGCGCCTCGCCGGTCCGCAGGTCGGTGGCGAAGAGCCGGCCGGAGAGGGCGAACGCCGCCAACTCGGCCGCCGCGTCCGTCGCGTAGCCCACCACGCCCGCCGAACCCTCGCGGGTGCGCTCGCGCCGCGCCCGCTCCTCGGCGGACAGCCGCTCGCCCGCGCCGCCGAGCAGCGTCCGCGGGTCCGCCGCCGGGTACTCGCGGTTCTCGTCGAGGTCCAGGACCCACAGGACGTTCGCTCGATCGGTGCCCGTCCGGGAGCGCAGGAAGGCGACACGAGAGCCGTCGGGGGACACGGTGAAGGCGCGCGGGGCGCCGAGGGTGAAGCGCTGGGTGCGCGCGTGCTGCCGCGGAAAAGTCATGTCTTGACCTTACGTTTCCCCTCCTGACCCCACCGTTTCGGCCACAGCCCTGGGTCCTTCACGCGATCTTGCCGGTTGAAACCTCAACTGGCCTACGGACGGGGGCATATCCGCGGGGTGCGGATGCCGAGGCCGCCGCGGGTGTGCGCCCCGTTTTGCTCCCGTGCACCGACTCATGCGCGCGTACGGAAAGTTATGATCACTCGCGCATAGTGGGTATGCATTGCCTGGGCTTCCCCATGCCTGCGTTCCTTGCTGTCCATCCGACCGCGCGTCCCTGGAGGTGAACCGCTGTGGCACTCTCGATTTCGGCGGTGGTGCTGCTGGCGATCATCGTCTTCCTGCTGGTCCGGAAGTCCGGGCTGAAGGCAGGACATGCGGCGGTCTGCATGCTGCTGGGGTTCTACCTGGCCAGCTCGTCCATCGCCCCGACCCTCCACCAGCTCACCACGAACGTCGCGGGGATGATCGGCAACCTCAAGTTCTGAGCCGGCGGTGAGTCGGCGGTGAGCCGGTTCCCGTCGTCCGGCGGCGGCGCGCGGCTCGTACGCTGTTCCCATGAGTGACCTTCCGGCCCGCCGACTGCTCCTGGTGCACGCCCACCCGGACGACGAGACGATCAACAATGGCGCGACCATGGCCGCGTACGCGGCCGCGGGCGCCCATGTCACGCTCGTGACCTGCACCCTCGGCGAGGAGGGCGAGGTGATCCCGCCCGAGCTGGCGCACCTCGCAGCCGACCGGGACGACGCCCTCGGCCCGTACCGCGTGGGCGAGCTGGCCGCCGCGATGAAGGCGCTGGGCGTCACGGACCACCGCTTCCTCGGGGGCGCGGGCCGGTTCCGCGACTCGGGGATGATGGGCGCGCCGCAGAACGAGCGCCCCGACGCCTTCTGGCAGGCGGAGCTGGACGACGCCGCCGGGTACCTCGTTGAGGTGATCCGCGAGGTCCGTCCGCAGGTGCTGATCACGTACGACCCGCAGGGCGGTTACGGCCACCCCGACCACATCCAGGCGCACCGTGTCGCGATGCGCGCCGCCGACCTGGCCGCCGACGCCGCCTTCCGGCCGGAGCTCGGCGCGGCCCACGCCATCGCGAAGATCTACTGGAACCGCATACCGCGCTCCGTCGTCGAGGAGGGCTTCGCCCGGCTGCGGGCCGCCGGGAAGGACAGCCCCTTCCCCGAGATCGCCACCACCGAGGACGTGCCGGGCGTCGTCGACGACGCGGACATCACGGCGGCGATCGACGGGTCGGCGCACAGCGCGGCCAAGACCGCCGCGATGCGCGCCCACGCCACCCAGATCGCCGTGGACGGCCCGTTCTTCGCGCTCTCGAACGACCTGGGGCAGCCGCTGCTCTCGACGGAGCACTACGAGCTCGTACGGGGCCCGGCCGGCGCCGAGCGCGAGGACGACCTGTTCGCGGGGGTGGCGCTGTGACGGCGGCGGGCGACGGCGCGAAGCGCGCCAAGGCGTCATCGGGCGGCGGGTCCGGCAAGGCCGGCGGGTCCGCCGGGGCCTCGGCCGAGGCCGCCCGCGCGGTCTTCGGCACGGGCCTGGCCAGGCCGATGACCGCGGGCCGGATCGCCGCGCTCCTCGGCCTGCTCGTGCTCGGCGCGCTGGTCGGGATCGCGGGCTCGCTCGTACAGGCCGGCTGGTTCCCCGGCGGGCTGCTGCTCGCCCTGCTGGGCCTGGCGGCCCTGTGCTACGGCGGGGTGAAGGCGACCGGCAGCAGGATCGGCGGGGCCGCGCCCGGCGCGGGCTGGCTCATCGTCGTGCTGCTGCTGACCGCGACCCGGCCGGAGGGGGACTTCCTCTTCGGGGCGGGGCTCGGCACCTATGTTTTCCTGCTCGGCGGGATGTTCGCGGCTGTGATGTGTGCCACGCTCCCGAAAGCGGCGCAACCGGACAGATCGGCAGCCCGACTTGGTAAGTGACGTGACGTTTTCCGCTTGACGTCCGATTGCGGAGATCGGTCCGTCGAGCCCCGTACCCGACCCCCGCTCGCGACGGCCGCCCGCCGGACGTCAAGTGCGCGTGTGCGGCGGCCAGTATGGTGGTGCGCGCCGCCGAGCCGCCCGCACGAGGTCATGACGGGCGGCGGAGCTAACTGGGAGAACCTGCATTGAGCCGTGAATCTGACAGTTCGTCCTCTGGGTCCCAGGGGCGCGGTGGCACCGCGTACCCGTCGGGGACCCCGCCGTACGGAGCCCGCCAGTATCCGTCGCTGCATCCCACGCAGGACGAAGTCGGCGCAGGCGCAGAGGAACCGACCGTGGCACCCAAGCCGGAGGAGCCGAAGACCGAGACCACGCTGACCACCCGGATTCGGATCAACATTCCGGGCTCGCGGCCCATTCCGCCGGTCGTGATGCGCACGCCGGTCGCGGACGACCCGACCCAGACCGGCGCCGGTTCCGGCGGGGACGGCGAGCGTACGGGCGGCCACCCCCGGCAAGGCGCTCCGGGCGCGCCCGGAGCGCCGGCCTCCGCCGTGCCGCCGGCCGCGCCGCGGCCGCGCCCGGAGCCCGACCCGATGCGCAACGGCGCGCCGTCGGGTGCGCCGGGGACTCCGGGGCAGGGCACGGGGCAGACCCCCGGAAAGGCCTCGGGACAGAAGGAGAAGACCAGCGACTGGTTCGCGCCGCGCAAGCCCGCCTCGTCCGCCGGAGCTTCGGGCTCTTCGACGACGGGCGCGACCCCGCGGCCGGCCGCCGCGGCCGAGACCACCCAGGAGTTCCAGGCTCCGGGCATGGGCGGCGGCCGCTCCGACCTCCCCTTCTCCCCTGACGGGCCCCCGGCCCGTACGGACACCCCCGCGGCCGGCTCTCCGCGCGTACAGCCGCCGAACGGTTTCCCCGGCGCCGGCGGCACCGGCACCGGTCCGGCCTTCGGCTCCGGCCCGGACGCGGGCCGCGGGCCCGGCGCGGGTCCGGGCGCGGGCTCCGGTTCCGGTTCCGGTTTCGGCGCGGGCCGTGACTCCGGCGGTCCCGCCGCGGGTCCGGGCTTCGGCGCGGGTCCGGGTTCCGGCGGTCCTGGTACGGGCACGGGTCCGGCCTTCGGTTCGGGGGCGGGCTCCGGCGGTCCCGGCGCGGGCTTCGGCGCGGGTGCGGGCAACGGTCCGGGCGCCGGTCCGGGGACGGGCTCCGCTTCCCCCTTCGGTTCCGGTTCCGGTTCCGACGCCTTCGGTCCGCGTCCGGGCGCGGACGCCGCCGGTACGGGCCCCGGCTCGGGCCCCGGCGGCAGCGCGCCCGCGCGCTCCGACGACACCGCGCGGTTGACCCCGCAGGCCCCCTTCGGGCAGGAGGGGAAGCCGCCGTTCGGCGCGAAGAACCCGGCGCCCGGCGCGGCCAGCGCCTCGGCCGACCGCACGTCCAGCGACACCCTCGTCAGCGGCATCCCGGTCGTACCGCCTTCCGAGGACCGCGCCAAGCCGCTCTTCCCGGCGGCGGCGATGGCCGACGGCCAGGTCTCCGGCGCGCCCGGACAGGCCGCCCCCGGCAAGGGCGGCGCGGGCGCGGTGGACAGCGGCGCGCCGCGCGTCGCTGTCCCGGCGCCCAAGACCGGTGCGCCGGCGCCCGCCCCGGCCGCCGCGAAGGCCGCGCCGAAGACGGCGAAGAAGCAGAAGAAGGGCCGCTCCAAGATCGTGCTGCTCGGCGGCGGGCTCGTGGCCCTCGTCGGCATCGCGTACGGCGCGGGCCTGCTGCTCGACCACTCGGACGTACCGGCCGGCACCACCGTCCTCGGCGTCGACATCGGCGGCTCCACGAAGGAAGCCGCGGTCCAGAAGCTCGACAAGGCGCTGGGCAACCGCAAGACCGCGCCTCTCAAGGTGTCGGTCGGCGGCAAGCAGGGCGAGCTCAAGCCGTCCGTCGCGGGGCTGACGGTCGACACCCAGGCGACCGTGCGGGGCCTGGCGGGCCGGGAGTACAACCCGGTCACCGTCATCGGCTCGCTGTTCGGCGGGGCCCGGCAGGCCGAGCCTGAGATCGTCGCGGACGACGAGAAGATGGCCTCCGCCCTCGACACGCTGGCCGGCAGCTCGGCGGGGGCCAAGGACGGCACGATCAAGTTCGAGGCGGGCAAGGCCGTGCCGGTCTACGGCAAGGCGCACCAGGGCCTGGACACCAAGAAGGCCATCGCGGCCGTGACCGAGGCCTACCGGCAGCGGGCGACCACCGGCCAGGACAAGGTCACGGCGCTGCCCAGCACCAGCCGGCAGCCGGCGATCAGCAACGCCGAGGTCGACCGGGTGATGAAGGACTTCGCGGAGCCCGCGATGTCCGGTCTCGTCACCATCCGGACCGACCCCGCGCACAGCATCCAGTTCAGCCCGGGGCTGTCGCTGCCGAAGTTCCTCTCGGTCAAGGCGCAGAACGGGCACCTGGCCCCGAGCTACGACCTGTCCGTGCTCCAGCAGCTGTACGGGACGACGTTCCAGGGCGTCCTGGTCCAGCACGGCGACGGCTCCAAGGGCCCGGTCACGCCGCAGGACGTCGCGAAGGCCCTCGACAAGGCGCTGCTGGGCAAGACGTCCACCGAGCGCGTCGGCGTCATCCCGGTCAACGGTTCCTGACCAGGCCGCGGCGCACGCGCCCGAGAGCCCCCGCACCCCCGGTGCGGGGGCTCGGTCATGGCGCGACCCATGACATCTGTCATCCCGAGCTCACGACCGCTGACACTGCCGCGCGCCGCCCGGGTCCGCGAAGGTTGTCCGTATGACCACTTCAGCGATCGAACTCACGGGGGACGAGCGCCGCACCGGCGCTCCCGTGGTCAGCTTCGGCAATGTGAACAAGAGCTACGGCAGCGTCCGCGCCGTCAGCGACCTGGACTTCCAGCTCTTTCCGGGCGAGACCGTGGCGCTGCTCGGCCCCAACGGCGCGGGCAAGTCCTCGACCCTCGACCTGCTGCTCGGGCTGCGCAACGCGGACTCCGGCACCGTCGAGGTCTTCGGCACCTCGCCGCAGCAGGCCATCGTGCGGGGCAAGGTCGGCGCGATGCTCCAGAGCGGCGGCCTGATGGAGGACGTGAAGGTCCGCGAGATCGTGCAGCTCGCGTGCGACCTGCACCCGCGCGCGTACTCGGCGCGGCAGGTGATGGAGGCCGCGGGCATCACCGAGATCGCCGACCGGATGGTCAACAAGCTCTCGGGCGGCCAGGAGCAGCGGGTGCGGTTCGCGCTCGCGACGGCCGGCCCCAATGACCTGATCGTGCTCGACGAGCCGACGACCGGCATGGATGTGACGGTACGTCAGGCGTTCTGGGGTGCGATGCGGGAGCAGGCGCAGGCCGGCCGTACGGTCCTGTTCGCCACGCACTACCTCGAAGAGGCCGACGCCATCGCGGACCGGGTGATCGTGCTGCACCGGGGCCGGGTCCTCGCGGACGGCTCCGCGGCCGAGATCAAGGCGAAGGCGGGCGCGCGGCGCATCGTCTTCGACCTGGAGGGCCCCATCGACGAGACGGCGCTGCGCGGGCTGCCCTGCCTGTCGGCCGTGGAGGTCTCCGGCCGTACGGTCCGCATCCAGTCGCACGACGCCGACGCGACCGTGCACGCGGTCTACGGGCTCGGGCTGTACCCGCGCAACCTTGAGGTCGCCGGGCTCGGCCTGGAGCAGGCATTCATAGCGATCACCGACGCCGCGACCGCCGAGGAGGGCGGCAACCGATGAACACCCTGGTCAAGCTGGAGATCAAGCGCACCCTGCGGAACAAGAAGTTCATGTTCTTCTCGGTGCTGTACCCCTCGGCGCTCTATCTGCTGATCGCGGGCGGCGCGAAGACCTCGGAGACGATCGGCGACACCCACCTGTCGCTGCCGGTGCTCTTCATGGTGTCCATGGCCTCCTTCGGCGCGCTGACCGCCGTCCTCATGGGCAACAGCGAGCGGATCGCCAAGGAGCGCGAGAAGGGCTGGGTGCGGCAGCTGCGGCTGACCTCGCTGCCCGGCCGCGGCTACGTGGCCGCGAAGATCGCCTCGGCCGCCGTGGTGACCCTCCCGTCGATCATCGTGGTCTTCCTGGTGGCCGTCGCGGTCAAGGGCGTGCGGCTGGACGCGGCCTGGCAGTGGATCGCGCTGACCGTCGCGATCTGGGCGGGCAGCATCGTCTTCGCGGCCCTGGGCGTGGCCATCGGCTACGTCGCCATCGGCGACGCGGTACGCCCCATCACGATGATCGTCTACTTCGGTCTGTCGGTCCTCGGCGGCCTGTGGATGCCGACCGCGACGTTCCCGCAGTGGCTGCAGAACATCGCCGAATGGATGCCCACCCACGCGTACGCCGGGCTCGGCCAGGCCATCGAGCTGGGCGACGCGCCGCACACCAAGGACATCGTCCTGCTCGTCGTCTATCTTGTGCTCTTCGCCGGCGCCGCCGCCTGGCTGTACCGCAAGGACACCCGCAAGGCCTGAGAACCTGACGGCCGAAGGAGAGGGCGCGAGAGACGATGAGCAGACGGGGCGAGCGGGGCGGTTCGGACGGCCTGCCGGAGCGCGGCAGCCTGTGGTGGTACCTGACGGTCGAGGACGAGGAGACCAGCCAGGGACTCGCCATCGGCCAGGAGCCCGAGAGCGGCCGGCAGGCGGTCATCAAGCTGCTGTGGATCGGCATCTGGCTGGCCTACATGGCCGCGCCGGTCTCCGATCTGCTCGACGGCCACCACGGCCTGCTCGGCACGGTGCTCGGCTGGGCCGGGCTGGCCGCGTTCGTCTGCTGCTATCTCGTCCTCGTCTTCCGCCACACCATCCGCCCCCTGCGCGGCGTCCGCGTCCTCGTGGCGCTGGGCTCCCTGATGGCGCTCGGGGTCGTGCTGGCGCTGACGCTCGGCCCGCCCTGGCTGGTGCTCTGCGTCTACGTCTCCGTGGCCTGCGGCGCGGTGCTGCCGTTGCGGGGGGCCCGGATCGCGATCCCGCTCGTCACCGCCGTGCTGTCCGGCGTGGGGATGACGATGGAGGGCAACGCCGGCACCCTGCTGGCGGCCCTGCTGATCCCCTCCTTCCTCGGCGGCTTCGCGATGACCGGGGTGCGCCAGATGGTCCGTACGACCCGGGCGCTGCGCGAGGCCCGCGCCACCGTCGCCCATCTCGCCGCCAACGAGGAGCGCCTGCGGCTCGCCCGCGACCTGCACGACCTCCTCGGCCATTCGCTCTCCCTGATCACCCTCAAGAGCGAGCTGGCCGGGCGGATGCTCCCGGCCAGCCCCGAGAACGCCGCCCAGCAGGTCGCGGACATCGAGCGGGTCAGCCGGCAGGCGCTCGTGGACGTACGGGAGGCGGTGAGCGGTTTCCGCCGCCCCACCCTGGAGGCCGAGGTGGCGGGCGCCCGTACCGCCCTGGCCGCCGCCGGCGTCAACGGCGACTTGTCCCGCATCGCGACCGGCCACCCCGATCTGCCCCTGGACGAGGAGGGCGCGCTGGCCTGGGCGCTGCGCGAGGCCGTCACCAACGTGGTGCGGCACAGCGGCGCGCGGACCTGCACGGTGACGCTGGAGGAGCGCGGCGACGAGCTGCGGCTCACTGTCGCGGACGACGGCCGGGGCCCCGAGGGCGAGTACGGGAACGGGCTGACGGGCCTCTCGGAACGGCTCCAGCTGGCCGACGGGCGGCTGGAGACGGGGGCGGGGGAGCGCGGCGGCTTCGTGCTGCGGGCGTCCGTACCGCTGTCACGGAGTGTCGCCCCCGTCGCTCCGGACCTGGAGGTGGGGCCCTGACCACGCGGCTCGGCAGCTGACGGGAAGGGGGCGGCCGGGCCGCTGGCTACGCTTGCGGTCATGACCGACCCCGGCAGCGCGCCGCCCACCAGACGCATAAGAATCCTCCTCGCGGAGGACCAGTCGATGGTGCGGGAAGCGCTGGCCGCGCTCCTGGGGCTGGAGGGGGACATCGAGGTCGCCGTCCAGGTGGCGCGCGGCGACGAGGTGCTGGACGCCGCGCGGGCGCATCGCCCCGACGTGGCGCTGCTCGACATCGAGATGCCCGGCCTGTCCGGGCTCGACGCGGCGGTGCTGCTCCGGCGCGAGCTGCCCGCCGTCAAGGTGGTCATCCTCACGACCTTCGGACGGCCCGGCTATCTGCGCCGGGCCATGGAGTCCGGCGCCGAGGCGTTCCTCGTCAAGGACGCGCCCGCGGCGCAGCTCGCCGACGCCCTGCGCCGCGTGCTGCGCGGCGAGCGGGTGATCGACCCCACGCTGGCGGTCGCGGCGCTCACCGACGGCGCGAACCCGCTCACCGACCGGGAACAGGACGTCCTGCGCGCCTGCGCCGACGGCTCGACCAACGCGGAGCTCGCCGCGGCCCTGAGCCTGTCGCCCGGCACGGTCCGCAACTACCTGTCCACGGCCATCCAGAAGACCACCGCCCGCAACCGCGCCGAGGCCGTCCGCATCGCCCGCGACAAGGGCTGGCTGTAGGGGTGTGAGGGGATCGGTGAGGACTTATGCCCCTACGTGCCGCCGACGCGGCACGGGACACTCGATACTGGAGTCGCCTGTGCGAGTCCGGCCGCTCGCCCGTAGCCCGCTCCTATGAGGAAGGAATCCGCCGCCGCCATGCTCCGTAAGCATTCGCCTGACGGCGGGCGACTCGTCGCCGCGGTTCTGGTCGTCTCGATCGTGGCGCTGGCCGTGGCCGACGCGCTCACCGGCCCCCAGCTGCGCGTGATCATGTTCGCCGGCGTCGCCCCGCTCCTCGCCGCGCGCCGCTGCTCCTACCGCGGCACCGTCCTCGTCGCTGCCGTGTACACCGTCGCCCAGACGGCGGTGTACTGCGTGGTCGCGCCGGAGTGGTCCACCGCCAGCACCCTCGTCGCCTTCTTCGCGGGGCTGCTCATCGGCCTCTGCGCCATGTCGCTCTCGCGGGCCCTCATGGAGCGCGAGGCCGTCTACGACCGCACCCGCATGGTCGCCGACGCCGTGCAGCGGACCCTGCTGCGCGACCTGCCCATCGACGCCGGGTCGCTGTGCGTGGCCGGTTTCTACAACTCCGCCCAGGAGGGCGCGCGGGTCGGCGGCGACATCTACGAGGCCGTCGAGAGCCCGTACGGCCTGCGGATCGTCATCGGCGACGTGCAGGGCAAGGGCATGCCCGCGATCGGCGCGGCGCACGCCGTGCTCACCTCCTTCCGCGAGGCCGCGTACCACGAACGGAATCTGGAGGACGTCGCCGAGCACCTGGAGGCGGCGCTCGTCCGCCACAACGACGCGTTCTCCCGCACCGGCGCCGACGAGCGCTTCGTCACCGCGCTGCTGCTGGAGATGACGGGGCCGGGCGAGGGACGGGCGCTCTCCTGCGGCCACATCCCCTACTACGTGGTCCGCGGCGACCAGGTGGAGGAGCGGCTGCCGCTGGACGCCGGGCTGCCGCTGGGGCTCGGCGGGCTCACCGGCCGGCCGCGCCGGGCCGCGGACATGGCGCAGCACGCGGACGACTGGATGGTCCTGTGCACGGACGGGGTGACCGAGGCGCGCGACGCGGCCGGGGAGTTCTACCCGCTGCGCGAGCGGCTGGCCGGCTGGACGCACCTGAGCCCGGCCGACCTCGCCCGCGCGCTCCGCGCCGATCTGGACGCGTACACCGGCGGCGAGCTGCGGGACGACGCGGCGGTGCTGGTGGTGCGGCGCGCCGAGGCCGGCCGGCGCCTCGCCGACGCGCCGCGCGCCGTGGAGGTGCCCCGCGTGGCCGCCTCGGAGGAGGCCCAGGCCGCCTGACCCGTAGGTCCGACGGGCTCAGTTCAGCATCGCCCGCGCCGAGCGCGCCTGCCGCCGTACGGACTCGGCGGCGCTCGGCTCCATGGCCGCGATCACCTCCGCGTACTCCTCCATCTCGCGGGCGCCGCCCGTGAAGTCCCCGCGCTGTACGAGCAGCTGGGCGTGCTCGTAGCGGAGCCGGGCCGGGTGGCTGGGCAGCAGCAGCGTCAGCTCGACGGCCCACAGCTGCACGTCGCTCCGCTCCGGGCGGGCCGTGGCCCAGGCCCGGATGTTGTTCAGGATGCGCTGCACGATCTCCAGCGGCTCCGCCGGGGAGAGCATGGCGGGGGAGAGCGGCGCGCCCGTCGCGCCCGCGACGAGCAGCCCCGCGTCGTCGTCGGAGAGCGGCCGCCCGCCCTCGAACGGGTCGGCCAGCGCGTGCGGCCCGTACGGATCGCCGAACCCGATGACGAAGTGGCCGGGCAGCGCCACCCCGTACACCGGGGCGCCCGCCCGCCGCGCCACCTCCAGCCACACCACGGACAGCAGGATCGGCAGCCCGCGCCGCCTGCGCAGCACCTCGTGCAGGAGCGAGGACTCCAGCCTGCGGTAGTCGGCGGGGCCGCCCTGGAAGCCGTGGCGCTCGCCGAGCAGCTCGGCCAGCGCGCGCGCCCATCTCGCCGGTTCCGGGCGCAGCCGGGCGGAGGCCAGTGCGGGCAGCTGCCCGGCCAGCCGGTCGAGTTCGATCTGCGCGGCGTCGATGCCGGACTCGTCCAGCCCGTCATCGGCCTCGGCGGCGAGGAGCAGGCAGAGCAGCGCGAGGTCGGGGCGCTTCTCGCGCGCCGCCTCCGCGAACCGCTGCCGTCGGCCGGTGGTCTCGTACATATGTGCCTCGTACCCACTCGGGGCGGTGGACCCGCACACTCCTATACGGGGCCACGCCAGTGGTCGTAGCGGTGGTGGGTGATGAAGCCCAGCCGGTCGTACAGCGCGTGCGCCCCCTCATTCTCCTCCTCCACCTGGAGATACGCCGCCGAGGCCCCCTCGCCCAGCGCCTTGTCCGCGAGCGCCGCCAGCACTGTCGAGGCCAGCCCGCGGCGCCGGCGCGCCGGATCGACCTCGATGGCGGTGAACCCCGCCCAGCGGCCGTCCACCACGCACCGCCCGATCGCGGCGGGCGGCTCGCCGGCCTCCCCCGGCACCGTCGCGAACCAGACGGACGGGCCGCCGCCCAGCACCCGGGCCGCCTCGGGCCCGTGCCGGCTGAGCCGCCCGTACCGCCGCAGCCAGTCCCCGCCGGGGGTCCGCGCGAGGACCGCGGACGAGAGGTCCGCCCCGGTGTCCGCGAGGGGCGCGAGCGCCCCGATCCGTATGAGCGCGGACCCCTCCGGGCGCCAGCCGTGCTCCGTCAGCGCGTCCGCCAGCCGTCGTCCGGCGCCGACCGTGCCCTCGCTGACTTGTACGTACGGGGGCAGCCCTCGCGCCGCGTACCACTGGGCGGTCCGGCGCAGCGCCGCTTCCAGCGGCATTCCGGGGTCGCCCAGCGGCAGCACCGAGTTGGCGCGCCGGGTGAAACCGGCCGCCGCGCGCAGCTGCCAGCCGCCCAGGAACTCGCTCTCCACCGGGGGCCAGGCGCGGGCGGCGACCCGGTCGAGCTCCTCGGCGTTCGTGGCGGGGACGCGCCGCCGGGCGGGTGTCGGCGGCACGACCTTGCCCGCGACCAGCGTCGCTTCCTCCACAGGGATGGTTTCGCCGGATCTTCGTGTGATCCGCAGCACACCATCCGCCCATGATGTGAGAACGCCAACAGTGTCGGTGAATTTCTCCGCCATCCCGCTGGTGTCGATGACGCGCCGCACCGATACCCTTTTCCCCACATCAGCAGGGGTGATCCGAACCTCGAACCGTCCGCCCGTGGTGAATTCCACAGCTCTCTCCACCCCTCTTGTGCGTCTCTTGCCCGGGAACGGAGATACTAGGTGCGGGCATCGACGACGCCGCGCTCCCGCGCGAGATACGCCCTACCGAGGAGGAACGACAGCGTGACCTACGTCATCGCGCAGCCTTGTGTCGACGTGAAGGACAAGGCGTGCATCGAGGAGTGCCCCGTCGACTGCATCTACGAGGGCTCCCGGTCCTTGTACATCCACCCGGACGAATGCGTCGACTGTGGCGCCTGCGAACCGGTCTGCCCGGTCGAGGCAATCTTCTATGAGGACGACACTCCTGAGGAGTGGAAGGACTACTACAAGGCGAACGTCGAGTTCTTCGACGAGCTCGGCTCGCCCGGTGGCGCCTCGAAGCTCGGCCTGATCGAGCGCGACCACCCCTTCATCGCCGCGCTGGACCCGCAGAACCAGTAAGCGGGTACGAAGCGCGCCGCCCCGGTCCCGCACGGCATGCCCGCCGCGCGGGACCGAGGCGTTGTGAGTACGACGTGAGGAAAGTGAGCACCGTGGGCGCAGTCTCCGACCGGCTTCCCGCCTTCCCGTGGGACCGGCTCGAACCGTACAAGGCGACGGCCGCCGGCCATGCCGACGGCATCGTCGACCTCTCGGTCGGCACGCCCGTGGACCCCGTGCCCGCGGTGGTCCGGCGCGCGCTCTCCGACGCGGCCGACAGCCCCGGCTATCCGACGGTGTGGGGTACGGCCGCGCTGCGCGACGCGCTCACGGGCTGGTGCGCGGAGCGGCTCGGGGCGCGGGATCTGACGCACGCCAACGTGCTGCCGGTGGTGGGTTCGAAGGAGCTGGTGGCCTGGCTCCCGACCCAGCTCGGGCTCGGCGCGGGCGACAAGGTGGCCTACCCGCGTCTCGCCTACCCGACGTACGAGGTCGGCGCGCGGCTGGCCGGCGCCGAGCCCGTCGTCTACGACGACCCGTGGGAGCTGGACCCGGCCGGTCTCAAGCTGCTGTGGCTCAACTCGCCCTCGAACCCGACCGGTCGGGTGCTGAGCGCGGAGGAGCTGCGGCGCACGTTGGCGTGGGCCCGCGAGCACGGCGTGCTGATCTTCAGCGACGAGTGCTACATCGAGCTGGGCTGGGAGGCCGACCCGGTCTCCGTGCTGCACCCGGACGTCTGCGGCGGCTCGTACGAGGGCGTCGTCGCCGTCCACTCGCTCTCCAAGCGCTCCAACCTGGCGGGCTACCGCGCCGCGTTCGCGGCCGGCGACCCGGCCGTGCTCGGCGAGCTGCTCCAGATCCGCAAGCACGGCGGAATGATGGTCTCCGCGCCCGTGCAGGCGGCCACCGTGGTGGCGCTCGGCGACCGCGCGCACGTGGACGAGCAGCGCGCCCGCTACGCGCGCCGGCGGACCGTGCTGCGGGCGGCCTTCGAGGCCGCCGGGTTCCGCATCGAGCACAGCGAGGCGTCGCTGTACCTGTGGGCGACGCGGGACGAGCCGTGCTGGGACACGGTCGGCGACCTCTCCAAGCGCGGCATCCTCGTCGCGCCGGGCGACTTCTACGGCACGGCGGGCGAGCGGTTCGTGCGCGTCGCCCTGACGGCCACGGACGAACGCGTGGACGCGGCGGTACGGCGGCTGACGGAGTAGCGGCTCGACGGCCGGCCCGGACGGTGCGCGCGGGGCCTTCTCGAGCGCCCCTCAGGGAGGGCCGTTTCGGTTTTCGGCCGGTACGCGCGCGTGGGCGCCCCCGTTTCACGCGCACGAAGGGGCCCGAGGAGCGGATGCTCCTCGGGCCCCTTCGGCTGTGCGGCCTCGGTGCGCGCGGTCGCGCCCGGCCTCAGACGGTCGGTCAGCCGCCCAGCGGCAGGCCCTTCGGCAGCGAGCCGGTGGGCAGGCCGCCCTCGGTCGCGCCCTTGGCGGCGCTGCCGAGGAGGCCGCCGGCGTCGCCCGTGGCCTTCTGCGCGGCCGGGAGGGCGGTCTTGCCGGCCTTGCCGACGACCTTGCCCGCGGCCGGTACGGCCTTCTTCACGGCCTTGCTGCCGGCGTCGCCCGCCACGTTGGTCGCCTTCTGCGAGGCGCCGTCCACCGCGTTGCCGAGGTTGGCGCCGTCGATGGTGGACAGCCCGCCCAGGGCCGGGGTGCTCGGCAGGGGCGCCGCGCTCGCGGCTCCGGCCGCGCCGATCACGGGAGCTGCCGCCGCGACCAGGAGCGCGGCTCGGGCGATCCGACGCGTGAGGGGGAGAGACATGTTGCTCCTTCGACGGGAGAGGTAAGGACGCTTGCTGTCCGGCGATCGGACGCAGTGACTACCGCGTGAGGCCCCGGAAGGTTGCGGTGGCCCAAGGTAAAGAATGGGCAATGCATCGCATTATCGGCTCTGCCGAAAACCGGGCGAAATCGGTGGCCCGGGAATGGCGGAAGAAACGTCACGCCCCTTGATGTGCAAGGGAGTTGACTCGATTGAGTACGCGTCACCGCGACGGGTTGCGCACCTCATTCGGCGGTGCCGCGCATACCGCCTTCGAGGGACCCCGCGCACTATTGCGCGGTGGCGATTCGTACATCCGTGACGGAGGCGTCGGCGGACTTCCGCCAGCCGTCGCCGGAATGCGCCGACGTCCACTCCCGGCCGCCGAAGGAGACGCTCGCGATCCGCAGCTCCTCCGCGTGCGCCACCGCCCACCGCGCCAACTCCAGCCCCCGGCGCTGCGATTCGCCCGACGCGCCGCCGCCCTTCACCGGCACCGTGACCGTGTGCGCGGCCCGGCCGGACCCGGCCCCCAGGACCGGCCGCAGCCCCGTCCCGAAGTCGGTCCGCAGCTTCGCCCGCACCGCCGTCGCGGAGCCCGGCCGGCCGTCGGAGGGGCTGGTCGTGCAGGTGAAGGACGCGGCCGGCCGGCCGGTGAGCGCCGCGGCCAGCAACGTCGCGTCCGCCGCGTGCTTCTCGTACGCCTCGGGGAAGGCGCTGTGCTGCACCGCCTGCGCCGCCACGGTCAGCGGCAGCCGTTCGTACCCGTCCACATCGACGAGGTCGTCGTAGAACTTCCCCGCCGAGTACACCGGGTCCGTGATCTGCCGGGCCGTGCCCCAGCCCTGGGACGGCCGCTGCTGGAAGAGGCCGACCGAATCCCGGTCCCCGTGCTTGATGTTGCGCAGCCCCGACTCCTGCATCGCGGTGGCCAGCGCGATCGTCACCGCCCGCTCCGGCAGCCGGCGCGCGGAGCCGACGGCCTCGATGGTGGCGGCGTTCGCGGCCTGCTCCGGGTCGAGCGAGAAATCTTTGCCGCCGGACGCCGCGGTGCACCGCGGCGCCCCCGGACCGGCCGTCATGAAGTGGGCGATCAGATAGCCGATCAGCGCCAGCAGCACGGCGCAGGCGGCGGCGAGGCGCAGCAGACGGCCCCGCGGTGCGGGGGAGGTGCGGGACATGGCGCATACGGTACTGGAGAGACATAAGAATCTTCTGTGCTCGATGAGGGCGTATATCAGCTTTAGGGCGGGCCTGCGGGGAGCGTCGGGGCCCGGTTAGAGTCGCCGCATGGAACACGCCGCACTGGACCTGTCCCTCGACGCCGCAGCGCTCACCGCACAGCTCGTCGACTTCCCCTCCGTGAGCGGGGACGAGAAGGCGCTCGCCGACGCCGTCGAGCACGCGCTGCGCGCCCTGCCGCACCTGAGCGTCGAGCGCGACGGCGACGCGATCGTGGCCCGTACGGACCTGGGGCGCGCCGAGCGGGTCCTGCTCGCCGGGCACATCGACACCGTGCCGATCGCCGACAACGTGCCCTCGCGGCTCGACGCCGACGGCGTGCTGTGGGGCTGCGGCACCTCCGACATGAAGTCCGGCGTCGCCGTGCAGCTGCGCGTCGCCGCCACGCTGCCGGACCCCAACCGCGACGTGACCTTCGTCTTCTACGACCACGAGGAGGTCGAGGCGGAGCTCAGCGGCCTGAAGCGGCTCGGCGACCACCACCCCGAGTGGCTGGCGGGCGACTTCGCGGTGCTGCTGGAGCCCACCGACGGCAAGGTCGAGGGCGGCTGCAAGGGCACCCTGCGGGTCCGCGTCGAGACGACCGGCAGGCGCGCCCACTCCGCGCGCGACTGGCTCGGCGACAACGCCATCCACAAGGCCGCGCCGATCCTCGACCGGCTCGCCGCGTACGAGGCGCGGCACGCGGAGATCGACGGCCTGCTCTACCGCGAGTGCCTCAACGCCGTGCAGATCGAAGGCGGCAACGCGGGCAACGTCATCCCCGACGCCTGCGCCGTGATCGTCAACTTCCGCTTCGCGCCCGACCGCGACGAGGCCGCGGCCCTCGCGCACGTACGGGAGGTCTTCGACGGCTTCGACGTCGTCCTGACCGACACCGCGCCCGGCGCGCTGCCCGGACTCGCGCACCCGGCCGCGGCGGCGTTCGTCGAGGCGGTCGGCGCCGAGGTCGCGGCCAAGGACGGCTGGACCGACGTCGCGCGCTTCTCCGCGCTCGGCGTGCCCGCCGTGAACTACGGCCCCGGCGACCCGAAGCTGGCCCACACCCGCGAAGAACACGTCGCGACCGCGGCCGTGCTGGAGGCAGAGGAGCGGCTGCGCGCCTGGCTGACGCGCTGAAGCACCCCCGCTCGCCGAAGTGTCCCTGCGCGAAACCCCGGTGGGCCTACCCTGAACTGCACAGATCCGCAGCAGAGGGAGCACAGTATGGGGAACCCCGAAGGGGCGCGCGCACAGCACGAACAGCGCCGGGGACCGGTGGTGCGCCGAAAGGACCAGATGCAGCCGGGGACCACCGACCAGCACCTGCTGGACACCCATGGGGCGACGGACTGGGTGCACGAGGACCCGTTCCGGGTCATGCGCATCCAGTCCGAGTTCGTGGAGGGCTTCGGCGCGCTCGCCGAACTGCCGCCCGCCATCAGCGTCTTCGGCTCGGCCCGTACGCCGAAGGACTCGGCGGAGTACGAGGCCGGGGTGCAGATCGGGCGCGGGCTGGTGGAGGCCGGCTTCGCGGTGATCACCGGCGGCGGGCCGGGCGCGATGGAAGCGGCGAACAAGGGGGCGACGGAGGCCGGCGGCGTCTCCGTGGGCCTGGGCATCGAGTTGCCCTTCGAGCAGGGGCTCAACCCGTATGTGAATATCGGCGTCGATTTTCGGTACTTCTTCGTCCGAAAAACGATGTTTGTGAAGTACGCCAGCGGCTTCGTCGTGCTGCCCGGCGGGCTGGGCACCCTGGACGAGCTCTTCGAGGCGCTCACCCTCGTGCAGACGAAGAAGGTCACCCGCTTCCCGATCGTGCTCTTCGGCACGGAGTACTGGCAGGGACTGGTCGACTGGGTCACCCACACGCTGATCGCCCAGGGCAAGGCGGCGGAGCGGGACCTGGAGCTCTTCCACATCACGGACGACATCGACGAGGCCATCGCCCTGGTCACGAAGGAAGCGGGGCCCTGAATCCGGTCGCGGGTCGCGGGGCGGGCCGGCGGGGCATACGGCCGGGGCCGCCCCGCCCCGTCGGCCCGCCGGCGAGTCCCGTCGGCGGGCCTCGGCTGGGCGGGGCCCGGCTAGGCGAGGCCCCGGCGGGCCACCGCCGGGGCCCGGTGGCCCGCGATGGAGGCCACCATGTCCAGCACCTGCCGCGTCTCGGCGACCTCGTGCACCCGGTAGACCTGGGCGCCGAGCCACGCCGAGACCGCCGTCGTCGCGAGCGTTCCGATCAGCCGCTCCTTGACCGGCCGGTCGAGCGTCTCGCCGACGAAGTCCTTGTTCGACAGCGATACGAGCACGGGCCAGCCCGTCTCGGCCATCTCCCCGAGCCGCCGGGTCGCCTCCAGCGAGTGCCGGGTGTTCTTGCCGAAGTCGTGCCCCGGATCGATCATGATCGCGTCGCGCCGCACGCCCAGCTCCACGGCGCGCTCGGCCAGCCGGAGCGTCACCCGCAGGATGTCCGCCATCACGTCCTCGTACGTGATCCGGTGCGGCCGCGTCCGGGGCTCGGCGCCGCCCGCGTGCGTGCACACCAGCCCCGCGCCATGGCGCGCCGCGACCTCGGCCAGCGCCGGATCCACCCCGCCCCACGCGTCGTTGAGCAGATCCGCGCCCGCCTCGCAGACCGCCTCGCCGACCTCGTGCCGCCAGGTGTCGACGCTGATCACCACGTCCGGATGGAGCTTGCGCACCTCGGCCACGAAGCCCACCGTGCGCCGCACCTCCTCCGCGGCGCTCACCTCGTCGCCGGGGCCGGCCTTGACCCCGCCGATGTCGATGATGGCGGCGCCCTCCGACACCGCCCGCTCGACGCGTTCCAGCGCCGGGCCGTCGCTGAAGGTGGCGCCCTGGTCGTAGAAGGAATCGGGAGTCCGGTTCACGATCGCCATGATCACGGGTTCGTGTTCGCCGAACTCGCGCCGTCCCAGCCGCAGCATTCCGTAACTCCCTCTCACGTGGTCCGGCAGCGACCTTAACCCTCCGGCCCCGGCCCCTTCCGGCCCGGCGGGGCCGTCCTGTCGCACGTGGGGGACCGTTGTCAGTGCGGCATGGCACGATCGGGACGGACGGAAGACATACGCCGGGCCGGTCGATGAGGCGCCGGCCGCTGGGTCGCGGGCGCACTGCGGGGAGATGGTCGTGTTCTGGTTCTTTCTCATCGCGCTGGTCGTGGTGGTGGGCGCGGTCACGCTCGCCGTCGCGGGCGGCGACGGCGACGGCGGCGCGCTGAGCGAGGCCGAGCCGGACCGGATCGGCGATCCGCTGCCGGAGGACCGGCCGCTGCACCGCACCGACGTCGAGTCGCTGCGGCTGCCGATCGGGCTCCGCGGCTACCGCATGGCGGAGGCCGACGACGCCCTCGACCGGCTCGCGGCCGAGCTGACCGAGCGCGACGCGCGGATCGCCGAGCTGGAGGCAGCGCTCGCGGGCGCGCAGGCCGCCGCGGTCGGCGGCCCGGAGCTGCTCAAGGGCGAGCGGCCCGGCCCCGCCGAGCCCGACCGGCCGGACGAACCGGGCGCGCCCGGCGCGCCGGGCGCACCGGATCAGGGGGCCGCGTCATGAGCGGCGTGGCGTACGGGCCGGACGGAGTGCCGCGCTGCCCCTGGGGGATGGAGTCCGAGTCGATGGCCGACTACCGCGCGTACCACGACACGGAGTGGGGCCGCCCGGTGCACGGCGACGACGCGCTGTACGAGCGGATGTGCCTGGAGGCGTTCCAATCGGGGCTGTCCTGGATCACGATCCTGCGCCGCCGGGAGGGGTTCCGGGCCGCGTTCGCGGACTTCCGGATCGAGAAGGTCGCGGCCTTCACGGACGCGGACGCGGAGCGGCTGCTCACGGACGCCGGCATCATCCGCAACCGCGCCAAGATCGCGGCCACGATCAACAACGCCAAGGTCGCGGCGGAGCTGCCGGCCGGCGAGCTCGACGCGCTGATCTGGTCGTACGCGCCCGAGCGGGCCGGCCGCCCGGCCCCGCGCACCGTCGCCGACGTGCCGCCGATCACACCGGAGTCGACGGCACTGGCCAAGGACCTCAAGAAGCGCGGCTTCCGCTTCGTCGGCCCCACGACCGCGTACGCCCTCATGCAGGCGTGCGGCCTCGTCAACGACCACCTGGCGGTCTGCCACGTCCGCGAGGCGGTGGAGAGGGCTCACTGAGCTTCCGGTCCCCGTCCCGGGCCACTTCCGGCGTCAGCGGCCCAGATACTCGGGCTTCTCCTTCTTCACGAAGGCCGCGACCGCGATGCCGTGGTCCTCGGAGGCCCCCGCGCGCGTCTGGAGCTCGTCCTCCTTCTCCAGCGTCTCGGCGAGGCCGTGGCCGGCGGCGAAGGCCAGCGACTCCTTGATCGCCGCGTAGGCGGCGGTCGGGCCCTCGGCGAGCCGGCGCGCCACGGCCTCGGCCTCGGCGGCCAACTCGGCGGCGGGCACGACCTTATTGGCGATCCCCAGCTCGTACGCCTCCTGGGCGGGGACGTTGCGCGGGAAGAGCAGCAGGTCGGCGGCGCGGCCGTGGCCGATGAGGCGCGGCAGGGTCCAGGAGACGCCCGAGTCGGCGGTGAGCGCGACCCCGGCGAAGGAAGTGTTGAAGGAGGCGGTGTCCGCGACGACCCGGTAGTCGGCGGCGAGCGCGAACCCCGCCCCCGCCCCCGCCGCGACGCCGTTGACCCCGGCCACGACCGGCTTCGGCATTCCGGCGAGCGCGGTGACGATGGGGTTGTAGTGCTCGCGCACGGTGCTCATCGTGCGGCGCTCGCCGCGCTCGCTGTCCTCGTTCAGCAGCCCGATGTGCTCCTTGAGGTCCTGGCCCACGCAGAAGGCGCGCCCGGTGGCGGTCAGCAGCACGGCCCGGACCGCCGGGTCCGCCGCGGCCTGCCGCACGCTGTCGCGGAGCGCGACCTTCGCCTCCGTGTTCAGCGCGTTCATGGCGTCGGGGCGGTTCAAGGTGATCGTCGCGAGTCCGTCGGTCACCTCGTAGAGCACGGTGTCGGCCATGGTGCATCCCTTCCGTCGGGGCTCGGTACGTGCCGCCGAAGCCCGTGGCGGCGGCGCGCAGCGCTCAGCATGCCGGAGATCGCCGGGCGTGGACATGTGACCTGCGTCAAAGAATCGGGCAGGGCCACCCTTGCGATGGCGGCGCAGTATCGCAGCCGGATCGCCGAATTGGGTGGTTTTGCGCGAGCGCGTTGCAGAAGGGATGCCGACCGATGTTGGTCATCGGGTCGTTCGATGCGGGATAATGGCCTTGAAGCAATGTGTTCGATGCCGGTGACACCTGGGTTGTCGGCTGCGATGAGCTGGTTTCAGGAAGGGGAACGAGCATGGCGGCCATGAAGCCGCGGACGGGCGACGGCCCGCTCGAGGTGACCAAGGAGGGGCGGGGCATCGTCATGCGCGTTCCGCTCGAAGGCGGCGGTCGGCTTGTCGTCGAGCTGACACCGGACGAGGCGGACGCCCTCGGGGATGCCCTGAAGAAGGTCGTCGGCTGACACATTTGGCCCGCGTTTTTCTGCGCTGCCCTGCCGTTCCGGTGCGAACCGAGCGGCGGGGCAGTGGCATTTCCGCCGCCTTACGGCAGACGCTTCCCGAGTGCCCTTTGCTGGATTGTCCGAATTCCCACGGCTGGGCCGATGACGGGGCCGACGGCCGATTCAGGGGCGTTTGACCGCGCACAGCAGGCCGTCGCCCACCGGCAGCAGCGACGGCAGCAGGGCCGTCGACTCGCGTACGGCCCGCAGCAGTTCCCGCAGCCGCTGTACCTCGGCGGGCTGGGCGGCGGAGTCCACGGTGCGGCCGTCGGCGAACACGCCCTCGAAGCAGACCAGCCCGCCGGGTCTCAGCAGCCGCAACGATTCGGCGAGGTAGTCGAGGCACTCCAGCCGGTCACCGTCGCAGAACACCAGGTCGTAGCCGCCGTCCGCGAGGCGGGGCAGGACCTCCAGGGCGCGGCCGGGGATGAACCGGGCCCGGTTGCCCGCGAACCCCGCGGCCCGGAACGCCTCGCGGGCGAACTGCTGCCGCTCCGGCTCGCTGTCCACGGTCGTCAGCACGCCGTCCGGGCGCATGCCGTGCAGCAGGTGGATGCCGGACACCCCGGTGCCGGTGCCGATTTCGGCGACGGCCTTGGCGTCCACCGTGGCGGCGAGCAGGCGCAGCGCGGCGCCGGTGCCGGACGACACCGAGTGGAGACCTGCCTCACGGGCCCGGTCACGGGCCCAGCGCAACACCTCGTCCTCGGCGACGAACGCATCCGCGAATGCCCAGCTCGTCTGCCGGTTGCCGGTAATGGCCCTCTCCTCTGTCCCCGTAGTCCACGCAACCGTGACTGTATCCGCTGCCCACGGGAACCCGCAGATGGGACCGGGCGTTGGTAAGGGGTGGGGGAAGCCGATGAACCTGGGCCAAATGCAGGTCAAAAATGCTTATCCGGAGCTAACGGGCGAGGTGGATATGGTAGGGGCTCTACTGGACACCGCCAGAGCCGATAGGGGAGGTGCGGCTTCGGCCGGCGACCGCAGGGGAGTGCTGAGGCGCTTCCGGAGGTCTTCCGGCGAGCCGAAATCCGTGACCAACACCGCTGACCGTTCCCGCACCGCAAACTCCGCAGCCACCGCGACTTTCGCCACCGATGCGGATGCGCCGGCGTGGACCCCTCCCACGTGGGAGGAGATCGTCAGCACGCACAGCGCACGGGTCTATCGCCTCGCATATCGGCTCACGGGCAACCAGCACGACGCCGAGGACCTCACGCAGGAGGTCTTCGTCCGCGTCTTCCGCTCGCTGTCCACCTACACCCCGGGGACGTTCGAGGGGTGGCTGCACCGCATCACCACCAACCTGTTCCTCGACATGGTCCGCCGCCGGCAGCGCATCCGCTTCGACGCGCTCGGTGACGACGCGGCGGAGCGGCTCCCCAGTCGCGAGCCCTCGCCGCAGCAGCACTTCAACGACACCCACTTCGACGCCGACGTCCAGCAGGCGCTGGACACGCTCGCGCCGGAGTTCCGCGCGGCCGTCGTGCTGTGCGACATCGAAGGGCTGTCCTACGAGGAGATCGCCGCCACCCTCGGCGTGAAGCTCGGCACCGTGCGCAGCCGCATCCACCGCGGCCGCTCGCACCTGCGCAAGGCCCTTCAGCACCGCTCGCCCGCCGCTCGGGCCGAGCAGCGTGCCGTCGCGACCGTGGCTCCGCTGAGTGGGGAGGTAGAAATCGCGTGACCGGATCAGGCGGTCAGTCCCCCGCCGAGCAACATCTCGGCGACCGCCTCGCGGCCCTGGTCGACGGGGAGTTGGGGCACGATTCTCGGGAGCGGGTGCTCGCGCACCTGGCTACGTGCGGAAAGTGCAAAGCGGAGGCCGACGCGCAGCGTCGGCTCAAAAGCGTGTTCGCCGAGACGGCGGCGCCGCCGCCCTCGGCGGGGTTCCTCGCGCGGCTCCAGAGCCTGCCCGGCGGGGGACCCGGAGACGACAGGGGCGGGCCGCCGTTCGGCGGCCCGGGAAGAGACGGCGACCTCGGCGCGGTCGGCGAGACGCTGACGCTGCTGCCGGGGATCGCCCCGCAGCCTCGTGAGCGCGGCTTCCGCATCCACGAGGTGGAGCGGCCGGGACCGCGCGGCCGGCGCTTCGCCTTCGCCGCCGCCGGCGCGGTCTCGCTCGCCGCGTTCGCGCTCGGCGGCGCGCTGCCGCTGGACGCGGCCATGGACACCCCGAGCGCCCGGTCGGACGCGCCGGGGACGCCGTCGTTCGGGACGCTCAACGCCGACGGCACGCGGCGCGAGATCGGGCTCGCGGCGGCCTCGCGGGACCGGCCCTCCATGTTCAGCGCGCCGGGGGAGCGGTACGCGTCGTCGTTCCCGACGACGACGGCGCACGCGCAGCCGCCGATGGGCCCGTTCGCGGCGCCCCCGCGCTCCGGGAGCACGGTTTCGCCGCTCGTACGGCCGGCCACGGCGGCCGAGCCGCCGGTGTCGGGCCCGTCCGACGTCCCCGCCCCCGTCCAGGCCCCGGCCGCCCCGCCGCCGTCCGACGCCGCCAGTCGGCTGCTCACCGCCGACGCCGCCTCCGCACTGACCCCGCACCGCTGACGGCCCCCTGCGCGAACCCGCGCCGACCTGGTTGAATCTCCAGGTGGGCCATGCGACAGGCGGTCCATGCGACCGACCGACAGGCCCGCGCCGGGTCGCAGGTGAACTGTGGGGAGAACATGGACGACGCGAAGGCCCCCGGGCCCCAGCCGAAGTGGTGGAGCCGTCCGCAGCAGGCCATGGGCGCCCCGGAGGCGCCGGGCGACGAGGCGTCCGCGGCCGCGCCGCCTGCCGTCACGGCAGACGCCGCTCCGCCTGCCGGCACGGCCGCTGTCGGCGAGCCGTCCTCGGACCGGTCGCGGCCAGAGTCGGTGGCTCCGGCAACCGATTCCCCGGCGGGCGGGCAGCCCGCCACGGCCCGGCCCTCCGAGACGACCGCGCCTGCGGCCGACGAGGACCGGGCCTCCGCCCGGCAGCCCGAGCCGGGACAGCCCGGAGCCGGGCCGTCCTCGCCCGTGCCGGGAGCCCCGCACGCCGCGGTGGCCGGGCAGGCGCCTGCCGGCCGGCCCGAGAACGACCGTCCCACCGTCGCCCTCCCGGCCGCGGGGCAGGCCGTCCCCGACAAGCCCCTGCACGACCCCGATCCCTACGGGACGCCCCCGTACGGCGGCCCCGGGCCTTGGGCGCCCGCGCCGCCCGTGCAGCGGCCGACGGCGGCTCCCGTCGACGGCCCGTACGGGCAGTCCGGCTCGTACGGGCAGCACAGCCCCCACGTCAGCGGGTACGGCGGTGCGTACGTACCGCCGTCGCCGCCGGCGCAGTGGCAGGGGTACGACCCCTGGGGCGAGCCGCGTCCCGAGCGGCCGGAGGGCAAGCCGTGGGGGCGGGGCCGGCTGGCCGCGGCGGTCGTCGTGGTGGCGCTGGTGGCCGGCGGGATCGGCGGCGGCATCGGGGCGTATCTGGAGCGGAACGGCAACGTCACCGATGTGAGCCTGCCGCAGGCGTCGGCCGAGCGGGCCGCCCGGGCCCCCGGCTCGACGGCGAGCATCGCCTCGGCCGTGCTGCCCGGCGTCGTGACGATCCACGTGCGCGGCGCCAGCGAGCAGGGCACCGGCACCGGCTTCGTGCTGGACAAGCGGGGGCACATCCTCACCAACAACCACGTCGTGGAACCGGCCGGCGACGACGGCGAGATATCGGTGACGTTCAGCGGCGGCCAGACGGCGAAGGCGACCGTCGTCGGCCGGGACAGCGGCTACGACCTGGCGGTCATCAAGGTCTCCGGAGTCACCGGCCTCAAGCCCCTGGCCCTGGGCAACTCCGACTCGGCGCAGGTCGGCGACCCGGTGGTCGCCGTCGGCGCGCCGTACGAGCTGGCCGGCACGGTGACGTCGGGGATCATCAGCGCCAAGGAGCGGCCGATAACGGCCGGCGGCGAGAAGCAGGACGGCAGCGACACCAGCTATGTCGACGCCCTGCAGACCGACGCCCCGATCAACCCCGGCAACTCCGGCGGCCCCCTGGTGGACGCGAAGGCGCGCGTCATCGGGATCAACAGCGCCATCCGCTCCGTGGGCAACGGCTCCGGACTCGACGGCGGCCAGGGCGGCTCCATCGGCCTGGGCTTCGCGATACCGATCAACCAGGCCCGCCGGGTGGCCGAGGAGCTGATCAACACGGGCCGGGCCGCCCACCCCGTGATCGGCGTCACCATCGACATGGCCTACTCCGGCACGGGCGCGCGGGTGAATTCCAAGGGCGTCAAGGGCCCCGCCGTCACCCCGGACGGCCCCGGCGACAAGGCGGGCCTCAAGCCGGGAGACGTCATCACCCAGCTGGACGGCGCGCCGGTGCGCAGCGGCCAGGAGCTGATCGTCAAGATCCGCAGTCACCGTCCCGGGGACGCGCTGACCCTCACCGTCGAGCACGACGGCGCTGCCCGCACCGTCCGGCTGACCCTCGGCACCGCCAGTGGCAGCTGATTTCGGAGCCCCGGCGGGCCGCCCGTGCGGCCCGCTCGGCCCGAGCTTTGGCCTGATGTTGGTCCGGGTGTCTCCCGAACGGCGCACGCAGGCAGGTACCGTGATAGGCGGCCTGGCCCGTCGGCCACAGACGTATCAAGGAGCTGCAAGGTGTTCTTCGACATAGGACCCCTAGAGCTGGTCGCGCTCGTCATCCTTGCGGTGCTCATTTTCGGCCCGGACAAGCTGCCGAAGATGATCCAGGACGTCTCGCGGACCATTCGGAAGATCAGGGAGTTCTCGGACAGCGCGAAGGAAGACATCCGCTCCGAGCTGGGGCCGGAGTTCAAGGACTTCGAGTTCGAGGACCTCAATCCGAAGACGTTCGTGCGCAAGCACGTCCTGGACAAGGACGAGCTGGGCCTCAAGGAGATCCGTAACGGCTTCGACCTGCGCAAGGAGATGGCCGAGGTCACGGACGCCGTGCACGGCCGCGAGGAGGACGCGCCGCCGCCCGCCGCCCCCTCCGCCTCGCCGTCGGCCCCCGCCGGCGGCCCCGACCTGCTGAAGAAGCGGGAGAAGCCGGCCCCGGACGAGCGCCCGCCCTTCGACCCCGACGCCACCTGATACCCCGTATGGCCTACGGGACGGGCCAGTATGGCTATCCTCCCTTTGTCCGGGACGACGTCGTTCGAGGAGGCGGCTCGTCCGCGACAACGGGGTAATGAGGAGGCGCCGCGCAGATGGAGACGACGAGTCGGGTAGAGGCGCAGGGAGCCGGTACGGCCGAGGCGCTCGACGGTGAGGTCGCGCCGGCGGCGCGGGAAGCACCGGGAGGAGCGTCCCGAGCCCGGCGGTCCGTCGGCGGGTATCTGCTGGCCTCGTTCCCCTGGTACGGCCTGGACGACGCGTATACCGGGCCCCGCTGGCTGATGCAGGTCGGCACCGCCGCGGACGACACGGTCGAGCACGGTTCCGTCGGCCACGGCGAGGAGCCCTCGCTGCGCCTGGACCAGAGCCCGGACCGGCAGAGATTCGCGGTCGTGGTGACCATCGCGGACCGCCCGGTGCGGCGCAGCGCGGACGGTACGGGCGTGCTGGAGGCCACCTCGGTCTCCTCCGCGGCCTGGCTCGCCGGTTCCGGGCTGCTGGCGTGCACCTGGCCCGCGAAGATGGAGCGCGGGCTGCGCCAGGACTGGCTGGACCAGCAGACGGCGATCGCCTGGGAGCTGGCCGACGCCCTGGAGGGCCCGGACTGGTCGCTGCTGTCGCTGTCCGTGGACGGCGCGCCCACCGACTTCCGCTACCGCGAGTCCGAGTACGGCTGGGTGCTGGCCGGATCGACCGGCGACGGGGTCCACGTGGGCGCGTACGGGCGCGGCATGAGCGCGTACGGGCTCGGCTTCTCGGTGATCAAGGACATCGCCTCGTACGAGCACTGAGCGCGTACGGGAGCCGTCGGCGGTCCGCCGCCGGGGAGCACACGGCAACGGTAAGGGGCGGCATCCATGGGGTGCCGCCCCTTACCGTCGTCCGCTCAGAACTTGTTGCGCGGGGTGATCCCCAGCGACATGCCGGACAGCCCCCGCTGCCGGCCGCCGAGCTTGCCCGCGATCGTCCGCAGCGCGCTGCCCGCCGGGGACTCGGGGTCGGTCAGGACCACCGGCTTGCCCTCGTCGCCGCCCTCGCGCAGCCGCACGTCGATCGGGATCGAGCCCAGCACCGGCACCTGCGTGCCCGTCGTCTTCGTCAGCCCCTCGGCGACCCGCTGGCCGCCGCCCGTGCCGAAGACGTCCACCATCTCGTCGCAGTGCGGGCAGGGCAGCCCGGACATGTTCTCGACCACGCCGACGATCTTCTGGTGGGTCTGCACGGCGATCGAACCGGCCCGCTCGGCGACCTCGGCGGCGGCCTGCTGCGGCGTCGTCACGACCAAAATCTCGGCGTTCGGCACCAGCTGCGCGACGGAGATCGCGATGTCGCCGGTGCCCGGCGGCAGGTCGAGCAGGAGCACGTCCAGGTCGCCCCAGAAGACGTCCGCGAGGAACTGCTGGAGCGCCCGGTGCAGCATCGGCCCGCGCCACACCACGGGGGCGTTGCCGGGGGTGAACATGCCGATCGAGATGACCTTCACGCCGTTCGCCGACGGCGGCATGATCATGTTCTCGACCTGGGTGGGGCGGCCCTCCGCGCCCAGCATGCGCGGCACCGAGTGCCCGTAGATGTCCGCGTCCACGACGCCGACCTTGAGCCCGTCGGCCGCCATCGCCGCCGCCAGGTTGACCGTCACCGAGGACTTGCCGACGCCGCCCTTGCCGGAGGCCACCGCGTAGACGCGGGTGAGCGAGCCGGGCTGGGCGAACGGCACCTCGCGCTCGGCGGTGCCGCCGCGCAGCGCGGACGCCAGCTCCTTGCGCTGCTCGTCGCTCATCACGTCCAGCTCGACGGCGACGTCGCGCACGCCCTCGACGGAGGCGACGGCCTCCCGCACGTTCGAGGTGATCGTCTCGCGCATGGGACAGCCCGAGACCGTCAGATAGACCGCGACCGCGACCGAGCCGTCCGCCGCGATCTCCACCGATTTGACCATCCCCAGCTCGGTGATGGGGCGGTGGATCTCGGGGTCGTTCACCGTCGCGAGCGCGGCGCGTACGGCGTCCTCGCTCGGCGCGGAGCCTTGGGGCGTGTCGGTAGCCATACCGACGATGGTACGGCGGTACGGGCGCGCGGTGGAGCACGGGCGGGCGTCGGTGGGCGGGGTCACAGCGGGGCCGCGGGAGCCGCCGCGGCGGCCGTCGCGACGGCCTCGGCAGCGCCGCCGCCGGTCAGCGTTCCGGGTCCGGTTCCCGCGGCCTGCGCTCCTCGATCTCCTTGAGCAGATCCTGGAGTTCGGAGCGCATCCAGTCGCGCGTCGCGACCTCGCCGAGCCCCATCCGCAGCGCGGCCACCTCGCGCGTCAGATACTCCGTGTCCGCGATGGAGCGCTCGTTCTGTTTGCGGTCCTGCTCCAGATTGACCCGGTCCCGGTCGTCCTGCCGGTTCTGCGCCAGCAGGATCAGCGGGGCCGCGTACGACGCCTGCAGCGACAGCATCAGCGTCAGGAAGATGAACGGGTAGCGGTCGAACCGCAGGTGGGGAGGGGCCGAGGTGTTCCACACCACCCACAGGATGATGACGACCGTCATCCAGACGATGAAGCGGCCGGTGCCGAGGAAGCGCGCGATCTTCTCCGAGAACCGGCCGAACGCCTCCGGGTCGTAGGCCGGCAGCAGACTCCGCCGCCGGTCCCTGGGCTGGTCCAGGCGGTTACCGCTCACCGTCGGCCCCCTCCGGCTCGAACTCCGCGCCCGGCGGGCCGTGCAGGTCCCGCTCCCGCCAGTCGTCGGGCAGCAGATGGTCCAGGACGTCGTCGACGGTCACCGCGCCCAGCAGCGAGCCGCTCTCGTCGACGACAGGGGCGGAGACCATGTTGTACGTCGCCAGATAGCTGGTGACGGCGGTCAGCGGGGTGTCCGGCGGCAGCGGCAGCAGATCGCTGTCCACGATCGAGCTGACGAGCGTGAACGGCGGATCGCGCAGCAGCCGCTGGAAGTGCAGGGTGCCCAGGTACTTGCCGGTCGGCGTCTCGTCGGGCGGCCGGCAGACGTACACCTGGGCGGCGAGCGCGGGGGACAGGTCGGGGTTGCGCACCCGGGCCAGGGCGTCGGCGACGGTGGCGTCGGGCTGGAGCACGATCGGCTCGGTGGTCATCAGGCCGCCCGCGGTCCGCTCCTCGTACGACAGCAGCCGCCGCACGTCCGCCGCGTCGCCCGGCTGCATCAGCGTCAGCAGCCGCTCCTTCTCCTCCTCCGGCAGCTCGGAGAGGAGGTCGGCGGCGTCGTCGGGGTCCATAGCCTCCAGCACGTCGGCCGCGCGCTCCTCCTTGAGCTTGCCGAGGATCTCCACCTGGTCGTCCTCGGGCAGCTCCTCCAGCACGTCCGCGAGCCGGTCGTCGTCCAGCGCCGCGGCCACCTCCGAGCGCCGCTTGGCGGAGAGGTGGTGCAGGGCGTTCGCGAGGTCGGCCGGGCGCAGCTGCTCGAAGGCGGCGAGCAGGTTCTCCGCGCCCTGCCCGTGCTCCTCCAGGGAGAAACCGGTGACGGCCGACCACTCGACGGTCAGCGCCTCCGCCCGGCGGCGCAGCGCGCCGCCCTTGCCCTTGCGCACGAAGACCTTGTCGATCTCCCAGTCCCGGCGGGCCGGCAGCTGGACCATGGCCACGTCCAGGACGGTGACCTCCTCCTTGGCCTCCCCGCTCTCCACCAGCCGCACCCTGCGGTCGAGCAGCTCGCCGAGGACGAGGGTCTCGGAGGCGCGCTGCTCGAAGCGCCGCATATTGACCACGCCGGTGGTGATGACCTGCCCGGACTCGACGCCCGTCACCCGGCTCATGGGAAGGAAGATCCGGCGCCGGCTGACCACCTCCACCACGAGCCCCAGCACGCGCGGCGGCCGCCCGCCGACGCGCAGGATGACGACGACATCGCGGACCCGTCCCACCTGGTCGCCGTTGGGGTCGAAGACGGCGACTCCCGAGAGGTGCGAGATGAACACCCTGGGGGCGCCAGACGCCATGTCGTGTTCCTCCTCGTATCCGGTTGTATCTGGCTCAATGTCAGTTTCAGGCTAGCGTGACCTGGTGCGTACCGCCGTGGGACGGCGGCCGTACGGTTCCTGACGACTGCCCATGGACGGCACGGGTACGCTCCGTACTGCATCGGCATCAGGAGGCAAGAGCAGACGTGCGAACCCGGAACGCGGCTCTCGTGGGGGCCATGTGCGCGAGCCTGGCGGCAGCGCTCGCGGGGTGCGCCGAGGACCCCGACGCGGGGACGAACGGCGTGGGCAAGCTGGAGGCGCCGGCCATCGCGGCCAAGGCGCGCACGGCGGCGGAGGGCGCGAGCGCGGTGCACCTCACCGGCAATCTGGTCAGCCGGGGCCATACGTACAAGCTCGACATGCGGCTCAAGAAGAACGGCGGCTCGGGCAAGGTCGCCAGCGAGGCCAGCACGTTCCAACTGCTGCGCGTCGGCGGGGATCTGTACCTGAAGGCCGATGCCGCCTTCTGGTCGCACCAGAAGGGGCAGCAGGACCAGAAGGGCGGCGGTTCCGCCGCCGACAAGCTGGACGCCAAGTATGTGAAGGTCCCGTCCGGCGACCCCTCGTACAAGGAGCTCAGCGGCTTCACCGACAAGGCCGTCCTGCTGGACGGCGTCCTGGGCCTGCACGGCAAGCTCTCCCGCGGCGACCACGGCTCCATCGCCGGCACCCGCACGATCCGCGTCAGCGGCGACGGCGGCAGCGGCGGCACGCTCGACGTCTCGCTCAAGGGCACGCCGTATCCGCTGCGCCTGCAACGGGCCGGAGGGGCGGGAGTGGTCCAGCTGGCCGACTGGGACAAGGACTTCGCCCTGGCGGCCCCGTCCAAGGACCAGATGGTCGACTACGGCCACAAGATTCCACGAGGAGACTAGGCGCGTCCGCCGAACGGCTCGCGCAGCTTCCCGAGTCTCTTACGGGCGCGAATCCCGTCCGGAGCAGCTCCCCGGCTACGGGCAGCGAGCCGGCTATCGGCGGCGCGCCTTACGGGCCTTGCGGGCGCCCCGCGCCAAGAGCTTCGGCAACCCGGCCGGCACGGGCCGGCGCGTCGTAGCGCCAGTAGGCACGGGAGCGGCCGCCAGCGACCCCTCCGGGAGCTCCGCCGTCTCCCCGGACGGTTCCAGCCGCAGGACGCGGCACTCGCGGGCCCAGCGCTCCTCGATGCGGTCGGCGTCCGGCGCGTTCAGGCGCTTGCCCTTGAGGTCCGCTACGGCCGCGGTCCAGGCATCGCCGCCGGGGGCCAGCTCGCTGACGCGGGCCGTCCACTCGACGAGCCGCCCGCCCTTGTCCTTGCTGCGGACGGTCACGCTCGCCGTGGCCCCGTCGGCGAGGCCGAGGCCCGTGAGCGGCTGCTCGCCCGGCCCGTCGCCGACGAGGTGCAGCGCGCCCTCGTGCCATACGTGCCACAGCGCCCTGGCGGCGGTCCCGGCCTCGGCGCCCCGCACCCAGACCAGGCCGGAC
This sequence comes from Streptomyces sp. NPDC050617, assembly GCF_040654795.1. Classification (NCBI taxonomy): domain Bacteria; kingdom Bacillati; phylum Actinomycetota; class Actinomycetes; order Kitasatosporales; family Streptomycetaceae; genus Streptomyces; species Streptomyces sp. NPDC050617. Next base: position 227,209 of record NZ_JBFAIS010000009.1, on the reverse strand, counting down.
TTCTTGGTGGCCTCTTCGATCAGCGCCCGCGTCTGCGTCATACGCGCCAGCTTATGCGGGGGCGCCGACAGCGGGTCCGTCAGAGCCAGCCGTTGCGCTTGAAGCCGCGGTGGATCGTGAAGCAGATCACGACGGTCACGATCATGACGGCCGGGTAGGCGTACTTCCACTTCAGCTCCGGCATGTGCTCGAAGTTCATGCCGTAGACCCCGGCGATCATGGTCGGGACCGCGAAGATCGCCGCCCAGGAGGTGATCTTGCGCATGTCCTCGTTCTGCGCCACGGACGCCTGCGCCAGATTGGCCTGGAGGATCGAGTTGAGCAGGTCGTCGAAGGAGACCACCTGCTCGTGCACGCGCGCGAGGTGGTCGGCGACGTCGCGGAAGTACTTCTGGATGTCCGGGTCGACCAGCCGCATCGGCCGCTCGCTGAGCACCTGCATGGGCCGTATCAGCGGGGTGACCGCCCGCTTGAACTCCAGCACCTCGCGCTTGAGCTGGTAGATCCGGCTCGCGTCGCCGCCCCGCGAACTGCCCTTGGCGGGGGCCGAGAACACATCGATCTCGACCTCGTCGATGTCGTCCTGCACGGCGTCGGCGACCGCGATATAGCCGTCGACGACCTGGTCGGCGATGGCGTGCAGAACCGCCGACGGGCCCTTGGCGAGCAGCTCCGGGTCGTCCTGCAGCCGGTGCCGCAGCGCGCGCAGCGAGCCCTGGCCGCCGTGCCGCACGGTGATGATGAAGTCCCGGCCGGTGAAGCACATCACCTCGCCGGTCTCCACGACCTCGCTGGTGGCGGTGAGCTCGGTGTGCTCGACGTAGTGGATGGTCTTGAAGACGGTGAACAGCGTGTCGTCGTACCGCTCCAGCTTGGGGCGCTGGTGGGCGTGGACGGCGTCCTCGACGGCGAGCGGGTGCAGCCCGAATTCCTGGGCGATGCCGGAGAACTCCCGCTCGGTGGGCTCGTGCAGCCCGATCCAGGCGAAGCCGCCGCCGTTCTCGGTGCGCACCCGCCGCATGGCCTCGGCGGGGCTGACGGGCTCGCTGACGCGGCGGCCGTCGCGGTACACGGCGCAGTCGATGACGGCGCTGTTGGCGGACGGGTCGCGGGTGGTGTCGTAGTCGTACGCGGCGTGGCCGCGCCGCAGGGCGGGGCGGACGGCTGCGCGCAGGTCGCGAATCATCGACAAGGCTGACTCCTTCACGGGCCGGCCGGCAGCGACGGGCGCGGAGCGCAACGCGGCCCGGAACGTGGACGTGCGGCCTGGAATCGAGGCCACGTCCGCGAAGCGGGCGGCGTTCCGTGCGATGAGGCTGTCGGCAGTTCGCGGGGAACACGGAACAAGCGAGACGAAGGCGCTCTTCCGTCAAGTGCTGCGGACGCGAAAGGACTTCCGGTGTTTGAGTACTGAGAAGCCGGGTACGGAAGGCTTCAGATCACCGGGGGACGCATACCGAGCGGGAGAACGGGAGAACTGTCGGTACTGCACGGTCGACTTGGATCACCCACCGCAGCCCCACCTCCTCCGGCCGGTCCCCGTTGGGGGACTGACGTAACTCCCTGACACCAGCGGCCAGGCTAGCAGCCGCGGCAAGGGGCCCGGTCCGCCTTTGCCCGTTCGATACGCGTTCTATGCTCGCTCCATGGCAGACGTTCTTCAGCAGGTCGAGGCCCGGTTGCGTACGGCGCTGGGCGAACCGGACGCACGGGCCGCGGTGACCTTCCTGGGAACGGACCGCATCGAGGTGCTGCGCTTCGTGGCCGAAAACGAAGCGCGAACCGAAGCGCGAACCGGAGCCGGGGCCGGAACCGGGGACGAGGGGTCGGACGGCGGCGTCACGGTCCGCTACGCCACCCTCGGGATGTCCGCCCAGCCGATGGCCGACCCCGCCGACATGCTCGCCGACCAGGTCCGCGGGCCCCGCGCGGAGCTGGTGCTCTCCGTGCGCACGGGCCGCGCCGACACCGACCGGGTGCTCCGCCCGCTGGCCGTCCTCGCGGCGTCGCCGCAGGTCGAGGGCGTTGTCGTGGCCCCCGGCGGCTCCCTGGACACCGGCGAGCCGCTCTGGCCCGGTGCGCCCTTCACGTCCGTACTCGTCGGAGCGGGCGGCGGGCTCGTGCCGGACCTGGAACTGGACGATCCGATGTCTCCGGTGGCCTTCCTGCCGCTGCTGCCGATGACGGCGAACGAGGCGGCCTGGAAGCGCGTGCACGGCGCGGCGGCGCTGGAGGAGCGCTGGCTCCGGCACGGCACGGACCTGCGGGACCCGCTGCGCGCGGGCGTCCCGCTCGGGGACTGACGCCCGCTCATCCTCGTGGGCGCGGAAGCCCCGCCGCGCGGTGGGGGAAGACCGGCGCGGCGGGGCGGTGATGGGGGAGCGGGGTTCCGGTAGGCGGGACCCCGCTCGGACCCGGCTCGCGGTGACTCAGCTCGCGAAGACCGAGACGCTGTCCTCCGTGGCGTGGGCCGGCTCCAGCTCCTCGGCCTCCACGGTCAGCGGGCGGCGGCGGGCCCAGACGATCCCGGCGCCGACGACCGCGGTGGCGGCGGCGACCACGAACGGGATGTGGATGTCCGTCCAGCCCTCGATCTTCGGCGCGAGGAAGGGGGCCGCGGCGGCCGCGAACCAGCGCACGAAGTTGTAGCCCGCGCTCGCCACCGGCCGCGGCGCGTCCGACACGCCGAGCGCCAGCTCCGTGTAGACGGTGTTGTTCAGGCCGATGAAGGCGCCGGAGACGATCGTGCAGACGATGGCCGCCGTGTGGTCGCCGTAGCCGAGGAAGAGCAGGTCCACGGCGAGCAGGACCAGTGAGGCGCCCAGCACCTTCAGCGAGCCGAAGCGGGCCTGGACCCGCGGGGCGACGAGCACGGAGAAGACCGCGAGCAGCACGCCCCAGGCGAAGAAGACGCCGCCGGACTTGTAGGGCGACATGTTCAGCACGAACGGCGTGAAGGCCAGCACTGTGAAGAACGAGTAGTTGTAGAAGAACGCCGAGGCCGCGGCGGAGGCGAGTCCGGGGTGGCCCAGCGCCTTGACCGGGTCCAGCAGCGATGTCCTGCGGGCCGGCTTGGGCTGCTCCTTGAGGAACGCGGTGATGGCGATGAAGCCGACGGCCATCAGCACGGCGGTGCCGAAGAAGGGGTAGCGCCACTTCATGTCGCCGAGGATCGCGCCGACCAGCGGGCCGCAGGCCATGCCGAGCCCGAGGGCGGATTCGTACAGCAGGATGGCCGCGGCGCTGCCGCCTGCCGCCGCGCCGACGATGACGGCGAGGGCGGTGGAGACGAAGAGCGCGTTGCCGAGGCCCCAGCCGGCCCGGAAGCCGACCAGTTCGCCGACGGAGCCGGAGGTGCCGGAGAGGGCGGCGAAGACGACGACCAGCGCCAGGCCCGCGAGCAGCGTCTTCTTGCCGCCGATGCGGCTGGAGACGAAGCCGGTGACGAGCATCGCGATGGCGGTGATCAGGAAGTACGAGGTGAACAGGAGGGACACCTGGCTGGGGGAGGCGTCCAGGCCCTTGGCGATGGAGGGGAGGATCGGGTCCACGAGCCCGATGCCCATGAAGGCGACGACCGAGGCGCCCGCCGTGGCCCAGACGGCCTTCGGCTGGCGCAGCAGGCTGGTCGCGCCCTCGTCGAACGGATCCTCTTCGGCACTGTGCTGCTTCATGCGTGCCCCACCCTTCTCCGGGCGCGTCGATGCGTGTCCGGCGTGTGACCGATGTGGTGTGCGCGGTCTCCGCGGAGATCGTTGACGTTTACACACAATAACTTAGACGCGCTAATAGATGCAACTAGCATCTAGTTCTCGCGGGTGGCCGACGCCCGGCCGGGTGATCAGTGGGTGATCGTCCTTGACGCGGCGACCACCGGGGAGGACCGTTGGTCCTTATGAGGGGCGAACCCAGTTGCCCGAAGTGCGGTGGCCGGGTGCGAGCGCCCGGTCTCTTTGCCGACACCTGGCAGTGCGGAGTGCACGGCACCGTGCACCCCCTCCAGCCCGTCGTGCCGCCGAGCGTCGAGGCGCTGGCCGTCGTGGTGAACCGCGCCCGGGTGCCCGTCTGGATGCCATGGCCGCTGCCCGTCGGCTGGCTGTTCACCGGAGTGGCCTGCGCGGGCGACGACCGCGGCGGCGGTCGTGCCACCGCGGTGGCCTGCTCGGGCCCCGGCCCGCTCGGCGGCCCCGGGGAGCTGGTGCTCGTGGCGGAGGAGCTCGGCGTCGGCCTCGGCGCGCGCTACGCCGGTATCGCGGGCCCCGACCCTGGCCCGCACATGTGCGTCGACCGCCCGCCCGACGCCAAGGTCCTGGCGGCCGGCCGGCCCACCCCGCTCTGGCATGTCGAGGGCGCGCCCGACGACCGCGCGGTCTTCGCGGGCGAGGCGCGCGGGCTGTGGCTGTGGGCGGTGGTCTGGCCGGAGCGGTCCGGGCTGATGATGTACGACGAACTGGTCCTCACCGACCTGCGCGAAGCGGGCGCCGAGGTCGATCTGCTGCCGTGCGGCGCGCTGTCGCCGCGCGTCATCGCGCCGCCCGACCCCCGCTGACGGGCGCGTCCGCGCGGGGTAGCGGTATGTACGTACAGGGGGCGCGCACGGGGCGTGCGGCGAGGCGGGCGCGGGCGTTTGGCGCGGCCGTGTTCGAACGGCGGTTATCCTGATCAGGTCCCCTCCGTGTCCCGAGCCGAGTCTGGAGCCGTGCCGTGCGCATCGACCTGCACACCCACTCCACGGCGTCGGACGGCATGGACACCCCCGCCGAGCTGGTGCGCAACGCCGCCGCGGCCGGGCTGGACGTCGTGGCGCTGACCGATCACGACAGCGTCGGCGGCTACGCGGAGGCCGTCGCGGCCCTGCCCGCCGGGCTGACCCTGGTCACCGGCGCCGAGCTCTCCTGCCGCTGGGCCGTCGAGTCGCCGGACGACGACGGCATCGGCATGCACATGCTCGCCTACCTCTTCGACCCGCGCGAGCCCGAACTGTGGCGTGAGCGGGAGCTCGTACGCGACGGCCGGGTGCCCCGCGCCCAGGGCATGGTCGCCAAGCTCCAGGAGCTCGGCGTCCCCATCACCTGGGAGCGGGTGGCGGCGATCGCCGGCGACGGAGCCGTCGGGCGGCCCCACGTGGCCGCGGCCCTCGTCGAGCTGGGCGTCGTCGACAGCGTCTCCGACGCCTTCACGCCGCAGTGGATCGCGAACGACGGGCGCGCGTACGTCGACAAGTACGAGTTCGACCCCTTCGAGGCCATCCGCCTGGTCAAGGCCGCGGGCGGAGTCACCGTCTTCGCGCACCCGATGGCGCTCAAGCGCGGCCGGTGCGTACCGGAGAGCGCGATCGCCGAACTGGCCGCCGCCGGCCTCGACGGCATCGAGGTCGACCACATGGACCACGACGAGCCGACCCGCGCCCGGCTGCGGGGGCTCGCCGCCGACCTCGGGCTGCTGACCACCGGCTCCAGCGACTACCACGGCAGCCGCAAGGCGTGTGAGCTCGGCGAGTTCACGACCGACCCGGAGATCTACGGCGAGATCACGCGCCGCGCGACCGGGGCCTTCCCCGTGCCCGGCGCGGGCGGCTGAGTCCGTACGACGCGGAGTCCGAACCCGAGTCCGTAACCGAATCCGCGAGCGGCCGTATGTACGGCCGGGCGGTTCGTAGCGCCGCTGTGGGCTCGTAGCGCCGTCCGCTCTCCCCGACACCTTCCTCCCCCCCTCACTCGTACCTCGTGCAAGGCCATCACTGTGTTCGACTTTGCTGTCTTCGGGTCCCTTTTTGTCACGCTATTTGTGATCATGGATCCGCCCGGCATCACGCCCATCTTTCTCGCCCTCACCTCCGGCCGCCCCGCCAAGATCCAGCGCAAGATGGCCTGGCAGGCGGCCACGGTCGCGTTCGGCGTCATCGCCGTCTTCGGGCTCTTCGGCCACCAGATCCTGGGCCGGCTGCACATCACGCCGCCCGCGTTGATGATCGCGGGCGGGCTGCTGTTGCTGCTGGTCGCGCTCAGCCTGCTGACCGGGAAGTCCGAGCAGCCGACGCAGACCAAGGACGTCAACGTCGCGCTCGTACCGCTGGGCATGCCGCTGCTGGCCGGGCCCGGCGCGATCGTCTCGGTGATCCTCGCCGTGCAGCACGCGCACGGCGTCGGCGAGCAGATCTCGGTCTGGGCCGCGATCGCGGCGATGCACGTGGTGCTGTGGCTGGTGATGCGCTATTCGCTGCTGATCATCCGGGTGATCAAGGACGGCGGCGTGGTGCTCGTGACGCGGCTCGCCGGGATGATGCTCTCCGCGCTCGCGGTGCAGCAGATCATCAACGGCGTCACCCAGGTCGTGCAGGGCGTGTAGCCGCGCCCGCCCGCCGTCCCCGGCGTGTGCGCGCACACCTCATGATGAGGTGTACGGCTCCGCGCCCCCGGAGACCACGAAGCGCCCCGTACCTTCTGTACGGGGCGCTCGGCGTTATAGGGGTACTGCGTAAGGCGTTACCGGACCGCGGTGTCGGCCGGGCGGATGTAGATGCGCTGGCCGATCGCTGCGGCCTGCTGCACGATCCGATTGACGGAGGCGGCGTCCACGACGGTGCTGTCTACGGCGTTGCCGTCCACATCGTCCAGTCGCATGATCTCGAAGCGCATGGCTTCTCCCTTCGTCTGATCCTCCTGAGGAGAACTGATGAGTAAGAGTGCGAGGCGCGACAGTGCGCCTCGTTCCTGGTGGGTACAACGAGGTGCACTATGAAAAGATTCCCTACGCTAAAGAAAATTTTCGGGAGCCTAAGTATTTGCTGGTGAAGCGGCCGGTTGTGCCCGCCGCGCGGGCCCCCGGACAATGAGGCGCGTATGAACGACGTCCAGCCCTCGGGGCCTATCGACCTCACCGCCATCGCCACCGGCATCGAGCGCGCCAACGAGCTCCTCACCCGCGTACTCGCGGAAGTGGCGACCACCCCCTCCACCCACGCGATCTTCGTGGACGCCGGCTACGTCTACGCCGCCGCGGGCAGACTCGTCGCCGGGACGGAGGACCGGCGCGCCTTCGAACTCGACGCGGAAGGGCTGATCGAAGCCTTCATCGACCGGGCGCGCACGATATTCCCCGACAGCCGCCTGCTGCGCGTCTACTGGTACGACGGGGCGCGCCGCCGCATCCACACCACGGAGCAGCAGCGCATCGCCGAGCTGCCGGACGTCAAGGTGCGGCTCGGCAACCTCAACGCCAACAACCAGCAGAAGGGCGTCGACTCGCTCATCCGCAGCGACCTGGAGTCGCTCGCCCGGCACCGTGCCATCAGCGACGCCGCCCTCATCGGCGGCGACGAGGACCTCGTCTCGGCCGTCGAGGCGGCGCAGGGCTACGGCGCGCGCGTCCACCTGTGGGGCATCGAGGCGGCCTGCGGGCGCAATCAGGCCGAGCCGCTGCTGTGGGAGGTCGACAGCCAGCGCACGTTCGACCTCGAATTCTGCAAACCGTACGTGGCACGGCGTACGGGCATGTGCCCGCAGGAGCCGTACGCCGCCGCCGACCCGGGGGCGGCGGCCGGAGGCGGGGACGGGCCGGCGCCCAGCCGCGACGAGGTGCGGTTCGTGGGCGCGCAGGTCGCGGCGCGGTGGCTCGGCGAACGCGGCCGCGAAACGCTCGCCGACCTGCTGCCCGGCCACCCCTACCTGCCGGGCCCCGTCGACCAGGAACTGCTCGTGGAGGCCGAGGGGCTGCTCGGCCTCTCGCTACGGGCCCACGCCGACCTGCGGCGGGCACTGCGGGACGGGTTCTGGGAACACCTCCAGGCGCAGTACTGAACCGGTTCCGCGCCCCCGCCCGTACCGGGCGGATTCAGTGCCGCGACCAGAACGCCGCCAGTGCCGCCGCCGTCTCCTTCGGACGCTCGGCGTTGGGGGAGTGCTCCGCCCCCTCGATCACCGTGCGGCGCGCCGACAGCCGCTCGGCCATCGCGTCCATCAGCGGCACCGGCCAGGCGTAGTCGACCGCGCCGGAGACCACGTGCTTCGGCAGCGCTACCGCCGCCAGCTCGGCGACCCGGTCCGGCTCGCCGAGCAACTGCCGCCCGGTGCCGATGAGTTGAGCCGTCTCGGTATCGAGCCACCTGCGGTGCAGGAACTCGTCCAGGGCCGGGGACGCGGCGGCGTCCGGCACGTCCGCGGGGTTTTCGGGGTCCATGGCGCGCATCGCCTGCCAGACCGACTCCATGTCCCGCGTGGACAGGGCGTCGATGAGCAGCTTCGTACGGGCCTGCTGCTCCGCCGCGATGGCCGCCGGGCCGCTGCTCATGATGGTCAGCGACCGGAAGGGGGACGCGTCGCGCAGCACCGCCGCGCGCGTGATCAGCCCGCCGAGGGAGTGGCCGAGCAGATGCACCGGGCCGTCGCCGAGCGCCGCGGCCTGCGCGTGCACGTCCGCCGCCAGCTCGTCCTGCCCGTACGCGGCCTCGTCGGCCGGGCCCTCGCTCTCGTACTGGCCTCGCCCGTCGACGGCCACGACCCGGTACCCGGCCTGCGCCAGCGGTTCCAACAGGGCGTTGAAGTCCTCTTTGCTGCCGGTGAACCCGGGGACGAGCAGGGCGGTGGCCCGCGGCTCGGCCGCCGGGGGGCGCGCGTCGCACACGGCGAACGCGCCGCGCCCGGTCTTCAGTCGGTACGCGCGGGCGCACGCGGGCAAGGTGAGTATCGGCGGCCTGCTCATGCCCAGAGGCTATCCGCCGCCCCGTCGCCGCCGTCAGCCAGCCGCCCGCCGGAGGGCACGGCCGCGGACACGGCGAAGGCCCGCTCCCCGGCATTTCGGGGATACGGGCCTTCGGCGGTGCCGTACCGGGTCAGCCTTCGGTCGTCGCCTTGGGCTTCGCGGCGCGGGTGCGCTTCGGCTTGGCGGGGGCCTCGGCGACCGCGTCCGCGCCCGCCTCCGACACCGGCTGCGCGGCCCGCGTGGCGCGGCGCCTGGGCTTGGCCTCGGCGCCCTCCACAGCGGTCTCGGCCGCTTCGGCCTTGGGCTTGGCGGTCCGCGTGCGCTTGGGCTTCGCCGGGGCTTCGGCGGTCGCCTCCGCGGTGTCCACGGCCGTCTCGGCGGTCTTGGCCTTGGCGGTGCGGGTGCGCTTGGCGGGGGCCTCGGCGGTCGCTTCCACCGTGTCCACGACCGCTTCGGCAGCGGCCTTGGGCTTGGTCGTCCGCGTGCGCTTGGGCTTCGCCGGGGCTTCGGCGGTCGCCTCCACCGTGTCCACGGCCGCTTCGGCGGTCTTGGCCTTGGCGGTGCGGGTGCGCTTCGGCTTCGCCGGAGCCTCGGCGGCGGCCTCCGCCGTGTCGACCGCCGCGTCGGCCTTGGGCTTGGCCGTGCGGGTGCGCTTGGGCTTCGCCGGGGCTTCGGCGGTCGCCTCCACCGTGTCCACGGCCGTCTCGGCGGTCTTGGCCTTGGTGGTGCGGGTGCGCTTGGGCTTGGCGGCGTCCGTACCCTCGGCCGTCGCGACCGCTTCAGCGGCCTCCGACTTCGCGGTCCGCGTGCGGTTCGCCTTGGCGGCGTTCGCCTCGGCCTCCGCGGCCATGCTCGCGATCGTGCTCTCGACCGTGACGAAGGACGGCTCGTCCACCGCCGGCTTGGCGACGCGCGGACGACGGCGGCGCGGCCTGACCGCGGCCTCCTCCACGGCGGCGGAGCCGGCAGCGGCCTCGGGCCGTACGGCAGCGGACCGCGCGGCGGCCGGCTTCTCGGCGGCGGGCTTCGCGGCGACCGTGTCCACTGCCTGAGCGGCCTGAGCGGCGGGCGCAGGGGCCTCAGAGGTCACCGTGGCAGCGGCCGCCGGTGCCGCGGGCGCCGCACCGGTGCGGGTGCGGCGACGGCGGCGCGGCGTCCGGGGAGTCTTGGGCGCGCCCTCGGCGACGGCCTCGCCGGGAGCCTCGACAGCCGTCTCGGCGGCCACGGGGGTCACGGGCGACGCCGCGGCCTCCGAGCCCACCGTCGAGCCGCCGCGCGTGCGGCGGCGCTGACGCGGGGTGCGGTTCCGCGCCGGGCGCTCCTCCGTGGCGACGGGCGCCGCCGCGACGGGCTTGCGGCCACGGCCGCGGCCGCCCGTCTCGCCCAGGTCCTCGATCTCCTCGGCCGCCAGCCCGGCCCGCGTGCGCTCGGCGCGCGGCAGTATCCCCTTGGTGCCCTGGGGGATGGACAGCAGCTCGAAGAGGTGCTCGGAGGTGGAGTACGTCTCCTCCGGCTCGTCGAACGGCAGGTCCAGCGCCTTGTTGATCAGCTTCCAGCGCGGGATGTCGTCCCAGTCGACCAGCGTGACCGCCGTACCGGACTTGCCCGCGCGGCCCGTACGGCCGATGCGGTGCAGATACGTCTTCTCGTCCTCGGGGGACTGGTAGTTGATGACATGCGTCACGTTGTCGACGTCGATGCCGCGGGCGGCGACGTCGGTGCAGACCAGCACGTCGACCTTGCCGTTGCGGAAGGCGCGCAGCGCCTGCTCGCGGGCGCCCTGGCCGAGGTCGCCGTGGACCGCGCCGGACGCGAAGCCGCGCCGTGCGAGCTGGTCGGCGATGTCGGCGGCCGTGCGCTTCGTACGGCAGAAGACCATCGCGAGGCCCCGGCCGTCGGCCTGGAGGATGCGCGCGACCATCTCCGGCTTGTCCATGGAGTGGGCGCGGAAGACGTGCTGCGTGGTGTTGCGGACGGTCTGGCCCTCGTCGTCCGGCGACGTGGCGCGGATGTGCGTGGGCTGCGACATATAGCGGCGGGCGAGGCCGATGACGGCGCCCGGCATGGTCGCCGAGAACAGCATCGTCTGGCGCTTCACCGGCAGCATGGTGATGATCCGCTCGACGTCGGGCAGGAAGCCCAGGTCGAGCATCTCGTCGGCCTCGTCGAGGACGAGCGCCTTGACGTGCGAGAGGTCGAGCTTCTTCTGGCCCGCGAGGTCCAGCAGCCGGCCCGGCGTGCCGACGATCACATCGACGCCCTTCTTGAGGGCCTCGACCTGCGGCTCGTAGGCGCGGCCGCCGTAGATGGCCAGGACGCGCACGTTACGGACCTTGCCGGCGGTCAGCAGGTCGTTGGTGACCTGCTGACAGAGCTCGCGGGTGGGGACGACCACGAGCGCCTGCGGGGCGTCGGTCAGCTGCCCGGACGTGGCCCGGTCGGCCTCGACGTCCGCGGGGACGGTGACGCGCTCCAGCAGCGGCAGGCCGAAGCCCAGCGTCTTGCCCGTGCCGGTCTTGGCCTGGCCGATGACGTCGGAGCCGCTGAGGGCGACCGGGAGCGTCATCTCCTGGATGGGGAAGGGGGACACGATGCCGACGGCCTCCAGGGCCTCGGCCGTCTCGGAAAGAATCCCGAGGTCTCGGAAAGTGGACAGAATCTTGCCTCTTCTGTGAGACGCGGAGCGAGGCGGCGAAGGGGGTCGTACCGCGCCGGGTACTGGACCGGCCATGGTGGGGCCGGATGACGCGGGACCACTGCCTTCGCTCGTGCGCACGTGCCGCGAGCGGTTCCCTGCTTGGCGTGCGTACAGCTCGTACGCGCCGCGCTGAGGGCGGTCGGGTGGAAGCCGATCGGGCCACCGACCGGGCATCCGCTGGAGTCCGGGAGGCTTGCTTCCGGAAGACACAGCATAGGGACGGCCCGCCGATACTCGGCAGGCGCAATACCACTGTACCCCGGAATCGTGCATATGTGTTGGGGCAAACCTTTGTACGAGTGGGGTACGCGTGGTTGACCAGGGGCTTCCCCTTCCAGACGAGCGGGCTATTGTGCGGTCCATGGAGACGCCTGACAACGCCGCTGCCGCCGCCGAAGAACACACCGGGATCGCTGCCCAGGACTGGGCCCAGGCATCCGCCGAACCGCAGTACAAGGCCGCCGTCGTCGATCTGCTGGGCGCGCTCGCCTACGGCGAGCTGGCCGCCTTCGAGCGGCTCGCGGAGGACGCGAAGCTCGCGCCCTCGCTCGGCGACAAGGCGGAGCTGGCGAAGATGGCGTCCGCCGAGTTCCAGCACTTCCAGCGGCTGCGCGACCGGCTGGCGGCCATCGACGTCGAGCCGACCGGCGCGATGGAGCCGTTCGCCGCCGCGCTGGACGAGTTCCACCGCCAGACCGCGCCGTCCGACTGGCTGGAGGGCCTGGTCAAGGCGTATGTCGGCGACTCGATCGCCAGCGACTTCTACCGGGAGGTGGCGGCCCGGCTCGACTCCGACACGCGCGGCCTGGTGCTGACCGTCCTGGACGACACCGGGCACGCGACCTTCGCGGTCGAGAAGGTGCGGGCCGCGATCGAGGCCGAGCCGCGGGTCGGCGGGCGGCTCGCGCTGTGGGCCCGGCGGCTGATGGGCGAGGCGCTCTCGCAGGCGCAGCGGGTCGTCGCGGACCGCGACGCGCTCTCGACCATGCTGGTCGGCGGGGTGGCCGACGGCTTCGACCTCGCGGAGGTCGGCAAGATGTTCTCCCGCATCACCGAGGCGCACACCAAGCGCATGGCCGCGCTCGGCCTCGCCGCCTGAGCGGACTCCCGGCATGACGGCCTCCGGCCATCACGGCCTCCTGCCATCACGGTGTCGGGGGCCGGCCGGTCCGGCGGTCAGAGGTCGTACGTGCCCGGCCCCGGGTGGAGCTGTCGCTGCAGATGGAGCGGGGAGAGAGAGCCCTGACGCGCCGGCTCCGCTCCGGCGGTCGCCGGCCCCGTCAGACCGTCACTGATCGGCGGACGCGGCTCGCGGGGCGCAGCAGCAGCGACAGCAGCGCCACGCCGAGCGCGGCTCCCGCGATCAGCGTCGCGATCGCGTGACCGGGGCCGAGGACAGCGTGTGCGAGCAGGGCGCCGAAGAGGGCCGCGACCGGTCCCGTGGCGAGCGTCAGGGGCCGGGAGGGGAAGCGGTCGGGCAAGCGCCGCACCGCGCCCAGGGCCATGGCGAAGCCAATGAGGACTGAGCCGAACGCTTCCAGGAAAATCATGGTGCGATCCCTCCCGCTACGGCCGAAGCACAAGTGCAAATCGGTCGTAGCCGGTCTTACCCAAGGGCCAAGTCCAGCAACCCTCTCCCGTTCCTTCACCTCCAGGGAGCCGGAAACCGGTCCGCGCGGCGGTGTTCGTACTGGTGACGACAACGGCGGGGCCCCGGTGATTCCCACCGGGGCCCCGCCGTCGAACGCCGAACGTCGAACGCTGATCAGAGCGCGCTGAAACCGACCTTGCGGGCGGTCGGCTCGCCGATCTCGACGTACGCGAGTCGGTCGGCCGGCACCAGGACCTTGCGTCCGTGCTCGTCCACGAGGCTCAGCAGCTGCGCCTTGCCGCCCAGCGCCTCGGACACCGCGCGCTCGACATCCTCGGCAGACTGCCCGCTCTCCAGAACGATCTCGCGGGGCGCGTGCTGCACGCCGATCTTGACCTCCACGGCTTTTGTCCCTCCGATGGTCAGTATGGGTACGCGGTCAGCCGCGCCGTACGCAGCACACACTAGCCCGGTACGGGCGGGTGGCGGGGCGCGGGCCGCACGCCCGCAGCGAACAGAGGATCAACGCCCGGCGGCCCGTCCGGGGCTACGCCCCGTCGGTGCCGTGCAGCGGGAAGCCGGCGATGCCGCGCCAGGCCAGCGACGTGAGCAACTGCACCGCGGTGTCGCGCGGCACCGTGCTCCCGCTGGAGAGCCAGTAGCGGGCGACGACCTGGGAGACGCCGCCGAGGCCCACGGCCAGCAGCATCGACTCGTCCTTGGAGAGTCCGGTGTCCTCGGCGATGACGGCGCAGATCGCCTCCGCGCACTCCAGCGACACCTTGTCGACGCGCTCGCGCACCGCGGGCTCGTTCGTCAGGTCGGACTCGAAGACGAGCCGGAACGCGCCGCCCTCCTCCTCCACGTACGCGAAGTAGGCGTCCATCGTCGCGGCGACGCGCAGCTTGTTGTCGGTCGTGGACGCGAGGGCCGTGCGCACCGCGTGCAGCAGGGCCTCGCAGTGCTGGTCCAGCAGGGCCAGATAGAGGTCCAGCTTGCCGGGGAAGTGCTGGTAGAGGACCGGCTTGCTGACGCCGGCGCGCTCGGCGATGTCGTCCATCGCCGCCGCGTGGTAGCCCTGCGCGACGAACACCTCCTGGGCCGCGCCCAGGAGCTGATTGCGTCGGGCCCGGCGCGGCAGGCGTGTGCCCCGCGGGCGCGCCTCGGTCTGCTCGATGGCTGTCACGCCGCCTCCCAAGATCAATCCGTGCACGGTGTGCACCGCGCCCGCCATCGTACTTTTGGGTAACAGGCCGGCGCGCGGTCCGGGCGGAGAATTTCACGCTCTGAGCACAGTGGGAAATCGGCAAATCCGAGATTGCCGACAAAGCGTCTTTCTTGTCCGTGGTCGGGCGGTTACCGGTAGTCGTACTCGTCCGCCGCTGGTCGACACGTTTACCGGTAGTCGTCCTCGTCGGTCTCGACCACGCGGGCCTGCTCGGCCACGTCCCCGGGGTCGGCCGCGTCGGTGTCGACTCCGGTCAGGGGGCCGTCGCGGTGCTGGGTGAGGTCGGTGTGCTGCTCGGCGGCGTCGGCTTCGGGGGCCTCGACGTCGATCTCCGACGCGCCGGGGGCGTCGTCATCGCCGTCGTCGTACTCGTCGAAGGTTTCGGGGTCGGTCGGGTCTACAGGCATGGTGGGCCCCTTTCCCAGGTGCGCGCCTCTCACACGGGATGCCGGGCGAGCGCCCTGCGTCCGAGCCTAGGAGAGGCGGGTCCGGTCCGCCACGCGGTCTGTGACGGCGGACACACAGGCTTGCGGCGTGATCGTCTCGTAACATTGCCCGCATGTCTTCGACCGAGTCGCCGGATGCCCGCACTGTCCCCACGGTGCCGCCCGGGGGCTCTGTCCGAAGCGGCGTCGGGGAGTCGTTGCGGACCGTGACCCTGCCCGGCCTCACCCTGGCCGTCCGCTCCCGGCCGCCCCTGGCCGAGGGGCTGGCGCCCGCCCTGTACGTGCACGGGCTCGGCGGCTCGTCGCTGAACTGGTCCGACCTGATGGCGCGGCTCGCGCACCGGGTGGACGGCGAGGCCCTCGACCTGCCGGGGTTCGGGCACTCCCCGCCGCCCGACGACGGCGACTACTCCGTCACCGGACACGCGCGGGCCGTCATCCGCTATCTCGACGCGAGCGAGCGCGGCCCGGTGCACCTGTTCGGGAACTCGCTGGGCGGCGCCGTCGCCACCCGCGTCGCCGCGGTCCGGCCGGACCTGGTCCGTACGGCCACGCTCATCTCGCCCGCGCTGCCCGAGCTGCGCCCGCAGCGCACCGCCGTGCCCACGGCGATACTGGCCGTGCCGGGGATCATGCCGCTGTTCATCCGCGCGACCAAGGGCTGGACCCCGGAGCGGCACACCCGCGAGGTGCTCGCGCTCTGCTACGGCGACCCGCGGCGCGTGTCGGCGGAGAGCTTCGAGGACGCCGTGGCCGAATACGAGCGGCGGCTCGGGCTCCCCTACTTCTGGGACGTGATGATGCGTTCGGCGCGTGGCATCGTCGACGCCTATACCCTCGGCGGGCAGCATTCCCTCTGGCGGCAGGCGGAGCGAGTCCTCGCGCCCACTCTGCTCGTTTACGGCATGCGGGACCAATTGGTCGGTTTCCGCATGGCGCGCCGGGCCGGCAGGTCCTTCCGGGACTCGCGGCTGCTGGAGCTCGTCGAAGCGGGACACGTCGCGATGATGGAGGAGCCGGAGACAGTGGCGCGGGCCTTCGAGGAACTGCTGGACGACGTCGATGCGCGGCACGCCCGCGGCACGGGAGGGGGCGGGGCGCCCCATGGGTAAACACAGCGCGCGCAACCCCGGCGCGGGGCGGGCGGCGGACACCCCGCAGCCGCCGGCGCCCGCGGCCCCCGGCACGGGGCGCCGCCGCAGAGCGCCCCGGAACGAGGCCGGGAGCGGGACCGGTACGGGCGGCGAGCCGACGCCGCGCGGGCGGGGCGAAGGGCCCGCCGGCCACCCGGAGGTCCGTGAGCCCGGCGGCGGCTGGGGGGTGGTCGGCCGGCAGGCCGGCGAGCCCGCCGGCGAGTCGCACCAGCGCGGCGGCGAGCAGGAGTTCTCCGCCTTCGGCAGAGGCCGGGCCGTGCGGCCCGAGCCGCGACCGCGGCCGCAGCCGCAGGGCCCGATGGCGACCGGCATGGTGCCGCGCCCGCGCCAGGAGTTCATCGACGCATTCGACTATGTCGACCAGCAGGACCACCGGCGCGACGGGGACGGCCCGCGCGACGGGGTCCACCGGCGAAACGAGGACGACGTGTTCGCCGCAGGAGCTCCCGACAGGGTGAAGGACGATGCGAAGCCCGGCGGGCCGATCATCGGGCCCAGCGTCCCGCCCGTTCCGGCCGATCAGGCGGTGCCGCCCAGCCGGGGGCCGGAGCGGCGCACGGGAGCGGCCAAGGGCGGTCTCGCCCGTACGCTCACCGGCGTCGCCGCCGCGGCCGTGACGGCGGTGCTGGCCGTGGCCGTCTCCGGCCAGGTCGCGCACGACCAGGACGGCAAGGGCGGTGGCGGCGCGGCGCAGGCGGCCGGCGGCGCCGAGCGGCCCCGCACGGACGCCGCGACCCGCACGAAGAGCCGGCCCGCGCCCCCGCCGGGCACGGACGCGGACCACTCCCCGTACGAGGTCCAGATGGCGCGGAAGTTCCCGCTGGACGCGAAGCTCCAGGCGTCCGGGGAGTTCGAGCCGGTGCCGGGGCACGACAAGGCGCCCGGCAAGGGCGAGGTGCTGCGCTACCGGGTGGACGTGGAGAAGGGGCTCGGGCTGAACGGCGCGCTGTTCGCCGAGGCCGTGCAGAAGACCCTGAACGACGACCGCAGCTGGGCCCACGGCGGGCAGCGCACCTTCGAGCGGGTCTCGTCCGGCCACGCGGACTTCGTGATCAGCCTGGCCAGCCCCGGCACGACCGCGAAGTGGTGTGCGAAGTCGGGCCTGGACACCACCCAGGACAACGTCTCGTGCGACTCCGCGGCCACCGAGCGCGTCATGATCAACGCCTATCGGTGGGCGCAGGGCGCGGTGACCTACGGCGACGACAAGATGCACGCCTACCGGCAGATGCTGATCAACCACGAGGTCGGGCACCGGCTCGGCCGCAACCACGAGACGTGCCCGAAGCAGGGCGCGCTCGCGCCGGTGATGATGCAGCAGACGAAGTTCCTGACGCTGGACGGCGCGACCTGCCGGGCCAACCCCTGGCCGCACCCCAACGGGTAGGAATCCCGGCATGTGAGACCAGGAGTCTCTGATTGCGGGACACCTTTGCCAGTGAACGGATATTCGTCCAGGATTCTCCGCATGTCGCATCGCCACGCCCCCGATGACGCCGGCTTCGAGCTGGCGCTGATCGGCGTGGCCGCGCATGCGATCGCCGACATTCTCTGTCGCTGAGACCGCCCCTCCGCGCTTTCTCGCGCGTTCCCCCGCGTCTCACCATCTGATTTCTGTGTGCCCGCCGGGGGCGGTCCAGTGCCCGGCCACCGCATACGGGCTCCTCCCTGCCGCCTTCCGTGGGTGCTTCATGCCGCCACCTTCCGAAAGGCGCCCTCAGTCATGCGTCAACTGCCCCTCATATCGCACCGCGCGGCCGCCGCCGCGGTCGTCGTCGCCCTGGTCGGGGGCGTGGCGGCCTGCGGACCGAAGGAGGCCGGCGACGCCAAGAGCGGCGGCGCGGCCGGAGCGCCGAAGCAGGGCGGCACGCTCACCGTCCTCAACCGCGAGCCGCAGAAGGACTTCGACCCGGCCCGCCTCTACACCTCCGGCGGCGGCAACATCCCCTCCCTCGTCTTCCGCACCCTCACCACCCGCAACCGGGCGGACGGCGCCGCCGGCACCAAGGTCGTCCCCGACCTCGCCACGGACCTGGGCACGCCCAGCGAGGACGCCAAGGTCTGGACGTACAAGCTCAAGGACGGACTCGCGTACGAGGACGGGTCGCCGATCACCAGCGCCGACGTCAAGTACGGCATCGAGCGCTCCTTCGCCGGCGAACTCTCCGGCGGAGCGCCGTACTTGAGGGACTGGCTGGTCGGCGGCGAGCACTACCAGGGGCCCTACAAGGACAAGGGCGGCGAGGGGCTGAAGTCCATCGAGACGCCGGACGCGAAGACCCTCGTCTTCCACCTCAAGAAGCCCGAGGGCGACTTCCCCTACCTCGCCACGCAGACGCAGTTCGCGCCGGTGCCCAAGGCCAAGGACACCGGCACCAAGTACGAGGAGCACCCCGTCTCCTCCGGCCCGTACAAGGTCGTCAGCAACACCGGCGACGGCGAGCGGATGCTGCTGGAGCGCAACCCCCACTGGTCCGCGAAGACCGACGGCCAGCGGCACGCCTACCCCGACCGGATCGACGTGAAGTCGGGCCTGGACCCCGCCGTCATCAACCAGCGGCTGTCCACCGGCTCCGGCCCGGACGCCGCCGCCATCACCACCGACACCAACCTCGGCCCGGCCGAACTCGCCCAGGTCAGCGGCGACAAGCAGCTCGCGGACCGGGTCGGCACCGGCCACTTCGGCTACACCGACTACCTCGCCTTCAACCCGCGGACCAAGCCGTTCGACGACCCGAAGGTGCGCCAGGCCATCTCGTACGCGGTCAACCGCACCAGCGTCGTCAACGCCGCGGGCGGCTCCTCGCTCGCCGAGCCCGCGACCACCTTCCTGCCGAACCAGAAGGCCCTCGGCTATACCCCCTACGACCACTTCCCGGCCGGGAAGACCGGCGACCCCGACAAGGCGCGCGAGCTGCTGAAGGAGGCCGGCTACGGGCAGGGCGCCCCCAAGGGGCCGCTGAGCATCACCCTCACCCACTCCACCGCCCAGAACTTCGAGACCAGCCCCGAGATCGCCACCGCCCTCCAGGCCGGGTTCAAGAAGGCCGGGATCGCCGTCAAGCTCCAGGGCCTGGAGGACAACGACTACAACCAGCAGGTCCACTCGACCAAGACGCAGCCCGGCCTGTTCCTCGGCCACTGGGGCGCTGACTGGCC
The DNA here is from genome assembly GCF_040654795.1 of Streptomyces sp. NPDC050617. NCBI lineage: Bacteria > Bacillati > Actinomycetota > Actinomycetes > Kitasatosporales > Streptomycetaceae > Streptomyces > Streptomyces sp. NPDC050617. The sequence goes on along the minus strand of NZ_JBFAIS010000009.1, from coordinate 208,233 downwards.
CTCCGGCGGCCCGTTCCTCGCGCCGATCTTCGACGGCCGGCAGATCGTGGAGGACGGCGCCAACTTCAACTCGGCGCGCCTCGACGATTCCGGGATCAACGACGAGATCGACGAGATCAACAAGATCACCGACCACGACGCCGCCGCGAAGCGCTGGGGCGCCCTCGACAAGAAGATCGGCGAACAGGCCCTGACCGTCCCGCTGTTCCACCCCGTCTACAAGCGGCTCTACGGCAAGGACGCCAAGAACATCGTGATCAGCGACTGGACCGGCGTCCTCGACATCTCCCAGGTCGCCGTCAAGTGAGCGCCGGAACCCTAAAAGCGCGGCCCGCGCCGCCCGCCGCCCAGGCCCCGCCCTCCGGCGCCCGCCAGGTCTGGCGGCGGCTGCGGGCGCGGAAGTCCGCGCTCATCGCCGCCGCAGTCCTCGCCCTGCTGGTCGTCCTCGCGCTCGCCGCCCCGCTGCTCGGCGCCCTGGAGGGCCAGGACGTCAACGCCTACCACGACCACCTCGTCGACTCCGCGCGCGGCGGGGTGCCCATCGGCCCGTACGGCGGGATCAGCGGCGACCACTGGCTGGGCGTCGAACCGGGCACCGGCCGCGACCTGTTCGTACGGCTCCTCTACGGCGCCCGCGTCTCGCTCGCCGTCGCCGCCGGAGCCACCCTCGTCCAGGTCTTCATCGGCGTCGCGGTCGGGCTGGCCGCCGGGCTCGGCAACCGGCTCGTCGACAGCGTCCTCAGCCACTTCAGCGACGTGATGGTGGCGCTGCCCATGCTCGTCTTCGCCATCGGCGTCACCGCCGTCGTGCCGTCCTCCTTCCCGCGCCCGGTGCTCCTCGTCATCGTCATCGGCCTGCTGGCCTGGGGCGGCACCGCGCGGATCGTACGGGCCCAGACCCTCACCCTCAAGAAGCTCGACTACGTCGCCGCGGCCCGGCTCGGCGGCGCCTCGCGGCTGCGCGTCGCCCGCCGCGAACTGCTGCCCGCGCTCGCCGCGCCCGTCATCACCTACGCCGCGATCCTGCTGCCCACCAACATCGTCACCGAGGCCGGAATGTCCTTCCTGGGCGTCGGCGTCACGCCACCCACCCCCTCCTGGGGGCAGATGCTGTCCACCGCGACCACCTGGTTCCGCGCCGACCCCATGTACGTACTCCTCCCGGCGCTCCTCCTGTTCGCCACCGTTCTCGCCTTCACGGTCCTCGGCGACGGGCTGCGCACGGCCCTCGACCCGCGCGCCGCGTCCCGGCTGCGGGTCGGCCGTACGGGGCGCGCGGCCCGGCGGAAGAAGGGGGAGCCCGCATGAGGGGCTACCTGCTGCGCAGGGCCATCGGCGCGGTCATCGTGCTCTTCGCCCTCTCGCTCGTCGTCTACGCGCTCTTCTACGTCGCCCCCGGCGACCCCGCCCGGCTCGCCTGCGGGCCGCGCTGCAACCCCGAGCAGATCCGCCAGGTCCGCGAGCAACTGGCCCTCGGCGACCCCGTGTACGTGCAGTACTGGCACTTCCTGCAAGGGCTCGTCGCCGGCCACGACTACTCCACCGGCACGGGCGTACTGCACTGCGACGCCCCCTGCTTCGGCCTCTCCTACCAGAACGACCAGCAGGTCACCGACCTCATCGCGCAACGGCTGCCCGTCACGGCCTCGCTCGCGCTGGGCGCCATGGTGCTGTGGCTGCTGCTCGGCGTCGGCAGCGGACTGCTCTCCGCGCTGCGCCGCGGCGGCGCGACCGAGCGGGTACTGACCTGGCTGACCCTGGCCGGCACCGCCACGCCCGTCTTCATCATCGGGCTGCTGCTGCTCATGCTCTTCTGCGCGTACCTGGGCTGGCTGCCCTTCCCCTCCTACGTGGCGCTGACCGAGGACCCCGAACAGTGGGCGTGGAACCTGCTGCTGCCCTGGACGGCGCTCGCCCTCATCGAGTCCGCGAAGTACGCGCGCCTCACGCGCAGTTCGATGCTGGAGACGCTCGCCGAGGACCACATCCGTACGTTCCGGGCGTACGGGGTCGCCGAGCGGTCCATCGTCGGCAAGCACGCGCTGCGCGGCGCGCTGCCGCCGGTCATCGCGCTCACCGCGCTCGACCTCGGCTCGATGTTCGGCAACGCGGTCCTGACCGAGACGCTCTTCGGGCTGCCGGGGCTCGGACAGCTGCTCGTGCACGCCACCCGGACCATCGACCTGCCGGTCGTGGTGGGCGTCGTGCTGGTCACGGGCGCGGCCGTCGTCGTCGCCAACATCGTGGCGGACATGTTGTACGCCGTCGCCGACCGAAGGGTGGTCCTCTCATGAGCCCTCGTCCGAGTCCGCCGAGTCCTTTGGGGCCCCGCGACATCCCCGATCCGCTGGTGGAGGTCGCGGACCTCTCCGTCACGTTCCCCGTGGGCCAGGGCGCCGCCGTACGGGCCGTGGACGGGCTCTCCTTCACCATGCCGCCGGGCGGCGCCCTCGGCATCGTCGGCGAGTCCGGGTCCGGCAAGAGCACCGTCGCGTACGGGCTGCTCGGCCTGCACCGGGGCACCGGCGCCGAGGTCACGGGCGCGGTACGGGTCGCCGGCCGGGACGTGCTCGCCGCCGGGGACGCCGAACTGCGCGCCCTGCGCGGCCCGGTGGCGGCCATGGTCTTCCAGGACCCGCTCTCCTCCCTCGACCCGTACGCGGCGATCGGCGACCAGATCGCCGAGGTGTACCGCGTGCACCGGCGCGACGCGTCGCGGCGGGCCGCGCGGGCGCGCGCCGTCGAGGTGCTCGACCGCGTCGGCATCCCGGACGCCGCGCGCCGCGCCCGCGCCCGCCCGCACGAGTTCAGCGGCGGCATGCGCCAGCGCGCGCTGATCGCCATGGCGCTGGCCTGCGAACCCCGCCTCCTCGTCGCCGACGAGCCGACGACGGCCCTGGACGTGACCGTGCAGGCGCAGATCCTCGGGCTGCTGCGGGAGCTGCGCGCGGAGACGGGCATGGGGCTGCTCCTGGTCACGCACGACCTGGGAGTGGCGGCCGGCAACGTCGACGAACTGCTCGTCATGAAGGAGGGGCGCGGGGTCGAGCACGGCCCGGCGCGGGCGGTGCTGGACGGGCCGCGCGAGGAGTACACGCGGGCGCTGCTGGCGGCGGTGCCGCGGATCGACGTACGGCGGGCGGTCGCTTCCGGGCCGGCGCCCGCCGGCGAACCGCTGCTCGAAGCCGTCGGCCTGCGCCGGGAGTTCGGGCGCGGCAAGCGCGCCGTCACCGCCGTGGACGAGGTGTCGCTGACCATCCGGCCGGGGGAGACCGTCGGCGTCGTCGGGGAGTCCGGCAGCGGCAAGACGACGCTGGGGCGGATGCTCGTACGGCTGCTGGAGCCGTCCGGCGGTGCGCTGCGGTACCGAGGGCAGGACATCGGTGGTGTGCGCGAGCGCGAGCTGCGCGGGTTCCGCGGCGAGGCGCAGATGGTCTTCCAGGACCCCGTCTCCTCGCTCAACCCCCGGCGCGGCATCGGCGAGTCGATCGCGGACCCGCTGCGCACGGCGGGGGAGCTGACGGGCGAGGAGATCGTCGAGCGGGTACGGAAGCTGCTGAGCAGGGTCGGCCTCGACCCGGACGCGTACCACCGCTATCCGCACGAGTTCAGCGGCGGCCAGCGGCAGCGCGTCGGCATCGCGCGGGCGCTCGCGCCCGAGCCGAAGCTGATCGTCTGCGACGAGCCCGTCTCCGCGCTCGACGTCACCACGCAGGCGCAGGTGGTCGAGTTGCTGGGCGACGTGCAGCGGGAGTCGGGGATCGCGCTCGTCTTCATCGCGCACGACCTCGCCGTCGTACGCCAGGTGAGTGACCGTGTCGTCGTGATGCGGGACGGCCGGATCGTCGAGGAGGGTCCGGCGGACACCGTCTACGACGATCCGCGGCACCCGTATACGCGGGGCCTGCTGGCCGCCGCGCCGTCCCTCGCACCGGTCGAGGCCGCCGCGTAGCGCGCGCCAACGCGTCACCGCCGGGAAAGTTACGCCTGTTCACCCCTTCCGGTGGCGCGATGGACAACCGTCCATCGCGCCACCCGCGGCCCCGCATAGCGTGCACTCGCTGCTGTTCGGCAGCTGCCCACAGGGGAGGACGGGGGTGCGCTCGTGCGCGTTGGACTGCTTACGGAGGGTGGGTGCCCGTACCCGGGTGGTGAGGTCCGGGGATGGTGCGACCGGCTCGTGCGCGGGCTCGCGCGGCACGACTTCGAGGTGTTCGAGGTCTCCGGGGCCTCCGGGCTTTCTGAAGTCTGCGAGGTCTCTGGGGTCTCCGGGGCCTGCGAGGTCTCCGAGGTCTGTGGCGGTGCCGGACTGTGGGCGGCCGACGGGCGGCGCGGCCGTGTGACCCGGGTCCGTACGGCGCGTCTGGGGGGCGGGCCGCAGACCGTGCCGGGCGCTTCCCAGTCGTACGGACGGCGCGAACGGCGCCGGTTCGCGGAGCACTTCGGGGACCTCGCGGCCGCCGTCGGCACCGCTTCCGCGGGCCGCGGGGCACCCGGCGACGCCGCCGGGAAGCCCGCTGATACCGCCGGCTCCGGCTACGGCTTCGGCTCGGGTTATGGCTCCGGCTCCCGCGATCAGCGGGGTTCGCGCGGCCCCGGCGGCCCTGGGGGCTCCGCGTGGCTGACGGACCGTTTCGCCAGCGGTCTCTACGGCCTCGCCGAACTCGCCCGCGACGCGGGCGGGCTGCCCCGCGCCCTCCGCTCGGAGCACGCCGTACGGCTCCTCGAAGCCGCCTGCCGCGCCTCGGGGGCGGCAGGCCCCGCGCGCGGCGTGCGCGTCGGCGATCTGCTCACCACCGCGGCGCTGCTGGAGCGCGCCCTGCGCCCCCTCTCGCTCGACTGGTACGGGGGGCCCGGCGGCGACGGCGGGCGCTCCGGCGACCGGGGGCTCGCCGGGGTCGACCTGTGCCACGCCACGGCGGGCGGGCCCGCCGCCATCCCCGGACTGCTGGCCAAACGCTTCTTCGGTACGCCGCTGCTCGTCACCGAGTACGACGTGCGGCTGCGCGCCCACCACCTCGGCCACGCGTACGCGCCCGGCGGCCCATCGACCGCCCTGCGGTCCCTGCTCGCCGCCTTCCACGGGCTGCTGGCCGCCGAGGTATACGACGCCGCCGCGCTCGTCACCGCGGGCGACGCGCACGCCCGGAGCTGGCAGGAGCGCTGCGGCGCGGACCGCGCCCGCGTGCGGATCGTCCACCCCGGCCTGGACGCGCGCCCCTTCGCCGACGCGGGGGAGGGCGGATGCGCGGAAGCGGGGGAGGGCGACGCGGACGACGACGGCCGGACCCTCGTGTGGTCCGGCCGGATCGGCCCCGCCAAGGACCTCGTCGGCCTCCTGCACGCCTTCGCGCTGATCCGCGCCTCCGAGCCAGGCGCCCGCCTGCGCGTCGTCGGGGCCCCGGCGCCGGGGCGGGAGGCGGCGGCCTATCTGGAGCGCTGCCGGGCGCTCGCCGCCGAGCTGTTCCCGGACGAGGGCGCGGTCTCCTTCGAGGAGCCGAGCGGCTCGGGGGACGGGGGCTCCGCTGAGGCGTACGCGTCGGGCAGCGTCGTCGTGCTGTCGAGCGTCGCGGAGGGCTTTCCGTTCCCGCTCGCCGAGGCGATGTTCCGCGGCCGGGCCACGGTCTCCACGGACGTCGGCGCGGTCCGCGAAGTCATCGGCGGTACGGGCCTGGTGGTCCCGCCGCGCAACCCGCACGCCCTCGCCGCGGCCTGTGTGGAGCTGCTGCGCGCCCCTGAGCGCCGTGCGCGCCTGGGCGCGGCGGCGCGTGCCCGCGCCGTGGAGCTCTTCACCGCCGAGCGGAACACCGCGGCGTTCCACGGCATCTACCTGGAGCTCGTCGCCCACTGCCCGGTGCGCGGCGCGTCCGTGGACACCGACGGCCAGCCCCTCCCGTTCGCCCGCCCGGCCGAGTCCCACGTTCCGGGTCACTGGTCGGCGTCGTCCCCGGCCTCCGGGCGCACCGCCCGCTTCCGGCAGTGGCTGCCGGGCGCCGGCACGGCGGCCCGGGGGCGGCAGGCGGCGCCGGACGAGCCCGCGGCGACCCGGGTTCCGGGCTGGGCTCGGGGCGGGGGAGAGGCCGGGTGCGAGGGGGAGCCGGTGGGCGCACCGGCCCGGCGAGTTGAGGAGGACGCGTGAAGCGGTCCCGTGTGACGACGCCGGACGATACGGCCGTCGAGCCCGTGCCCGAGCCCGTGCCCGTAACCGCGGGGCCGGGCGTCCCGGAGCGGTCGGGGCGGCCGAGGCCGGAGGACCGGCCGCAGCCGTCGGACCCGATCCGCGAAGCTCCGCGCGGGCCCGCCGATCCGGTCAGGGCGCTGATGCACCAGTACCATGAACTGTGCGCGCGGGCCGTCGATCCCCTGGAGATCGCCGCCGGTCTGGAGGCGAGGGGAGCCACCGACCGGACCGCCGCCAACTGCCGTCACCGCGACATCTTCGCCCTCGCCGAGGAGCTGTACGCGCGCGTGCCGCGCGATGACGCCCCTGAAGACGCAACCGTCGCCCCGGACCGCTCCCTCGGCGCGCGCTCGCGGCGCGCCGCGCTGCATCTGCTGCCGGGGGCCGCGTGCGCGGCGACCGTGGCGGCGCTGTCGTACGCGGGGGGCGCGGCCCCCGCGGTACGTATCGGCGTAGGCGCGTGCGGGGCCGCCGCCGCGGCGGTGGCGCTCCGGTTCTGCCTGGGCTGGCCGGGCAAGGGCGGCGGGCTCTCGGGCGCGCTGTCGGTCGGCTGGCTGATCGGGTACGCGCTCTTCGGCGACTGGCTGCTCGCCGAGGTCGTCAGCGGCGGCCCGGACGCCCTCCCCACGGCCGAGCCGCCCGAGTACGACGGCGCGCCCACCGCCCTGGCCCTGGCCTTCGCGGTGCCGCCGGCCGCGTGGTGCGCCCGCTGGTTCGCCGTACGGTCCGGCCGGGCGCTCATGGGCAGCCGGGGCCTCGCGGAGTTCGCCGGCCGCGTCCGGCCGGTGCTGCCGGCGGCTGTCGCGCTGTTCCTGTGCTGCGTCCTCGCGCTCGTACCGGCGGCCCGTCTCGCGCTGGGCGAGCGGCCGTACGCCGCGCCGGGCGCCGTGGCCGCCGCCGCGTCGCTGGCCGTACTCCTTTTCATCGCCCGGCTGCTCGCGGCGCACGGCTTCACCACCGCCGCGGTTGCCGGCACGGCGGCGGCCTGCTGCGCCGAGGGCGTCGCCGTGTGCGCCGTGCTCATCGCCCGCCTGCCCGGCTGCGACGCGGTCGCCCGCCCCGTCACGGCGCTGGTCGCCGCCCACGGCCCGACCGCCGTCCCCACCCTCGCCTGCGCCTTCGCCGCCCTGACCCTCCTGGCTTACTGCCTCCCCGCCCTCACCCGAGCCACCGCCCACACCACCCCCCGAACGGGGCAGAGGTGACGGGCGGGACCACGGCGGGCGGGGCCCGCGCGGGGTACGGGCGTGGGGGCGCGCGGAGGGCGGGTGCGGGGGCCCGTACGCCGGGCGGGCGTCGGCCTTCGCGCCCGGCGCGAGCGGACGTCCGTACGCCCTGTGCGCTCGGGGGTTGTGAGCCCGGCGGAGCCGTCCCCGGCCCGGCGTCGGCCCGTACGCCGTCACCGCCCATGTCCATGCAGCGGCCCCGCCGCCATCGGCCCCCGGCCCGTCCCGCGGCCCCACGGGCCGCATCGGCGTCGGGTTCGATCGCCCGGCCGGGGTGGTCCCGGCCGGGTGCCCATCACCTTGAGGAGCGACGCACATGACCGTTCGACCCACCAGCAGAGGGGCGAAGAGGGCCCCGGAACCCTCGGGGCCGGCCGAGCGGGAGCGAGGGCGTGACCGATGAGGGCTCTGTTGCTCGGCGCCAACGGCTACCTCGGCCGGTATGTGGCCGACCGGCTGCTCGCCGATCCCGCCGTCCAGCTCACGGCGCTCGGCCGCGCCGACGACGCCGACGTCCGGTTCGACCTGTCCACCGGCAGCCCCGGCGCGCTGACCAGGTTCCTGGACGCCGTGCACCCCGGCGTAGTGATCAACTGCGCCGGTACGACGCGCGGCGGCGCGCGCGAGCTGACCCGGCACAACACCGTCTCCGTCGCCACGGTCTGCGAGTCGCTGCGCCGCAGCGGCTGCGGGGCGCGCCTGGTGCAGATCGGGTGCTCGGCGGAGTACGGGCCCTCGCAGCCGGGCTCCTCGACGGCCGAGGACGCGGTGCCGCGCCCCGGCGGCCCGTACGGCGTGAGCAAGCTCGGCGGCACGGAGCTGGTGCTCGGCTCGGACCTCGACGCCGTGGTGCTGCGGGTGTTCTCGCCCGTCGGTCCCGGCACCCCGGCCGGTTCGCCGCTGGGGCGGCTCGCGGAGGCGATGCGGCGCGCGATGCAGAGCGGCGAGACCGAGCTGAAGCTCAGCGGCCTCGGGGTGCAGCGGGACTTCGTGGACGTACGGGACGTGGCCCGCGCCGTGCACGCGGCGTCCCTGTCGGCGGCGCAGGGCGTCGTCAACATCGGTACCGGCCGCGCGGTGCGGCTGCGCGACGCGGCGGCCGTCCTCGCCCGCGTCGCGGGCTTCACGGGGACGCTGCACGAGATGGACGTGCCGAACCCGCGCGGCGGCCCCGGCGACCGCGAGCACCCGGTCAACGCGCCCGCCTACCCCTATCCGGACGGCTGCGGCAGCTGGCAGCAGGCGGACGTGCGCACCGCCCGCGACCGGCTCGGGTGGCGGCCGCGGATCGCCCTGGAGGAGTCCCTGGCGGACATCTGGATGGAGGCGGCATGTCGTATCTGATGCCCCGTGGGTTCGCCGCACGGGTGCAGCGGGCGGGCGCGACCACCAGGGCGGCGCCGCAACGGCCCGCGGTGGAGGGCCCGAAGCGGCTGGGGATCGGCGTGCCCGGCTTCGCCCACCCGATGGTCGCGCCCGTGGAGTGGGGCGAACTGCTCTGCCCCGGCGCGCCCTTGGACTGGTCCGTGCTCAACGTCGCCCAGGGGCCGGGCGCCCGCCCGGACCCGTACTGCCTGGCCGTCGCCGGGCGGCTGCGCGACGCCGGGGTGCGCGTCCTGGGCCATCTGGACGTGCGCGCGGGCGCGCGTCCCTTCGGCGAACTCGTCTCGGACGCGCACCGCTTCCTGGACTGGTACAAGGTCGACGGCTTCTATCTGGACCGCTGCCCCACGGAGCGCTCCGGCCTGCCCGAGGTGCGCCGCACGGCGGACACCCTGCGCGCGCTGCTGGACCGCTCGTACGTCGTCCTCGCGCACGGGGCGCAGCCGTTCCCCGGATATGTGGAGAGCGGTGACCAGTTGGTCACCTTCGAAGGGACGTGGTCCGACTACCGGTGGTCCCAGGTCGCCGAGTGGACCGCGGACTACCCGCCCGAGCGGTTCTGCCACCTCGTGCACGGCGTGCCGCGCCCGCATCTGGAGGAGGCCCTGCGCATCGCCCGCTGGCAGGGCGCGGGAACGGTCTACTTCACGGACCGTTCGCCGCGCCCGGGAGCGGCGGGCGCGGCGGGCGGGGACGGCGCCTGGGAGGCGATGCCCGGCTACTGGGACGAGATCGTCTCGCGCATCGGACCTGGTGTCTCGGAATGAGGAGGGGCGTGGCAGTGTTACGGGGAGAAGTGCCCCGCGTGAGCGGGGCCGGTCCCGTCCACCGACCAACGGAGTCCCCGTGTCGCTGCCACCCCTGGTCGAGCCGGCTGCCGAGCTCACCGTCGATGAGGTCCGCAGGTACTCGCGCCATCTGATCATCCCGGACGTCGGGATGGACGGGCAGAAGCGGCTGAAGAACGCCAAGGTGCTCTGTGTGGGCGCGGGCGGCCTCGGCTCGCCCGCCCTGATGTACCTCGCCGCGGCCGGCGTCGGCACCCTGGGCATCGTGGAGTTCGACGAGGTCGACGAGTCGAACCTGCAGCGCCAGATCATCCACAGCCAGGCCGACATCGGCCGCCCCAAGGCCGAGTCCGCCCGCGACTCGGTCAAGGGCATCAACCCGTACGTGAACGTCGTTCTCCACCAGGAGCGCCTTGAGGCGGAGAACGTCATGGAGATCTTCTCCCAGTACGACCTGATCGTGGACGGCACCGACAACTTCGCCACCCGCTATCTCGTCAACGACGCCTGCGTGCTGCTGAACAAGCCGTACGTCTGGGGCTCGATCTACCGCTTCGACGGCCAGGCGTCGGTCTTCTGGTCCGAGCACGGCCCCTGCTACCGCTGCCTCTACCCGGAGCCCCCGCCCCCCGGCATGGTCCCCTCCTGCGCCGAGGGCGGCGTGCTGGGCGTGCTCTGCGCCTCCATCGGCTCGATCCAGGTCAACGAGGCCATCAAGCTGCTCGCCGGCATCGGCGAACCGCTGGTCGGCCGACTGATGATCTACGACGCGCTGGAGATGACCTACCGCCAGGTCAAGGTCCGCAAGGACCCCGACTGCGCGGTCTGCGGCGAGAACGCCACCGTCACCGAGCTGATCGACTACGAGGCGTTCTGCGGCGTCGTGAGCGAGGAGGCCCAGGAGGCCGCGGCCGGCTCGACGATCACGCCCAAGCAGCTCAAGGAGTGGCTGGACGAGGGCGAGAACGTCGAGGTCATCGACGTCCGCGAGCCGAACGAGTACGAGATCGTCTCGATCCCCGGCGCCAAGCTGATCCCCAAGAACGAGTTCCTGATGGGCACCGCCCTCCAGGACCTCCCGCAGGACAAGAAGATCGTCTTGCATTGCAAGACGGGTGTCCGCTCCGCGGAAGTCCTCGCGGTCCTGAAGTCCGCGGGCTTTTCGGACGCCGTCCACGTGGGCGGCGGCGTGATCGGCTGGGTCAACCAGATCGAGCCGGAGAAGCCGGTCTACTGACCCGCCTCGACCCGCACGCACGGCCCATGGGGTCCGCCCGCCCGCCCGTCGAAGGCGAGCGGGCCCCGCCGCTGTGTGCGCCGCGCTGCCGCCGAGGCCCCTACGAGCAGGTCTTGCCGTTCTCGGGGACCTTGGAGTCGAGCAGGTAGCCGTTGACCGTCCGCGTCATGCAGCCGTTGCCGCTGTTGTACGCGCCGTGGCCCTCGCCCTTGTACGTGACCTCGACGCCCACGCCCTCGCCCAGCTCGCGGGCCATCCGCCGCGCGCCCTCGTACGGGGTCGCCGGGTCGCCCGTGTTGCCGACGACGACGATCGGGGCCGCGCCCGCCGCCCGTACGTCCGGGACCTTCCAGCGGCCCTCGACGGGCCAGCCGGCGCAGCTCAGCAGCGACCACGCGGAGGACTCGCCGAAGACCGACGACGCCTTGCGGAACTTCGCCAGCCACGCCTGCACGTCGTTGCCGTCATAGCGCTGCTGGGCGTCGGCGCAGGTGATCGCCCGGTTCGCGGCCTGGAGGTTGCTGTAGTGGCCGTTCTGGTCGCGCCCGGACAGCGAGTCGGAGAGCAGCTGGAGGTAGTTGCCGCTGCCCAGGGTCGTGGCCTCCTGGAGCCCGCGGGTGAGGTACTGCCAGGTCTCCTTGGAGTACAGCGCGGACGCGATCCCGTTGACGGCCTGGTCCTGGGTCAGCTTGCGGCCGTCGCGGGTGGGCAGCGGCTCGGAGTCGAGCTTCTTCAGCAGCGCGGTGATCCGCCGGGTGCCCTCCTGGGGGCCGCCGTTGCCGGTCGGGCAGCCGGTGGTGTTCTCCGCGCAGTCCCGCATGTAGTCCTCGAGCGCGCGCTGGAACCCCTTGGCCTGGTTGAGGTCGCCCTGGAGCGGGTCCTGGGTGGGGTCGACGACGGCGTCGAGCACCGCGTGGCCGACCCGCTTGGGGAACAAGTGGGCGTAGACGGCGCCCAGTTCCGTGCCGTACGAGATGCCGAAGTAGTGCAGCTTGTCGTCGCCCAGGGCCTGGCGCATGACGTCCAGGTCGCGGGCCGCGCTCGTGGTGTCCACGTGCCCGAGCAGCTTCCCGGAGTTCTTCCGGCACGCGTCGACGTACGCCTTGTTGGCGGCCAGCGCCGCCTTCAGCTCGTCATCGTCGTCGGGCGTGGAGTCCACCTTGTCCGACTCGTCGATCTCCTTGTCGCTCAGGCACCTGACGCCCGAACTCGCGCCGACGCCGCGCGGGTCGAAGCTGACGAGGTCGTAGCGGGCGCGCAGGGCCTCGTAGTCGCGGGCGAAGCCGGGCAGCGTCGCGACCCCCGAGCCGCCGGGCCCGCCGAAGTTGAAGACGAGCGAACCGATGCGGTCGGCGCCGCCGCGGGCCTTCGCGCGGATCAGGGCGAGGTCGATGGTGTCCCCGGACGGCTTCGCGTAGTCCAGCGGCACCTTGAGCGTGGAGCACTCCCACCGGGTGCCGTCCCCGAGCGGCGCCGGGGCCTTGCCGCTGCCGCCCTGCGCGGTGGTGGGGGCCGAGCAGCCGTGCCAGCTCAGCTTCTGCGCTCCCGGGCCCGGGCCGCCGGTCGGGGCGGCCTCGGACGGGCTGCCGGGCTTCTTGTCCCCTGCGGCCTTGCTGTCGTCACCGCTGCTGCACGCTGTGGCCGCGAGGGCCACCGCGAGAGCCGTGGCCGCCAGCGTCCGGGCCCGGCGGCGCCGCTGCCGGTACGGGGTCCGGGGTCGGGTCCCTGTGGGGCTCCGCATGGTCTGTCAGTCTCCCGCCTGCCTGTCCGACAGGCTCGAAGTCTTCGGGTTTGCGAGCCTGTGACCGGAGGATGCCATATGGGCGGGCATGTGAGCCCGCCCTCTGCGCGAAGTGGCCGGTACCCGCGCCGGCCGCCCGTCGGCGCGAGCCGTCAACGCGAGCCGCCCGTGCCGGTGAGCGGGCAGCCCGCGGCGCGGGCTGCCGCCGCCACGAAGCGCGGGAAGACGGTGCTCGGATCGTCGAGCGAGGTGCCGGTGGCGCGCCCGCGGTGCATGGCGTAGACCGCCGGGCGGCCCGCGCAGTCGGCTCGTACGAGCGCGCCCGAGGCGTCCATACGCCCGTACGCGCGCCCGTACGGCAGCGGTATGCGCGACTCGGCGAGCCCGTCGAAGAGCGCGACGAGCCGCGGCCGGGCCACCATGGCGAACTGCGCGGCCGGCTCGCCGCGGCGGGACACCGCACAGGTCCGGAAATCGCCCCGGCCGCCGCCGGATATGGAGGCGAGCCCGCCGCGCGCCGTCTCCGCTCGCCCGAGCAGTCCGGGCAGCGAACACAGCCCGGAGGGGGAATGGGAGGGGGCTTCGGAGGGCGCGGGCGAGGCCGTGGGGGCGGCCATCCGCAGCGGTCGCCTCGGCGCGCAACCGGCCTTCCGCATGCCGTGGTTGGCCAGGTCCACGAGCAGCCGCCCGGTCCGCGCGAAGCCCCCGCCCGCCACGCCCGTCCGGCCCTCGCCCTGACGCGCGCCGCCCACCGTCACGACGGACGGGCGCCCGTCGACGTCGCACCGCTCGGGCAGCACGAGCGTGCCGGACCCGTCGCCGACGAACCCGGGCAGCGCGCCCGGAAGCGCGTCGCCGCCCCGCGCGAACAGGCCGTCCAGCCACGTGCGCCGGGCCTCCGCCGCCTTCGGCCCGGTGCCGTACCCCACCTGCACCCGCTGCTCCCGCGCGGCGGCCCCCGCGCCCCGCGTCCACGTGACGGTGCAACGGCCGCGCGGGGCCTCGGGGGTGGGCGCGGTCTCCTGGGACGCGCGGCGGCGGTCGCCGTGGTCGAAGAGCGACGCGCCGCCCTCGTCGGGCCACGCGCCCCAGCAGTGGGAGGCCCCGGCGAGCGGCCCGAACTGGGTCTGCCACAGCGCCGACAGCGCGGCGAGCAGCGCCACCACGGCCAAGGCGCCCACCATGACGCGCCCGCGCCCTCCGGCCCGTACCACCGCGCCCCCCGGCGCACCCCCGTCCGGCACCCCCGCCCCCTCCCGAATCCCTCAGCGGTGGACTGCTGTGCGGGCGATCGTAGCGGGGGGCACTGACAATCGGGGTGCGAACGGCCCCGGCGCGGGCGGGAGTCGGCGGCGCGGCGTCCCGATCGGCCCTACGAGCAGACCGTGCCGTTCTTCGGGACCGTGCCGTCCAGCAGATAGGCGTCCACCGTGCGCTTCACACACGCGTCGCCGCTGTTGTACGCGCCGTGGCCCTCGCCCTTGTAGGTGAGTTCGACGCCGACGCCCTCGCCCAGCCGCCGCGCCATCTTCCGCGCGCCCGCGTACGGCGTCGCGGGGTCCCCGGTGTTGCCGACCACCAGCATCGGGGCCGCGCCCCCGGCGCTCACGTCGGGGGTCTTCCACTCGCCGGGCACCGGCCAGCCGGTGCACTGGGTGAGGCTCCACGCCATGAAGTCCCCGAAGACGGGGGACGCCGCGCGGAACTCGCCGACCTTGCCCGCGATGTCCTCGGCCGTGTAGCGCTGCTTGAAGTCGGCGCAGGTCACGGCGTTGAGCGAGGACTGCAGTGAGCTGTACGCGCCGTCCTTGTCGCGGCCGTTCATGGAGTCGGCGAGGGCGAGCAGGATCTTGCCGTCGCCGTTCTCGGCGTCCTCCACGCCTTCGGTGAGGTAGTCCCAGAAGTCCTTCGAGTACAGCGACTGGGCGATACCGCCGCTGGCGAGCGACTCCGTGAGCGTACGGCCGTCCGCCGCGGGCGCCGGCCGCCGGTCGAGGCGGCCCAGCAACCGCTGGATCTGCTGCTCGGTGGGGCAGTTGTCGTGGCTCCCGGCGCACGCCCGCAGGTAGTTGCCGAGCGCGAGCTGGAACCCCTTCGCCTGGCCCAGGGCGCCCTGCACGGGGTCGTGCGTCGGGTCCACGACGCCGTCGAGGAGGGCGCGCCCCACCTTCTTCGGGAACAAGTGGGCGTAGACGCCGCCGAGTTCCGTCCCGTAGGAGATGCCGAAGTAGTGCAGCTTGTCGTCGCCGAGCGCCTCGCGCATCAGGTCCATGTCGCGCGCCGCGTTCGACGTCCCCACGTGCGCGAGGACCTTGCCGGAGTTCTTCTCGCAGGCGGCGGCGTACTTCTTGACGCGGTCCATGAGGGCGCGCCGCTCGCCCGCGTCGTCGGGGGTGGAGTCGGCCGCGTAGTAGGAGTCGAGCTCCTTGTCGCCGAGGCACTTGACGCCGTCGCTGCGGCCGACGCCGCGCGGGTCGAAGCTGACGAGGTCGTAGCGGGTGCGGAGGTTCCTGTAGTCCTCGGCGAAGGCGGGCAGGGTGGTGATGCCGGAGCCGCCGGGGCCGCCGAAGTTGAAGAGGAGCGAGCCGATCCGGTGGTCCGGGTCGGTGGCCTTCGCGCGGATCAGGGCGATGCCGATCGTGTCGCCCTTGGGATGGCCGTAATCGAGCGGGGCGTGCAGCGTGGCGCACTCCCAGGACTGGCCGGGCGCCCGGCCGGTGGAGGCGTCCTCGCTGTCGCTGGGGGCCGGGCAGGACTTCCAGTCCAGCTTCTGGCCGGCGCTGGTGTCGGCCCGCGAACTGTCCCCGCCGCCGCCGGAACATCCCCCGGCGGCGCCGGTCAGCAGCGCGGCGAGGAGCAGGGCCCCGGTCCGTACGGATCTCGACACGGCGGCTCTCCCGGAGGTCGGCGGCGCGTACGCGAAACGGGAACGTACGCGGACTGCCATCCTCCGGGCGGGCCGCCGCAGGGCGCGCGCCTTGCGGTCCGTACGGGTGAGAGACGCTCCTGGCCGCCCGCTCTACAGCGGTACGAACGTCACCTCCGTCGCCTTCACGCTCACCCACACCTCCGAGCCCTCCGCGAGCGCCAGCTCCGCCGCCGCCGACGGGGTGATCTCGGCGACGACCTCGGGCTCCCCGTCGATGAGGACCCGCAGCCGGCCGCCCTGCGCGGCGATCTCGCGGACCGTACCGGCCCAGACGTTGCGCGGGCTGCCCTCCGGGCGGGCCGTGTGCAGGGAGACGGCCTCGGGGCCGACGACGGCGAGTCCGGGCGTGTGCTCGGCGGGCAGCGGGTCGGCGGCGACGAGGTCCGCGCCGCCGGCCAGCCGCAGCGCTTCGCCCTTCGCCGTGCCGGGCCAGGCGTTGCGGCCGAGCATCCGGGCCACCCAGGGGGAGCGGGGGTGCCGGGTCAGTTCGGTCGGCGTCGCGTACTGGAGGGTCGCACCGTCCTCCAGGACGAGGATCCGGTCGGCTAGGGAGACCGCCTCCACGGGGTCGTGGGTGACGATCAGGCAGACGCCGGGGAAGTCCGCGAGGTGGGTGCGCAGGGTGTGCCGCACCCGCGCGCGCGTGGACTGGTCGAGCGCCGCCAGGGGCTCGTCGAGCAGGAGCAGCCGGGGGCGTGCGGCGAGGGCGCGCGCCAGCGCCACGCGCTGGGCCTGGCCGCCGCTGATGCCGCCGGGCTTGCGGAGGGCGAGGTGGCCGACGCCGAGCGCGTCCAGCCAGTGCTGCGCCTCCGCGTACGCCTCGGCCTTCGCCGTGCCCTGGGCGCGCAGCCCGTACGCGGTGTTGGCCAGGGCGGTCAGGTGCGGGAACAGCGCCCCGTCCTGCGGCACCCAGGCGATCCGGCGCTTGTGCGGCGGCTCGGCGGAGACCTCCGCGTCGCCGAGGGCCAGGGGCCGCGCGGTGGCGCGGTGGGTGAGGCCGAGCAGCGCCCGCAGCAGCGTCGTCTTCCCGGCGCCGTTGGGCCCGACGACGGCGATGGTGGTGCCCGCGGGCGCGTCGAGCGCGGCGTTGGTGGCGCCGGTGACGGTGGTGCGCAGGGGGGCGAGGGCGGGCTTGGGCAGGTCGGTCTTGCGGGCGGCCGGGGCGGCATCGTCGCGGCTGCTGCCGCCCTTCTCATCCGATGCACCGGATGTACCGGATGCGTCGGATGACGGCGTCGCCGCGGCCTTCGGCTCGGCCGGCCGGCCGGCCAGCCAGCGGCCGCGCAGCGCGAGGAGCACCACGGTCGCGATGACCAGCAGCAGGAGGGAGACCGCCGTCGCGCCCTCGGGGTCGTCCTGGAGCAGCAGATAGACCTGGAGGGGGAGCGTCTGCGTCGTACCGGGCAGGTTCCCGGCGAAGGTGATCGTCGCGCCGAACTCGCCGAGCGCCCGCGCCCAGCACAGCGCGGCCCCCGCGATGAGCCCCGGCGCGATCATCGGCAGCGTGATGGTGCGGAACACCCGCAGCGGGGCGGCGCCCAGGGACGTCGCCGTCTCCTCGTACCGGGGGTGCAGTCCGGCGAGGGACCCTTCGAGGCTGATGACCAGGAACGGCATGGAGACGAACGCGGAGGCGATCACCGCGCCCGTGGTGGAGAACGGCAGCGAGATGCCGAACCACGAGTCCAGCGCCGGGCCCAGCAGCCCGCGCCGCCCGTACCCCTGGAGGAGCGCGACGCCGGCGACCGTCGGCGGCAGCACCATCGGCAGCATCACCAGGCAGCGCACCAGGGCCTTGCCGGGGAACTCCACGCGGGCCAGCAGCCAGGCCAGCGGGATGCCGAGGACGAGCGCGAGCAGCAGCGCCCAGGCGGAGACGAGCAGCGAGAGGCCGAGCGCCTGGCTGACCTCGTGCGAGGAGAGCCGGGTGGTCAGCGTGGACCAGGGCGTACGGGCCAGCACCCCCGCGAGGGGGAGCAGCAGGAAGACCACCGCGAGCACGGCGGGGACGGAGAGGGTGAAAGGCGTACGCCCCCGGACCGCGCGTGTGCGGCCGGGGGCGCGCGTGGCGTTCGCGGTCACGGCTTCTGGAACCCCGCCGCCCGCAGCAGCTTCTGCGACTCGTCGGTGTTCAGCCACTTCACGAAGGAGGCGGCGTCGGAGCTGTGCTTGGAGCCCTTGAGGACCGCCGCCGGGTAGGAGGCGATGGCGTTCTGGTCGTCGGGCACGTCGACGGTGGCGACCTTCTTGCCCGCCACGGCGGCGTCGGTGGCGTACACGATCCCCGCGTCGGCCTCGCCCAGCTCGACCTTGGTGAGGACGGCGCGGACGTTGGGCTCCTGGGAGGCCGGCTTCACGGCGATGTGCTGCTTGTCGAGGACCTTCTTGCTGTAGCGGCCGACGGGCACCTGGGGTGCGGCGAGCACGACCTTGAGGTCGCTCTTGGCGAGGTCGGAGAGGCCCTTGACCTTCTTCGGGTTGCCCTTGCCGGTGACGATGGTCAGCCGGTTCTTGGCGATGACGGAGGGGGTCTCCGTGTCGGACTTGAGCCCGTCCATGGTCTTGGTGTCGGCGGTGACGAGCGCGTCGGCGGGCACCCCCTGCCGCACCTGCGAGGCCAGTTCCTGCGACCCGGCGTAGGAGAACTTCACCTTGACGCCCGGATGCTCCTTCTCGTACGCGGCGCCCGCCTGCTTGAAGACGTCGGTGAGGGAGGCCGCGGCGAGAACGGTGAGCGTGGTGTTCTTCTTGCCGTCGCCCGAGGCCCCGGAGTCCTTCTTGTCGTCGCTGCCGCAGGCCGCGACGAGCGGTACGAGCAGGGCGGCGGCCAGGGCGGGGAGCGCCGCGCGGCGTACGAGGGGGCGGGCGGCGCGGGGCATACGGGACGCGGGGGAGGTGCGGGACATCGAAACTCCAGAAGCCGGGTGATCAGGCGCGGTCGATATGGACATTGGTGGACTTCACACGGGCCACGGCCTCCATGCCGACGGCCAGCCCCAGCTCCTCGACCGCCTCGCGGGTGAGGAGGGAGACGAGCCGGTGCGGCCCGGCCTGGATCTCCACCTGGGCGGCGACGTCGCCGAGCTTGACGGCGGTGATGATGCCGGGGAAGGCGTTGCGGACGCTGGTGTACCCGGAGTCCTCGCTGTCGGAACTGTTCGCGTCCGCCGCGAGCGCCACGGAGAAGGCCGCCAGGTCGGTGCCCTCGATGAGGCGCTTGCCGAACTCATCCCGCCGCGTCGGAATCCGCTCGGCGTCGGCCCAGCGCCGGACGGTATCGGGACTGACGCCGAGGAGGCGTGCCGCCTGGCCGATTGTGTAGGACCGCATGTGCGGCACCGTATGGCTATTCATCCCGCAGATGCAAGGTAAATCGGATAAAGACACTGGCAAATGCGGGGTAGGGGTGCGTGTGCCCGCCCGCTGCGGGCAGCAGCGCTCCATCAAGCCCCGCCGGCGATCGCGGGCATACGAAAACGGGCCGGCGCGGTCACCCGCACCAGCCCGTCCCGCGATCGAGAACACCCCGGCCGCGCCGGCTAAATGGCTCCCTTGCGTGTGAGATACGTGAACGAGATCCACCCCGGAATCACCGGCAGCCAGAACACCATCAGCCGGAACACCAGCACCGCCGACAGCGCGGCATCCGCCGGCATCCCCGCCAGCGTCAGCGCCGACGTCAGCGCGATCTCGACCGCGCCCACACCCCCCGGCGTCGGCGCGGCGGAGCCGATCGCGTTGGCGGTGAGGAAGACCACCGCCGTACTGGCATAGCTCAGGTCCCCGCCGAAGGCGCGCGTCGCGGCGTCCAGGCACATCACGTTGGCCGCCGTCAGCAGCAGCATCCCGCCGATGCCCGACGCCAGCTTCTGCGGCCGCTGGAGCACGTCCAGCATGCGCGGGACCACGCCCGCGAACAGCGACCGCACCCGCGTCACGACGAACTTCCGCAGGAACGGCACGGCGGTGACGACGAGCACGAGGACCGCCGCCGTGAGCAGCCCGCCGATCACGGTCCGGGACGGCGACAGGGACGAGGCGCGCTCCGTGCCGGTCACATACCCGAAGGAGAGCAGCAGCAGGATGTGGCAGACCATGCCGAACAGCTGCGACGCCCCGACGCTCGCCACCGCCAGCCCCGGCCGCACCCCGGCGCGCTGGAGGAAGCGCGTATTGAGGGCGACGCCGCCGACCGCGGCGGGCGCGACCAGCTTCACGAACGAGCTCGCGACCTGCGCCACGACCGTACGGCGGAAGGAGACCTTCTCCGGTACGAACCCCAGCAGGCTCATCGCGGCGGCGACCTGCGTCAGCGCGGAGAAGAACACGGCGACCGCCACCCACACCCAGTTGGCGTTGCTGACGATGTCGCCGATCGGGGTGTTGGTGAGCTGCGAGAGCAGGAAGTACGCGGCCAGCGTGCCCGCCATGAAGGTGAACAGCGTGCGCGGCTTGATCCGCTCCAGCCGTACCGGCTCTATGGCCGCCTGCGGGCGGATCAGCAGCACCTGCTGGCGGATCCGCGAGAGCAGGTCCTCCTCGCGGGCGTCCTCGGCGACCTCGTCGAGCGCACGCTTCTCCGCCTGCCGCTCGGCCCTGGCCGCCTTGCGGTCGCTGCCGCCGTCGGCCGCGCCGCCGGTCCTGGCCTTGGCCATGCTGACGGCCCTGGCCGCCCCGGCGGTGGCCCCGGAGCGCTGCCCGTCGGCGGCCCCGGCGCCCTCACCGGCCCCGCCCTCTTCGACCGGCCCGGCCGCTTCCTCGGCCTCGGCCGCCCGCGCCTCCTCCGCCGCCTGCGCGGCCTTGGCCGCCTTACGGGCCTGCGCTGCCTCCAGCACCGCCTCCCGCTCGCGCTGCGAGCGCTCCCGCGCCAGCTGGCGCAGTGTGGCGCGGCTGATGCGGGTCAGCGCCAGCGGCTGGAGCAGCGGCAGGCTGTCGGCGATGGCGTCCGGGCCGAGCACGTCGACGGCGGCGGCCACCGACCGCTCGGCCCCGACCCGCAGGCCCAGCGTGGTCAGCAGCTGCGCGATGTCCATGCGCAGCACCAGATCGCCCGCGGCGATCTCGCCGCCGCTCAGATCGGTGAGCACGACATTGCCGGAACGATCCACCAGGAGGGCATCGCCGTCCAGCCGCCGGTGCGCGATGCGCCGCGACTGGAGGAACTTCAGCTGCTTCCAGGCGCCCGCCAGCAGCTCGTCGGTGATCTCCTCGTCCGGCAGCGAGTCGAGGGTGTGGCCGCCGATGTGCTCGTACACGAGCATGACCGCGTCCGGGCCGAGCTCGGAGGTCGCGATCAGCTTGGGCGCGTTGGCGCCGGCGGCGATGGCCGCGTACGCGAGCAGCGCCTCCTGCTCCAGCGCCTGACGCAGCGACTGGAGGCTGCGGCGCTGGGTGAAGCCGCGCAGCGCGAGCCGCTGCCAGACGCGGTAGAAGAAGCCCTGCGCCTGCTGCTCGCGGTCGACGACGGTCACGTCGAGCGGCGGGCCGTCCTCCAGGGTGACGATGTAGCGGCGGCCGCGGTCGTGGTGGCTCGCGTGGTCGCCGTCCGGGACGTCCTCCGAGCGCAGCGCGGTCACCGGCTTGAAGCCGACGCGGCGCAGCCCGGCGAGGAGGTTCTGGCCGGTGGGCCGTACGTTCGGGGAGCCGACGGCGTACAGCGTCCCGTAGGCGACGGTCCAGCCGATCAGCACGGTGACGGCGATCGAGAACGGCGTGGTGTAGCCGCCGACCAGCACCGCGAAGGCGTCCAGCAGCAGCACGGCCCACATCGCGACGCGCCAGCGCGGCCGGCGCGACATGCCGACGGCCGTCATATAGGCGATCACGGGGGCGAGATAGCCGTGCACGGGGTCGGTGACGCCGCCGCTCGGCGCGGCGCGCGTGAGCGCGTCGCTGATCGTCTCGGGGGCGGCGCGGGCCACCCAGAGATCGGTGGCCAGTGAGACGCCGTGCGCGAGGACGGCGGCGAGCACGCCGTCGGCGATCCGCAGCCCGTCGCGCTTGATGAGCCGCTCCATGGCGAACGCCACGGGGACGATGAAGACGGCGATATTGGCCGTCAGCCCCGCGAAGTCGGCCAGCAGCTGCGGCGCCTTGCCGGTGGAGTCGCCGATGTCCTTTTCCAGGCCGGCGGTGGTGCTGTGGGCGAACGCGGCGAGCGCGAGCACCAGCGCCAGACCGAGGATGCCGAGGAAGAGCCGGACCAGGTCGGAGGGGCGGTGCACCCGGGCGGGCAGCAGCGGCTCGTCACCGGAGACCCGGTCGATATGGGCCTCCTCACCCTCGCAGCGGTGCTCGTCGGAGGCGTGCGACCCGTCGGAGCAGGGCAGCACTTCGCGGGCGCGCTCCCCCTCGGGAGGCTGCGCGCCCTGCTGCTCGTCCGTTTCTTCTTGATCTCGTATCACCAGTCACCGCCCGGAAGATGGTGGCATGGCCACGCCGTACAGGGGGGCATCAGGGTGCATTTCGGGGGCGCGGAACCGAGATCGTACGCTCCGTCGTGCATCGGGACACCCACAGTGATCGCATCCGCGGGCGAGCTGGGCGGCTGTCGGTGGGGTGCGGCAGGATGGGTCGGATGAGCGAGTACGTACGGGCGGCCGACGAACTCCCCGAGTACGCGGAGCGGGTGCTGGCGGTCGCCGAGGAGATCCCGGCCGGCCGCGTGATGACCTATGGGGACGTCGCCGAATGGCTCGGCGAGGGCGGCCCCCGCCAGGTGGGACGCGTGATGGCGCTCTACGGGGGCGCCGTGCCGTGGTGGCGCGTGGTCCGCGCGGACGGCGCCATGCTGCCCGGCAGCGAGCTGCGGGCGCTGGGCCACTACCGCGACGAGGCCACCCCGCTGCGCACCGCGCCGCGCTCGGCCGAGGGGCACGTGCCGCGGATCGACATGAGGCGTGCCCGCTGGGACGGGGGCGTCGCCGACGACGGCGGTACGGACGGCGGCCGGGGCGGCGCTACAGGCGACGGGCGGGACGGCGATGGCCCGTACGGCGGCCGGGGCCCCGAGGCGGGCGGCGGCCGGGATCGTGCAACCGAAGCGGGCGGTGGCCGGCCTGGGGCTCCCGAGGCGGGCGGCGGCCGAGGCGGCGGCGAAGGTACTCCTCACGTATGACAGCTTCCGCCACCCGGAGGGCGCGAACGCGCATCGGAGCCCGTACGGAGTACGGGCCCGATCCCGTTGCCGCCCGCTGAGCCGAACGGGTGAGGCGGCCGCACCGGACCGGCGGCTCCGGGGACGCCCTGCGCCCCACGCGCCCACTGGCGTAGCGTCGGGAACTGCCCTCACCCCCCGGCCACCACCCGGCACGTACGGCCGCAAGGCACCCAGCACACCCACCAGGACCGGCGATCCACGTGAGCTCCTCCTTCTCGTCCCGCTCGTCGCACCCGCAGGTGCGACCGCCATCGGGCGGCTACCGCCTGGTGCGCGCCCGGCCGGGACCCGTGGCCCCTCCTGAGCTGGACGCACGGCAGCGCGCGGTGGTTGACCACCCCGGCGGCCCGCTGCTCGTCCTCGCCGGGCCCGGCACCGGCAAGACCACCACCCTCGTCGAGGCCGTCGCCGAGCGCGTACGGCGGGGCGGCGAACCGGAGCGCGTCCTCGTCCTCACCTTCAGCCGCAAGGCGGCCGTCGAACTGCGCGACCGGATGGCGGCCCGGCTCGGCCCCGGCGCGACGGGCCCGCAGGCCACGACCTTCCACTCGTACTGCTACGCCCTGGTCCGCGCCCACCAGGACGCCGACCTCTTCGCCGACCCGCTGCGGCTGCTGTCCGGCCCCGAACAGGACGTCGCCGTGCGAGAGCTGCTCGCCGGGCAGGCCGAGCTGGAGCGCGCGGGGCGCGGGGGCGTGCGCTGGCCCGACGAGCTGCGCGCGTGCCTGACCACGCGCGGGTTCGCCGACGAGGTGCGCGCCGTCCTCGCGCGCAGCCGCGAGCTGGGGCTGGGCCCCGGCGCGCTCGGCGACTTCGCGCGCCGTACGGGCCGCCCGGACTGGGGCGCGGCGGCGGCCTTCCTGGCGGAGTACCTGGACGTGCTGGACGCGCGCGGCGTCCTCGACTACGCGGAACTCGTCCACCGGGCGGTGCTGCTGGCCGAGCGGCCCGAGACGGCCGCGGAGCTGGCCGCCCGCTACGACGCGGTCTATGTGGACGAGTACCAGGACACGGACGCGGCCCAGCTGCGGCTGCTGCGCGCCCTGGCGGGCGACGGCCGGACCCTCGTCGCCTTCGGCGACCCGGACCAGTCGATCTACGCCTTCCGCGGCGGCGACGTCAACGGCATCCTCGACTTCCCCGACGCCTTTCCGCGAACGGACGGCTCCCCGGCGCCCGTCGAGGTCCTCACCACCTCCCGCCGCTCCGGCGCGGACCTGCTGGCCGCCACCCGGCTCATCACCCGCCGTATGCCCCTCACCCGCCTCCCGGCCGCCGCCGTACGCGCCCACCGCGACCTCACGGCCGTACGACCAGGGGGCCGGGTCGACGCCCTCACCTTCCCGACCCCCGGCGCCGAACTCGACAACATCGCCGACATCCTCCGCAGGGCGCATCTGGAGGACGGCATCCCCTGGACCGACATGGCCGTCCTCGTGCGCGCCGGAGCCCGCTCCCTCCCCGGCGTGCGCCGCGCCCTCACCTCGGCGGGCGTCCCGGTCGAGGTCGACGGCGACGACATACCCCTGCGCCACGAGCCGGCGGTCGGCCCGCTGCTCACGGCCCTGCGGGCGGCGGCGGAGGCCGCGCTGGGGGAGCGGGAGGGGACGGAAGGGCTGGACGGGCCGGAAGGGTCGGAAGGCGCGTACGGGCCGGGGGATGCGCTCTCCGCGGGAGCTGTTCCGGCCGACGAGGCCGCCCCGGAGGCGGACGCCCCGGCCCCCGCCCCCTTGGACGTCGAGACGGCGCTCACCCTCCTCGGCTCGCCCCTCGGCGGCATGGACGCCGCCGATCTGCGGCGGCTGGGGCGCGCGCTGCGCGAGGAGGAGCGGGCGGCGGGCGAGGGCGTACCGCGGCCTTCGGACGTGCTGATAGCCGAGGCGCTCGCCGAGCCGGAGCGCCTCGTGGCGCACGACCCGGCGTACGCGCGGGGCGCGCGGATTCTCGGCGAGCTGCTGCGCAAGACCCGCGAGCTGCTCGCCGGTGGCGGCACCGCCGAACAGGCGCTCTGGGAGCTGTGGTCCGGCACGTCCTGGCCGGACCGTCTGGAGCGGGCGGCCCGCAGGGGCGGCCCCGGCGGGCGGAACGCCGATCGCGACCTGGACGCGGTGTGCGCGCTCTTCGAGACCGCCGCGCGCGCCGAGGAGCGCACCGGCGGCCGGGGCGCGCTCAACTTCCTCGACGAGCTGGACGCGCAGGACATCGCCGCGGACACCCTCGCCGGCCGGTCCGTGCGCCCGGAGGCCGTACGGCTGATGACCGCGCACCGCTCCAAGGGCCTGCAATGGCGGCTGGTCGTCGTCGCGGGCGTACAGGAGGGGCTCTGGCCCGACCCGCGGCGGCGCGGCTCCCTGCTGGAGGCCGACCGGATCGGCCGCGACGGGCTCGCCGAGCCCCTGCCGCCGGGCGCACTCCTCGCCGAGGAGCGCCGGCTGTTCTACGTGGCGGCCACGCGCGCGCGCGAGCGCCTCGTCGTCACCGCGGTCAAGGCCGCGGCGGACGACGGCGACCAGCCCTCCCGCTTCCTCAACGAGCTCGGAACCGAGCCCGTGGACGTCACGCAGCGCCCGCGCCGCCCCCTCGCCGTCGCCGCGCTCGTCGCCGAGCTGCGGGCCACCACCGTCGACCCCGGAGCCTCGGACGCGCTGCGGGCCACCGCCGCCCAGCGGCTCGCCCGGCTCGCGGCGTTGCACGACGACGAGGGGCAGCCGCTCGTACCGGCGGCCCACCCGTACCGCTGGTGGGGCCTGAACGAACCGACGCACAGCGCGGTGCCGCTGCGCGACCGCGACCGCCCCGTCGCGCTCTCCGGGTCCGCCCTGGACCAGCTCGTCAACACCTGCTCCCTCCAGTGGTTCCTCGGCCGCGAGGTGAAGGCCGACGCACCGGCCACCGCCGCGCAGGGGTTCGGCAACGTCGTGCACGTACTGGCCGACGAGGTGGCCTCCGGGCGCACCCCCGCCGATCTCGCGGTCCTCATGGAGCGCCTCGACTCGGTCTGGGACGCGCTCGCCTTCGAGGCCCCCTGGAAATCGCGCCAGGAGAAGGAGAACGCGCGCGCCGCCCTGGACCGCTTCCTGCGCTGGCACGTCATGGAGCGCGGCCGCTCGACCGTCGCCACGGAGCACGATTTCGACGTCACCCTCAAAACCGACGCCTATATGGTGCGCATCCGCGGCTCCATGGACCGCGTGGAAGCGGACGCCCACGGGCGCGCCTACGTGGTCGACTTCAAGACCGGCAAGGCCGCCGTCACCGCGAACGACGTAGCCCGCCACCCGCAGCTCGCCGCCTACCAGCTGGCGGTGCGCGAAGGCGCGGTCGACGACCTGTTCGGCGGGGTGCGCCCCGAGGACGGCGGCGCGGAGCTGGTGCAGCTGCGCCAGGGCGCGGCGAAGAAGGACGGCGGCGACGCGCTGCCCAAGGTGCAGGCCCAGGAGCCCCCCGAAGGGGAGTGGGTGAGCGACCTGCTGGCCACCGCCGCGGGCCGCGTACTCGACGAGCGCTTCGCCCCCCGTCCCGGCCAGCACTGCGCCCGCTGCTCCTTCCGCGGCTCCTGCACCGCCCGCCCGGAGGGGCAGCACATCGTCGAGTGACGTACGGCACGGCCGGGCGGCCGGGGCGCTGCCGGAGGCGGACGGGGCCGCGGGTGATTGTCAGAGGGGCCCGTTAGCCTCACTGGAGTGGCAGCACGCATCACCGATCCCGAGCAGCTCAAGGAGCTCCTCGGCATCCCGTTCACCCCGGAGCAGACGGCCTGCATCACCGCGCCGCCCGCCCCGCAGGTCATCGTGGCCGGAGCCGGGTCCGGCAAGACCACGGTGATGGCCGCGCGCGTCGTCTGGCTGGTCGGCACCGGCCAGGTCGCCCCCGAGCAGGTGCTGGGCCTCACCTTCACCAACAAGGCGGCCGGCGAACTGTCCGAGCGGGTCCGCAAGGCCCTCGTCGAAGCCGGCGTCACCGACCCGGAGCCCGCCGACCCCGACGAGGCGCCCGGCGATCCGCAGATCTCCACGTACCACGCGTTCGCCGGCCGGCTCCTCAAGGAACACGGCCTGCGCATCGGCCTGGAGCCCACCGCCCGGCTGCTCGCCGACGCCACCCGCTTCCAGCTCGCCGCCCGCGTCCTGCGCACCTCGCCCGGCCCCTACCCGGCGCTCACCCGCTCCTTCAGCGACCTCGTCGCCGACCTCCTCGCCCTCGACGGCGAGCTCTCCGAGCACCTGGTGGACCCCGAGCGGCTGCGCGCGCACGACACCGCGCTGCTGCGCACCCTCGAAGGCGCCAAGCTCAGCAACCCGGATCTGCGCAAGGCCCCCGACGCCGCCCGCGCCCGCCTCGAACTCCTCGACCTGATCGGCGGGTACCGCAAGGAGAAGCGCGACCGCGACCTCATCGACTTCGGCGACCAGATCGCCCTGTCCGCGCGGCTCGCGCAGGAGCGGCCCGAGGTCGGCCGCCTCCTCCGCGAGCAGTTCGCGGTCGTCCTCCTCGACGAGTACCAGGACACCTCCGTGGCCCAGCGGCTGCTGCTCTCCGGCCTGTTCGGGGGCGGCACGGGCCACGCCGTCACCGCGGTCGGCGACCCCTGCCAGGCCATCTACGGATGGCGCGGCGCCTCCGTGGCCAACCTCGACGACTTCCCGGCCCACTTCCCGTACGCGGACGGCAGCCCCGCGCGGCGCTTCGCGCTCAGCGAGAACCGCCGCAGCGGCGGCCGCCTCCTCGACCTCGCCAACCGCCTCGCCGCCCCGCTGCGCGCCCGCCACGAGGGCGTGGAGGCGCTGCGCCCCGCCCCCGGAGCCGAGCGCGACGGCCTCGTACGGTGCGCGCTGCTGCCCACCCACGCCGAGGAGCTGACCTGGCTCGCCGACTCCATCGCCCACCTGGTGCGCACCGGCGCCCGGCCCGGCGGCATCGCCGTGCTGTGCCGCACGGCCGGCGACTTCGCGCGCGTCCAGGGCGAACTGGTCGAGCGGGACATCCCGGTCGAGGTCGTCGGCCTCTCCGGGCTGCTCCACCTCCCGGAGATCGCCGACCTCGTCGCCGTCTGCGAGGTCCTCCAGGACCCGACGGCCAACGCCGCGCTCGTCCGGCTGCTGACCGGGCCGCGCTGGCGCATCGGCCCCCGCGACCTGGCGCTGCTGGGCCGCCGCGCCCGTACGCTCGTGCCCTACGGCGGCGGGGAGAGCGACCCGGACCGCCGGCTGGCCGAGGCCGTCGAGGGCGTCGACCCGGCCGAGACGGTCTCCCTGGCCGACGCCCTCGACACGTTCCTGGCGGCCGACGCGTCCGCCCCGGACGACGGGCTTCCGTTCTCCGCCGAGGCCAGGGTGCGCTTCGCCCGGCTCGCCGCCGAACTGCGCGACCTGCGCCGCTCGCTGGCCGACCCGCTCATGGACGTCCTGCACCGGGTGCTGGCCGCCACCGGCCTGGAGGTCGAGCTCTCCGCCTCCCCGCACGCGCTGGCCGCCCGCCGCCGCGAGACCCTGTCGAGCTTCCTCGACATCGCGGCGAGCTTCGCCGCCCTGGGCGGCGAGATCACGCTGTCGGCCTTCCTGGGCTTCCTGCGCACCGCCGAGCAGTACGAGAAGGGCCTCGACAGCTCCCTCCCCGGAGGGGAGGACACCGTCAAGGTGCTCACCGCCCACAAGTCCAAGGGACTTGAGTGGGACGTCGTCGCCGTCCCCGGGCTGGTCGGCAAGCAGTTCCCCAGCGAGCAGTCCCGCGAGTCCTGGACGGCCCAGGCCAAGGTGCTGCCGCACGCGCTGCGCGGCGACGCGGGCACGCTGCCGGACATCGGGGCGTGGGACGCCAAGGGGATGGCCGCCTTCAAGGCGGCCATGAAGGCCCACCAGGAGACCGAGGAACTCCGCCTCGGCTACGTCACCTTCACCCGCCCCCGCTCCCTGCTGCTCGGCTCCGGCCACTGGTGGGGCCCCTCCCAGAAGAAGCCGCGGGGCCCCTCCGCCTTCCTGGAGGCCCTGCGCGAGCACTGCGAGGCGGGTTACGGCGAGATCGAGGCGTGGGCCGACGCCCCGGAGAAGGACGCCGAGAACCCCGTGCTCGCCGCGGCGGAGGCGGACCGCGCGTGGCCGCTGCCCCTGGACCCGGAGGCCCTCGCCCGCCGCCGCGCCGCCGCCGACGCCGTCATGGCCCACCTGGACCGCATGGCGGGGTCCCCTGGCGGGCAGACCGCGCACGAGCGCGGGGACGGCCCGTATCCGCACACCGCGTCCCCGGACGCCGACCAGGAGGCCACTCCGCCGCCCCCGGACGACGAGCCCCTGTACGACCCTGCGTACGAGCCGCTTCCTGACGACGAGCCGTTCCCCGGCGACGAGCCGCTGCACGAGCCGCCGGACGACGATCCGTACGTTCCGCGCCCCGCCGACGAGGGCGTCGGCCTCTGGGACGACTGGCCGACGGCCGAGCGGCCCGGAGGACACCCGCCCGAGGCACCGGAGACGGCGTCCTCCGCGGCTCCCGCGGCCTCCTCCCTGCCGGGGCCCCGCCACGGCCCTGAAGCCGGTACGGGCGCTCGTACCGGCCCCGGTCACGCCGCCCGTACCCGCCCCGCGGAAAGCGTTGTAGCGGCGCACTCCGCGACCGGCCGGGACGCGTCACCCGCGCGCGAGCACCCCGCCCCCGTCGGCGAGGCGGCCGGGGAGACGGACGCCCGGCCGGTGCTCCCCCCTGACGCCGCCGATGCCGCCCTGCCGCCCGAGGAGCAGCGCCTCGCGGACTCCTGGGACCGGGACCTCGACGCGCTCGCCGGGGAGCTGCGGCGCACCCGCGCGGCTGTCCGGGACGTCCCCCTGCCGACCGCGCTGAGCGCCTCGCAGCTGCTGCGGCTCGCCGCCGACCCCGAGGGCTTCGCGCGCGAACTGGCCCGCCCCATGCCGCGCCCGCCGCAGCCGGCGGCCCGGCGCGGCACGCGGTTCCACGCCTGGGTGGAGTCCCGGTTCGATGCCCTGCCGCTCCCGCTGCTCGGCCCGGACGAACTGCCCGGCGGCGCCGACGACGAGCCCGAGATCGCCGACGAACGCGACCTGACCGCCCTCAAGGAAGCCTTCGAGCGCACCCCGTACGCCCGCCTCACCCCCTGGCAGGCCGAGGTGCCGGTCCAGCTGACCCTCGCGGGCCGGGTGATCCGCGGCCGGATCGACGCCGTGTACCGCGAGAGCGGCCCCGGCGGCGACACCTACGAGATCGTCGACTGGAAGACCGGCCACGGCCGCGACGGGGACCCCCTCCAGCTCGCGATCTACCGGCTCGCCTGGGCCGAGCGGCACGGACTGCCGCTGTCGTCCGTATCCGCGGCCTTCCTGTACGTACGCAGCGGCGAGGTCGTCCGGCCCGCCGGGCTGCCGGACCGCCCGGCCCTCGAACGGCTCCTCCTGGGCCCGTCCGGCGGCGAGGAAACCCGGTAATGGGCACGGTCCGCAGGCGGATAGGGTCGATGTCATGAGCAACACCCCGGACAGTGCCGTCCGCACCTTCCTCGACGGTCACCGCCCCGCCTTCCTCGACGATCTCGCCGAGTGGCTGCGCATCCCCTCCGTCTCGGCCGACCCCGGCCACGCCGGGGACGTGCGCCGCAGCGCCGAATGGCTGGCCGCGAAGCTGACCGCGACGGGCTTCACGACCGCCGAGATCTGGGAGACGGCCGGCGCGCCCGCGGTCTTCGCCGAGTGGCCCTCCGGCGACCCGGAGGCCCCCACGGTCCTCGTGTACGGGCACCACGACGTGCAGCCCGCCGCCCGCGAGGACGGCTGGCACACCGACCCCTTCGAGCCCGTCGTCAAGGAAGGCCGGCTGTACGCGCGCGGCGCCGCCGACGACAAGGGGCAGGTGTTCTTCCACACCCTGGGCGTGCGGGCCCACCTCGCGGCCACCGGCCGCACCACGCCCGCCGTCAATCTCAAGCTCCTCATCGAGGGCGAGGAGGAGTCGGGCTCCCCGCACTTCCCCGACCTGATCCGCGACCGCGCCGACCGCCTCGCCTGCGACACCGTGATCGTCTCCGACACCGGCATGTGGTCGGAGGACACCCCGACGGTCTGCACCGGCATGCGCGGCCTCACCGACTGCCAGGTCGACCTCTACGGACCGGACCAGGACATCCACTCCGGCTCCTTCGGCGGCGCGGTGCCCAACCCCGCCACCGAGGCCGCCCGGCTGGCCGCCGCGCTCCACGACGACGACCGCAAGGTCACCGTTCCGGGCTTCTACGACGGCGTCGTGGAGCTGACCGACCGCGAGCGCGAACTCTTCGCCGAGCTGCCCTTCGACGAGTCGCGGTGGCTGCGCACCGCGCACTCCCACGCCACCGTCGGCGAGGCCGGGCACACCACCCTGGAGCGGATCTGGGCGCGGCCCACCGCCGAGGTCAACGGCATCAGCGGCGGCTACCAGGGGCCCGGCGGCAAGACCATCGTGCCGTCGAGCGCCCAGCTGAAGCTGTCGTTCCGGCTGGTCGCCGGCCAGGACGGGGAGAAGATCCAGCAGAGCGTGCGCGAGTGGATCGCCGCGCGCCTGCCGGCCGGCGTCCGCCACGAGATCACCTTCTGGGGCGCCACCCGCCCTTGTCTGACGCCGCTCGACCACCCCGCGCTCCAGTCCGTCGTACGGGCCATGGGGCGGGCCTTCGGGCAGCGGATCCGCTTCACGCGCGAGGGCGGCTCGGGCCCGGCCGCCGACCTCCAGGACGTGCTTGGCGTCCCGGTGCTCTTCCTCGGCATCTCCGTGCCGTCGGACGGCTGGCACGCGCCGAACGAGAAGGTCGAACTGGACCTCCTCATGAAGGGCGTCGAGACGGCCGCGTACCTCTGGGGCGACCTCGCCGAGAGCTGGCCCACCGAGAGCTGAAGCGCAAGCACCCGCTTCAGCGCACGCCCAGTCGTAAACCACCCGTTCGCAGGGGGAGTTGGAAGCAGCCGTGACCACCACCGATCGCACCGACAGCCGGCCCATCACGCTCAGCATGGCGAGCGGCATCGACCGCGCCGCGCACCACCGGCTCGACGAGGCGTGGCTGGCCGCGGCCTGGAGCCACCCCACGACGCGGGTCTTCGTGGTCTCCGGCGGCCAGGCCCTGGTCGACGACACCCCCGACGGCCGCACCGAACTCGTCATGACCCCGGCCTTCGAGGCCCCCGTCACCGAGACGCACCGCTACTTCCTCGGCGAGGACGAGGACGGCGTGCGCTACTTCGCGCTCCAGAAGGACGCGCTGCCCGGCCGCATGGACCAGTCCGCGCGCCCGGCGGGCCTGCGCGAGGCGGGGCTGCTGCTGTCGCCGCGGGACGCGGGGCTCCTGGTGCACGCGGTGGCGCTGGAGAACTGGCAGCGGCTGCACCGCTTCTGCTCGCGCTGCGGCGAGCGCACCGTCGTGGCCGCCGCCGGGCACATCCGGCGCTGCCCGGCGTGCGGCGCCGAGCACTACCCGCGCACCGACCCCGCCGTGATCATGCTGGTGACGGACGAGGAGGACCGGGCGCTGCTCGGCCGCCAGATGCACTGGCCGGAGGGGCGCTTCTCGACCCTCGCGGGGTTCGTCGAGCCGGGGGAGTCGATCGAGCAGGCCGTGCGGCGCGAGGTCGCCGAGGAGGCCGGCGTGGTGGTGGGCGACGTCGAGTACATCGCCAGCCAGCCCTGGCCCTTCCCGTCCAGCCTGATGCTCGGGTTCATGGCGCGGGCCACGTCCTCGGACATCCAGGTGGACGGCGAGGAGATCCACGAGGCCCGCTGGTTCTCGCGGGACGACCTGCGGGCGGCGTTCGACTCCGGGGAGGTCCTGCCGCCCACGGGCATCTCGATCGCGGCCCGGCTCATCGAGCTCTGGTACGGGAAGCCGCTGCCGCAGTCCTGAGCCGCCCCGCAGACACACGCGAGGGCCCGGATCCGCGCGGATCCGGGCCCTCACATGTCGGACGCTCAGGCGGCGAGAGCCTGCTTGACCTGGGCCAGGCTGGGGTTGGTCATGACCGACTCGGTGCCGGAGTCCGCCACCACGAGCAGCGTCGGCACGGTCTGGTTGCCGCCGTTCGCCTTCTCCACGAAAGCCGCGGAGTCGGCGTCGTGCTCGATGTTGACCTCGGTGTACGCGATTCCCTCGCGGTCCATCTGGCCCTTCAGCCGGCGGCAGTAGCCGCACCAGGTGGTGCTGTACATCGTCACAGTGCCCGACATCAGTCCTCGCGCTCCTTCGTGCTGGCGTGATTGCGGTGGTAGAACGCGCGACCGACGCCGACCATTCCCGGCCCCGGCCCCGGCCCCGGCCCCGGCCCCGGCCCCGGCCCCGGCCCCGGCCCCGGCCCCAGCCCCGATCCGGGACGGGCCGGCATTAGTACGACCGGAGTCGGGCGGCTGTGGACAACCGTCACGGTCGTCTCAGCGGACCTGGCAGCATGGCGGGGTGACAGCAGCAACGCGTTCCACCCTCTTCCCTCAGGTCCCCGACTCCGCCGACGCGGTGCTCGACGGACTCGACCCCGAGCAGCGCGAGGTGGCCACGGCCCTGCGCGGTCCGGTGTGCGTGCTGGCCGGGGCCGGCACGGGCAAGACGCGCGCGATCACCCACCGCATCGCGTACGGCGTCCGGTCCGGGGAGTTCCAGCCCGCGAGCGTGCTCGCCGTCACCTTCACCGCCCGCGCCGCGGGCGAGATGCGCGGGCGGCTGCGCCAGCTCGGCGCGGGCGGCGTCCAGGCCCGTACGTTCCACTCGGCGGCTCTCCGCCAGCTCCAGTACTTCTGGCCCAAGGCCGTCGGCGGCGACGTGCCCCGGCTGATCGAGCGCAAGGTCCAGCTGGTCGCGGAGGCCGCCGCGCGCTGCCGCGTCCGCCTCGACCGCAATGAACTGCGCGATGTCACGGGTGAGATCGAATGGTCCAAGGTCACCCAGACCGTGCCCGAGGACTATCCGGCCGCCGCCGCCAAGGCCGGTCGCGAGGCCCCCCGCGACCCGGCCGAGATCAGCCGGATCTACGCCACGTACGAGCAGCTCAAGCGCGACCGCGGCGTGATCGACTTCGAGGACGTGCTGCTGCTCACCGTCGGCGTGATCCAGGACCGGCAGGACATCGCGGAGACCGTGCGAAGCCAGTACAAGCACTTCGTGGTCGACGAGTACCAGGACGTCAGCCCCCTCCAGCAGCGCCTCCTCGACCTGTGGGTCGGCGACCGGGGCAATCTGTGCGTCGTCGGCGACGCCAGCCAGACCATCTACTCCTTCACCGGCGCCACCCCCGACCACCTGCTGAACTTCCGCCACCGGCACCCGAACGCGACGGTCGTCAAGCTCATCCGGGACTACCGCTCCACCCCCCAGGTCGTGAACCTGGCCAACGGCGTCCTCGCCCACGCCCGCGGCCGGGCCGCCGAGCACCGCCTCGAACTGATCTCACAGCGCGAGTCCGGCCCCGAACCCGCCTACACGGAGTACGCGGACGAGCCCGCCGAGGCCGAGGGCACCGCCCGCCGCATCCGCGACCTCATCGCCTCGGGCGTGCCCGCCAGCGAGATCGCGATCCTCTACCGCGCCAACTCCCAGTCCGCGGTCTACGAGGGGGCCCTCGCCGACGCCGGGGTGCCCTTCCAGCTCCGCGGCGCCGAGCGGTTCTTCGAGCGGACGGAGGTGCGCGAGGCGGTGGCGGCGCTGCGCGGAGCCGCCCGCTTCGGGGGCAACGACGCCCTGCTCGACGACATCGTGGAGCTGCCCTCCCAGGTGCGGGCGGTGCTCAGCACCAAGAACTGGACGCCTGAGCCGCCCGCGGGGGCCGGCGCGGCCCGCGACCGCTGGGAGTCCCTCTCGGCCCTGGCGCGGCTCGCCGAGGACTTCGTACGGGCCAAGGCGGACGCGACCCTCGCCGACCTCGTCGCCGAACTGGACGAGCGCGCGAACGCCCAGCACGCGCCGACCGTCGAAGGTGTGACGCTCACCTCACTGCACACGGCGAAGGGTCTGGAGTGGGACGCCGTGTTCCTGGTCGGCCTCACCGAGGGCATGATGCCGATCACCTACGCCAAGACCGACGAGCAGATCGAGGAGGAGCGGCGGCTCCTGTACGTCGGCGTCACCCGCGCCCGGTTCCACCTCGCCCTGTCCTGGTCGCTGTCCCGCACGCCCGGCGGCCGCGCCACGCGCCGCGCCAGCCGCTTTCTGAACGGCCTGCGGCCCGGCTCGGCGGCCCGGCGGCCGGGAGCCGCGGGCGCGGGCGGCACAGGGGGCGTGGAGCGCTCCGGCGCGCCCGTCCGCAAGCGGCGGGTGCCCGCCCGGTGCCGGGTCTGCGGCCGGACGCTGACGGACGCGGGCGAGATGAAGCTCATGCGCTGCGAGGACTGCCCCGCCGACCTCGACGAGGCGCTGTACGCGCGGCTGCACGACTGGCGCGCCGCGCGGGCCAAGGCGCTCGGCCAGCCCGCGTACTGCGTCTTCACGGACAAGACGCTGCTGGCCATCGCCGAGGCGGCGCCGGAGGACGAGGGCCGGCTCGCGAGCATCTCCGGGGTGGGCGTGCGCAAGCTCGGCCGGTTCGGCGCCGACGTCCTGGCGCTCTGCGCGGGCGAGGAAGTGGCCTGTGCCGACGACGCTCCCGGTGCCGCTGAGGCCGCGAGTGCCGAGCGTGCCGCGGACGCCCCGGAATAATCTTCCGAAGACTCTTCGAAAAAATAGTTTGCGCGCGCGGACGGCATACCCATAGCCTTCCGAGCACGAGGTCAACGGCTCTTCCTGGAACCGACGACTTCGTGCTGTACTTAACAACCGCGGACTGGTTCATCCGGTCCCTTGAGACGCCGAGAGGAGGCGAAGACCAAATGAGCAACTACACGATCATCACCAAACTGACCGATCACCCGGTCGTCGCCCCCTGCCCGCGCGGCTCTTCCCTGGTCTCGCTTCGCGCCACCGGTCTGTCCCGTGTCGTGGAAGCCCGCTTTACCGAGCGGCCGATTCAGGCAGAGGCAGTAGTGGCAGCGGCAGCGCAGGCAGGCGCCTTCGCCGCCGAGTCGCTCAAGGGCGCCGGATACACGGCCAATCTGAAGACGCAGGACCAGCACCACCAGAAGTGGGCCTTCCGTGGCCTCGAACCCTGGAGAGATCCAGCCTGATCGGCGATCAGGTCGGCACCTTCCAGGGCCGCGGAACCCACACCGGGTTTCGCGGCCCTTTTGTTTTGCCATACGCCCGGCCACAAGCCGGACCGACAGACGAGGAACACAAGACCGTGCAACTCAAGGCACACACCCCGTCAGTAGCAACCGACCTGATCCCCCCGCCCGGTCTTACGGAGGACTCCTTGACCCCGCCCGCCCCGCTCACCGCCCTCACCGACCTCGACGACGCGATCGAGAACCTCGGCGTGCCCGTACCCTGCCGCTCCTACGACCCGGAGGTCTTCTTCGCCGAGACCCCGGCCGACGTGGAGTACGCCAAGTCCCTCTGCCAGACCTGCCCCCTTCGCGAGGCGTGCCTCGCCGGCGCCAAGGACCGCCGCGAGCCGTGGGGCGTCTGGGGCGGCGAGCTCTTCGTCCAGGGCGTGGTGGTGGCCCGCAAGCGGCCGCGGGGCCGTCCGCGCAAGAACCCGGTCACGGCATGAGCACCACAGGCACCATCGATCGCCCAGCGACGCACGACCCCAAGAAGCAGGACCAGATCATGACCCCACCCGTCTCCGAGACTCCCGCCCGTGACACCTCCGGTGCGACGGAGTCGAGCCAGAACAGGACCCTCGAAATGCAACTCATCCCAGAAGCCCTGGCCCGCGCGCATATGAACGATCGGCTGCGCGAGGCCGACACGGAGCGCAAGGCCCTCCGGCTGGCCGCCGCCCGCCGGATGCAGCGCCGCGCGGAGCGCGCCTCGCTCCGCGCCCGCCGCGCCCTGGCCATGGCCGTCATGCACTGACGGCCGAACGGCCACCCGCCTGAACGCTCACGGCCACGATCAGCTCAACGCGCCGAACGTCCGTAGCGGCGCCGACGCGGCACAGCGGGCCGGGCCTGTCCCGACGAGGGGCGGGACCGGCCCGCTCCGTCATGTCCGGCGGGCCCCGGTCAGGTGTCGCTCAGGTGTTCGGTCGGGTTGTGCCCCGCACGGACCGTTCGCGGGGATATCGTCGGGGAGTGGAACAGAAGACGCATGAACAGATGCCTTCGGACCCTGAAACTCCCGCGGTGTGCGCCCGCTGCGGCACCGCCGCCGACCGGACGCCGCCGACCTGGACCTGCTCCGTCGAGAACGGCGTCCGCCGCTTCTTCTGCGACGACTGCGCCCGCGCCAACATCAGAGCCATCGAAGGACGCCTCGACTCGCCCTGGTGGTGAGCGCGGACCGGGCCCCGCCCCAGGCTCAGCCCCGGCC
Source organism: Streptomyces sp. NPDC050617 (assembly GCF_040654795.1). Lineage (NCBI taxonomy): Bacteria > Bacillati > Actinomycetota > Actinomycetes > Kitasatosporales > Streptomycetaceae > Streptomyces > Streptomyces sp. NPDC050617. The sequence continues at coordinate 171,224 of NZ_JBFAIS010000009.1, read as the reverse complement.
CCCGCTCAGGCGGGGGCCTCCTCGGACGCTTCCTCGGACTCCTCGCCCGCGCCGAACCCCGGCACCCACGCCTCCAGCTCGTCGCGCAGCCGCACCGACGCCCCGAGCTGACACAGCACCCCGATGGTGCTCGTCGTCACCCGGTGTATCAGCAGATACGAGGGCGGCAGATTGAGCTGCCGGGCCAGCTGGTGCGCGGGGGAGCGAGGGTCCGCGATCCGCGCCGCCTGGGCCCGCATCCAGCCCCGCGAGAACGTGAACTTCGTCACTTGCGCCGGCTCGATGATCGGCAGCAGATAGTCCAGCACCGCGTCCGGATCCAGCTCGATCGACGGCTTGACGAACCCCTCCTCGCGCAGCAGGTCCAAGACCCCCTCCGCGTGGCCGTCCAGCGTCATCCGCAGCGCCGTGCCGATCGTCGGCGGCAGCCCGTCCGGCAGCCGGTCCACCGTGCCGAAGTCCAGCACGCCCAGCCGCCACGACTCCGGCGGGCTGTCCTCGTCGCCGGTCAGCAGCCGGAAGTTGCCGGGATGCGGGTCGGCGTGCAGCAGCCCCGTGCGGGCCGTGCCCGAGAAGAGGAACCGCGCCAGCAGCTGCCCGGCCCGGTCCCGCTCCTCCTGGCCGCCGCGCTCTATCACCTCGGAGAGCGGCACCCCGCCCATCCACTCCGTGATCAGCACCTGGTCGCCCTGGTGCACCACGTCCGGCACCACCACGTCCGGGTCCTGCGCGAACTCCCGCGCGTGCGCCCGCTGGGCCCGCGCCTCCAGTTCGTAGTCCAGCTCCTCGGAGATCCGGTCGCGCAGCTCGGAGATGAGCGGCTTGATGTCCATGCCCGGAATCAGCGGCCCCAGCAGCCGCGCGAACCGGCTCAGCTGCGTGAGGTCCGACAGCAGCGCCTCGCCGGCCCCCGGATACTGCACCTTGACCGCGACCTCGCGCCCGTCGTGCCACACGGCCCGGTGCACCTGCCCGATCGACGCGGCGGCGGCCGGCTGGTCCTCGAACTCCGTGAAGAGCTCCCGCCAGTCCTCGCCGAGCCGCTCCGCCAGCGCCGCGTGCACCGAGCGGGTCGGCATCGGCGGCGCGGCCTCCTGAAGCTTGGTCAGCGCGGCCCGGTACGGCCCGGCGATCTCCTCGGGCAGCGCCGACTCGAAGACCGACAGGGCCTGCCCGAACTTCATCGCGCCGCCCTTCAGCTCGCCGAGCACCTTGAACAGCTGCTCCGCCGTGCGCTGTTGCAGCTCGCGCCCCACCAGCTCCGCCGACCGGCCGCCGATCCGCTTGCCGAGCCCCCAGGTGGCGCGGCCCGCGAAGCCCAGCGGCAACGCGGCCAACTTGGCGGTGCGGGTGACCGCTTTGCGGGGAAGATCAGACATGCACCCCTCCAACTACCTGAACAGCCACGCCGAGTACGACTGTTACCCGACCATTGTCCCGTGCAACGGCTTCGAGGCCGAGGCGCATTCAGGATGGGCCGATCCCGCCGCACCGCACGAGCATGCCGGATGCGGAGCGATACGCCGTGGAGCCCAGCCCGCGCCCGGCAGCGCGACCTCCAGCCGACTCCCCGCCGAGTCCGGCGGCCGGCCGTCGAGGAAGGCCAGCGCCTGGACGGCCGCCAGTCCGCTGACCACCGTAGCGAGCGCGGCATCGCAGGACGGCGCCCCCACCGCCCGGCCCGACCGCCACTGGGCGAGCATCCGGGGCCAGGTGGGGTCGCGCTCCGCCCGGCCCAGCTCCAGACAGCCCGCGCACGCCGACCCGCCCGGCAGCACCAGCGGCCCCACCACCCCCGTGCACTCGATGACGCCCGCGTACAAATGAGGCGTCCCGGACGCGACGAAGGGCTCGGCCACGGCCGGATCCGGCGCGTACGCCGCGAGGCCGTCCCGCGGCGCGATCACCACCAGCGACAAGGGCGGCTGGTCCGCGCCGTCCGACACCCCGGCCCGGCCGGGCGGCGCGTCCTCCCGAGGCCGGGCACGGGGCCGCGGCTCCGGCGCGGACTGCCGGACGACCCGCCGGGCCGCGGCGTCGCGCCGCTCCCCGATCTGCTCGGCGCGGACCCCGCCCGGAACCGTGTCCCACGGCTCGACGCACCCCCCTTCCAGCACATCGACCTGCCCCACCCCCGACGCCGACAGCAGCGCGGCGATCATCGCCCCCACCCGCCCCGCGCCCCGCACCTGCACCCGCGTCGCCCGCCGTGCCCCCAGCAGCCGCAGCGCGCCGCCCGGCTCCGGGTGCAGCACAGAGAGCGACGCCAGGTCGGGCCGCAGCCGGTCCAGCGCCGGGCCCGTATCGCGCAGCGCCGCCGCGGGCTCCCCGCCGCCCAGCGGATCGTCCAGCAGACCGGCCGCCGCCAGCCGCTCCACCAGCGAGTCCGCCCGGCCCTCGGGCAGCCCCATCGCCTTGGCCTGGGCGCGCAGCAGCGGCAGGCCGCGCGTCCCGTCCAGCAGGTCGAGGAAACTCCCCGTCGCCGTGTCCACCGGTCCCAGCACCACGGCGTGTGCGGGCGCCACCCCGAACTGCACGGTGTCGCGGTTGCGCCAGCCGCGCCGCAGCGCGGGCTTGATCATCGGATGCATGATCGCCTCCCCCATCGGTCGGGACCCAGCATGCGCGGCCCGGCGCATCGCCGCCGAAAGTTATCCACAGGGGGGCGCGTTAGTCGTACAAGTAGTGCACTCCGATGAGTGTTTCCCCCGACAACCGAGCGAGGTCGGGACTTCCGCCGCCGCCAGCGGGTAACGTCGAGGCGTGTCCGTCGACCCTCTGCACAGTGCCGCAAGATCACCGCGCAGCGCCCCGAGCCCGCAGGCCCGCTCGTCCGGGTCGAACGCGGTCGAGGTCCGCCGGAGCACCCGCCGACGCAGAACGGTCTCGGCCTACCGCGAGGGCGACCGCACCGTGGTCCTCATCCCGGCCCGGATGTCCGAGGCCGAGGAGCAGCGCTGGGTGGGCGTCATGCTGGACAAGCTCGCCGCGCAGGAGAACAAGCGCATGCTGGGCGACGCCGAGCTGGCCGAGCGCGCGGAGCGCCTCTCCGACCAGTACCTCGGCGGCCGCGCCCGCCCCGCCTCCGTCCGCTGGGTCACCAACCAGAACACCCGGTGGGGCTCCTGCACGCCCGCCGAGGGCAGCATCCGTCTTTCGCACCGCCTCCAGGGCATGCCGGAGTACGTCGTGGACTACGTACTCGTCCACGAACTCGCCCACCTGCTCGTACCGGGGCACGGCCCGCGCTTCTGGCGCCTCCTGGAGTCCTACCCGCGCACCGAGCGGGCGCGGGGCTACCTGGAAGGCGTGGTCGCCGCGGACCGGCTGCCGCACCTGCCCGCGGCCCGCAGCGAGTGACCGGGGGAGCGCGGCGCCCCCGGTACCGGCCGTCCTCTTCAAGAGCCGCAGCGGAAGCTCCGGGGGAAGGACGCGTCAGAGCAGGGCGCGCGTGCGCTCCAGCAGGCGCACGACCGACGCGTCGGCCACCCGCGGCACCTCGTCGTACGCGAACCAGCGCAGGTCCAACGACTCGTCGCTGATCGTCTCGACGGCGTCCGCCGGGGCGAGCGCCGCGTACTGCACATCGAGGTGCCAGGCGCACGGCGTCGAATGGCGGTCCAGCAGCACGGGCCCGCCGGGCAGCAGCGCCAGCCCGGTGCCGATCCCGGACTCCTCCCGCGCCTCACGGAGCGCCGCGTCCTCCAGCGTCGCGTCCTGCCGCTCGCAGTGGCCGCCCATCTGGAGCCACATCTTCAGCTTGCGGTGCAGCGTCAGCAGGACGCGCTCGCCGGCCGGGTCGATGACCAGCGCGCTGGCGGTGAGATGCGCGCCGGGGCACGCCTTCCACATCCCGGCCGGGTGCGTCGCGAGGTGGTCCAGGTAGGCCAGCCGCAGCTCCTGCTGGCCCTCGTCCGGCGCGGACCACCGATCGAGGACCCGCGCCGCGTCGTCGTGCAGGGTCACTTGTCGGCGTCGCCCTCGTCGTCGTTCTTGCCCTTGTTCTTGCCGTCACCCGTGGCGGTGCCGGTGTCCGCGGCGTCGTCGTCCGAGTGGTCGTCGATGACCGGCTTGTTGAGATCGGGCTTGCCCGGCGCGCTGCCGGCCGCCTCGCCGAGCATCTTGTCGAGCTCGGAGAAGTCCAGCTGCTCGTGGTGGACGAACCCGTCCGGGTCGTCGAGGTCCGCGGCCGTCGGCAGCATGTCCGGGTGCTCCCAGAGGGCGTCGCGCCCGTCCAGGCCCCGCGCGTCGGTGAGCGAGGCCCACAGCCGCGACGCGTCGCGCAGCCGCCGCGGCCGCAGCTGCAGGCCGATCAGCGTGGCGAAGGTCTGCTCGGCGGGACCGCCGGAGGCGCGCCGCCGGCGCAGCGTCTCCCGCAGCGCGTCCGCGGACGGCAGATGCGGGGCCGCCGCCGCGTGCACCACCGCGTCGACCCAGCCCTCGACCAGCGCGAGCGCGGTCTCCAGCCGGGCCAGCGCCGCCTTCTGCTCCGGGGTGTCCTCCGGCTGGAACATGCCCTGCTGGAGCGCGTCCTGCAGCTGCTCGGGGTGCGACGGGTCGATCTGGCCGACGACGTCCTCCAGCTTGGAGGTGTCGACCTTGATCCCGCGCGCGTACCCCTCGACGGCGCCGAAGAGATGCGAGCGCAGCCACGGCACATGGGTGAAGAGCCGCTGGTGAGCGGCTTCGCGCAGCGCCAGGTAGAGCCGCACCTCCTCCTGGGGGACGCCCAGTCCCTTGCCGAACGCCTCGACGTTGACCGGCAGCAGCGCGGCCTTGCCCGCCGGGCCCAGCGGCAGCCCGATATCGGTCGAACCGACCACCTCGCCGCCCAGCACGCCGAGCGCCTGCCCGATCTGGGTGCCGAACATCGCGCCGCCCATGGACCGCATCATGCCGAGCAGCGGGCCCGCCATGGCCTGCATCTCCTCGGGCAGCACATCGCCCATGGCCGCGCCGACGCGCTCCGCGACGGGGTCCACGAGGTCCTTCCACACCGGAAGGGTCGCCTCGACCCACTCGGCGCGGCTCCACGCCACCGCCGTGTTCGCGCCCGACGGCAGCGAGGTGACGCCGTCCAGCCACAGGTCCGCCAGGCGCACGACCTCGTCGACCCAGGCCCGCTCGCCCGGCGAGACGCTCGCGTCCTTGGTGCCGTCGGCGGTGCCCTGCGCGACGGTCTGCCGCGCGATGTCCTTGGCCATGTCCCAGTTCACCGGGCCGCCCTCGTACGAGAGCATCTGCCCGAGCTGCTGAAAGGCCGCGCCCAGGTCGTTCGGGTTCAGCGACCCGAACATCGAGGCGAACGGATTGTCTCCGCCGCCCGCCCCGCCGAACCCGAACGGATTCGCGGGACCCTGGCCACCACCCTGGCCTCCCTTCTTCTTGCCGTCGTCGCCGTCCTCCGGCTCCTCCGGCGGAAGGCCGAATCCGAATGGGGTGTCACTCACGGGTTTCCTCGGCTCGTAGGGCCGCCGGCCCGGGGCCGACGGCGAATGCCCGACAACACAACCCAGCGTAGACACCGGGCCCGGTTGCGGCCTCGGTGCTCCGCCGGCCCGAGGCCTGCGGCAGGATGGACATCACCTGGTGCGTACGCGTCATCGCGCACGCGTACTGAAGACAACCTCTGGAGACGCCTGGTGAGTTCCCCAGATCCGCACGTTCGCGCAGCGCGAAACGGTACGGCCCATGGTGCCGCGAAGTCCGGCCGACGGCCTGTCGTGGCCGTCACGGGCGCCGCCGGCGGCATCGGCGCCCTGCTCGCGCAGCGCCTCGCCGAGTCCGAGGAGATCAAGCAGGTCATCGCCATCGACGAGCGCCGCGGCGACGTCACCGAGGCGACATGGCACGTGCTGGACGTCCGCGACCCGGCCATCGCGGACAAGCTGCGCGGGGCGGACGTCGTCGTCCACCTCGCCGTCGACCTCGACCTGGAGACCGACCCCGCTGCCCGTACGGCCTACAACGTGCGCGGCACCCAGACGGTGCTCACCGCCGCGGCGGCCGCGGGCGTGCACCGGGTGGTGCTGTGCACCTCGGCGATGGTCTACGGGGCGCTGCCCGAGAACGACGTGCCCCTGGCGGAGGACGCCGAGCTGCGCGCCACCGCGGACGCCACGGGCGTCGGCGACCTCCTGGAGATCGAGCGGCTCGCCAAGCGCGCCCCGCGCGCCCACCCCGGCCTGAACGTCACGGTGCTGCGCCCCGCCGTCCTCGTCGGCGGCACGGACACCGCCCTCACCCGCTACTTCGAGTCGCCGCGCCTCCTGGTCGTCGCCGGCTCCCGGCCCACCTGGCAGTTCTGCCATGTGCAGGACCTGGTCAGCGCCCTGGAATTCGCCGCCCTGGAGAAGGCCGAGGGCGAGCTCGCGGTGGGCTGCGACGGCTGGCTGGAACAGGAAGAGGTCGAGGAGCTCACCGGCATCCGCCGGATGGAGCTGCCCTCGGCGGTCGCCCTGGGCGCGGCCTCGCGGCTGCACCGGCTGGGGCTGACCCCGTCCCCGGCGGGCGACCTCGCGTTCACCATGCACCCCTGGGTGGTCAGCGGCAGCCGGCTGCACGAGGCGGGCTGGCGGCCCCGGTGGACCAACGAGGAGGTGCTCGCCGAGCTGCTGGAGGAGGTCTCGGGCCGCCATACGGTCGCGGGGCGGCGGCTGGGCCGCAAGGACGCCACCACGCTGGGGGCCGCCGGGGCGACGGTCGCGCTGGTGGGCACCGCCGCGCTGGTCCGCCGCGCCCGCAAGGCACGCCGCCGCCTGTAGGGGCCTGTACGGGTCGCTGGGGCCCGTACACGGCGACGCCTACGGGGAACGGGCCGGACGCCCGTACGGCCGGGAGAGGGCCCCTGGAGCACCGTCCGTACGCACGGCCGGTGCCGGGTCCGCCGCCCGGTGCGGCACGATGGGTGCATGGCAAGCACCCATGACCGTCCCGCCGTCCCCGCCCAGAGCGCCGCCTCCCCCATCCGGCTGCTCGCCGTCCGGGACACCCCGCTGTCCCTGGACGAGGTGTTCGCGGCGGTCGGCGACCGGGCCGCGGGCGGCACCGCGCTCTTCGTCGGCACGGTGCGCGACCACGACGGCGGCGCGGAGGTCGCCGGCCTCGGCTACTCCGCCCACCCGAGCGCCGAGGCCGAGATGCGCCGGGTCGCCGAGAAGGTCGCGGCGGACTTCCCCGTACGGGCCGTGGCGGCCGTCCACCGGGTCGGCGACCTGGCGGTGGGGGACCTGGCCGTGGTGGTCGCGGTCTCCTGCCCGCACCGCGCCGAGGCGTTCGCGGCGTGCCGCAGGCTGATCGACGACCTCAAGCACGAGGTCCCGATCTGGAAGCACCAGGAGTTCTCGGACGGCACCGAGGAGTGGGTCGGCGCCTGCTGACGCGCCGCTCACGGACCGGCGCGCGGCAGCGGGGCGTGCGAACGGCTTTGGGCCAATCGTGGTGCTCCGGTTGCGTAACCCGTCTCCTGGTATAAGCGTTGACCTGACGGATAGTTAGTCTGCTTATTTGCTGATTGCGGCTGGCCTGGCGCCGCGACCGGCGGTGTCCGCTCGTCCGCACGCGAAATCCGGTGATTCCCGCCGGGCCGCGCGCCGGGGCGCGACCCGACGGAAGGCGCTGAGGGGTCGGGAGGCCAATGTGGGTGCGCTCATCTGGTTGCTGATTCCGCTTCTGGCGGCGATCGCCGCTGCCATATGGGGAAGTTGGGCCACGCGGAACCATACGTACGGGGATATCGCGGAGCTCGCCGGCTACGCGCGGTTCCGGGCCGCGATGGAGCGGCCGGATTCCGGTCCGGAAGCGGCCCAGGCGGCGCCCGGCCGTATCTAGCCGACCGGGTCAACTCGCGGGGCCACGGACGGCCCGGCCCCGCGGGTGGGCTGTCGGACCTGTCCCGTACTGTCGTTCCATGCCCCGCCGCACAGCGACGATGCTCGCCTCCCTCCTGATGCTGATCGCGCTGCTCTGCGCGGGTGTGCTCATCCCGGTGCCGTACGCGGACATGTCCCCCGGACCCACCGTCAACACCATCGGCGAGCACGACGGCGAGCCGGTGCTCCAGATCACCGGCCACGAGACGTACCCCACGTCCGGGCACCTCAACATGACGACGGTCCGGGTCACCGGCTCCCAGTACCGGATGAACCTGGTCGAGGCCGTCTTCGGCTGGCTCAACCACGACGATCTCGTCGTTCCGCACGAGACGGTCTATCCGGACGACAAGACCCCGGACCAGGTGAGCCAGGAGAACGCCGAGGAGTTCAGCCAGTCCCAGGAGACCGCGAAGGTCGCCGCGCTCAAGGCGGTCGGCATCCCGGTCGGCAGCCGCATCGTCGTGGGGTCCGTCGTCAAGGCCGGCCCGGCCGAGGGCAGGCTGCACGCCGGCGACGTGATCAAGGCCGTGGACGGCACGGCGGTCAAGCAGCCCGAGGATGTGGCCAAGCTCGTCACCCGGCACAAGCCCGGCGAGAAGGTCGTCTTCACCGTCGTGCCGGTCAAGGCGGCCGCGGAGGCGGAGAAGGACAAGAAGGAGCCGAAGGAGACCCGGAAGGTCGCCCTGACCACCGCCAAGGCCCCCGAGGACAAGCGCGCCATCGTCGGCATCAAGGCGGCCGTCGACCACACGTTCCCGTTCACCATCGACATCAAGCTGCCGGACATCGGCGGGCCGAGCGCGGGGCTGATGTTCGCCCTCGGCATCGTCGACAAGATCACGCCGGGCGATCTGACGGGCGGCAAGTTCGTGGCGGGGACGGGGACCATAGACGACAAGGGCGCGGTCGGCCCCATCGGCGGCATCGCGATGAAGGTCGTGGCCGCCCGCGACAAGGGCGCGCGGTATTTCCTGACGCCCAAGGGGAATTGCGCGACCGCCGCCAAGGACACCCCCGACGGGCTCCGGCTCGTGAAGGTCGGCACGATGGACGACGCGCTGAAGGCCCTGGAGAAGATCCGCAAGGGGGACACGGCCGGCCTGCCGCGCTGCACGACAGGCTGACCGTACGGACGTGAGCGGGCCCCGGACAGGGCCCGCGGCGGCTACCCCTCGAAGGTCGCGGACAGCGCCTCGGCGAGCCCCGGCACGAGGTCGGCTCCGGTGAGGACCTCGGTCGGCGAGTCCTTCTCGCGCAGCCGCAGCGCGGACTCGCGCGCGCCGTCGCGGAGCACCGCCACCGTCATACGGACCTCCTGGCGGTCCGGGTGCTCGGCGACCCACTCGGCGAGCTGCGCCTCGTCGAGGCCGTTCGGCACGGACCCCTCCGCGGACGGCGGCAGCATCAGCCGCTCTACCGTCATGGCGCAGCCGGTCACCGGGTCGGGCCAGGCGATGGTGGCGAGGAATTCGTCGAGGGCGACGCCCGCGGGCAGCTCGTCCTGTTCGATCGGGGTGATGGCGGCGGGGGCGTCCTCGCCGTCCGCGGCGTCGAGGCCGAGCTGTTCGGCGAGGCCGGGCTCCTGGGCGCGGAGCTTCGCGGTGTCGACGAGGGCGAAGAGCCGGGCCGGCTGGTCCCAGCCGAGCCCGGAGGCGTACTCGTCGATTTCGAGCACGGCCCGGGTCAGCGGACTCGCGGCCATAGGGGTGCTGGGGTCGGGAAGGTTGGACATGGTCAATATCGTGCCCTGGAAGTGACCGAAAACGGGAACTGAGTAAAGGCTCAGTAAGTTGCCACACTGGGTCCTACTATCACCGGGGCCGCTCAAAAGACCCCCCAACGACATTGAACTTCGAGGTGCGCACCTTGGCTTTCCAGATGCCGGACCGCGGCGGAGGCCCGACAGGGCCACGGATGAGAGTCGGCCGACCGTCCCGGCGCGTCCGGACCCTGCTCATGACCCTGGGCGTGCTGGCCGTGCTGGCCATGCTCTTCGTCATGTTCGCCGGGTTCTGGACGGACTGGCTCTGGTACCGCTCGGTCAGATACTCCTCGGTCTTCACGACCACGCTGGGGACCAAGATCGGGCTGTTCGCCGTCTTCGGCCTGCTGATGGCCGTCGCCGTCGGCTTCAACATCTGGCTCGCGCACCGGCTGCGGCCGCCGCTGAGCGCGATGTCGATGGAGCAGCAGAGCCTCGACCGCTACCGCATGAGCCTCGCGCCGTACAAGAAATGGGTGCTGCTCGCGGTCACCGCGCTGGTCGGGCTGATCGCGGGCGCGTCCGCGGCCAGCCAGTGGCGCACCTGGCTCCAGTGGGTCAACGGCGTCTCCTTCGGTCAGAAGGACCCGCAGTTCCACATGGACATCGGGTTCTACACCTTCGACCTGCCCTGGTACCGCTTCCTGCTGAGCTTCGGCTTCGCGGCCGCGGTGCTCTCGCTGATCGCCGCCGCCCTGGTGCACTACCTCTACGGCGGCCTGCGGATCACCAGCCCCGGCGGCCGGGCCACCGCCGCGGCCACCGGCCATCTGTCGGTGCTGCTCGGCGTCTTCGTGCTGCTCAAGGCCGTCGCGTACTGGCTGGACCGGTACGGGCTGACGGTGAAGTCCAGCGGTCTGAAGTCGACGGCGGGCTGGACCGGGCTGCGCTATGTGGACGCGAACGCCTATCTGCCGGCCAAGACGATCCTGTTCATCATCGCCGTGATCTGCGCGGTGCTGTTCTTCGCGACGCTGTGGCGGCGCACCTGGCAGCTGCCGGTGATCGGCTTCGGGCTGATGGTGCTCTCCGCGATCCTGATCGGCGGGCTCTACCCGGCGATGGTGCAGAAGTTCCAGGTCCAGCCGAACGAACAGGCCAAGGAAGCCCCGTACATCAAGAAGAACATCAATGCCACGCGCGAGGCGTACGGCATCGACGGTTCCGATGTGAAGGAGTACGCGGGCAAGAGCGAGCTGAAGGGCAAGGACAAGCAGAAGCTGCGGGCCGACGCGGACTCCTCCGCCAGCATGCGGCTGCTCGACCCGAACATCGTCTCGCCGACCTTCCAGCAGCTCCAGCAGGTCCGCGGCTACTACCAGTTCCCGTCCACGCTCGACGTCGACCGCTACAAGGAGGACGGCAAGGAGCAGGACACGGTCATCGGTCTGCGCGAGCTGAACATCAACGGCATCCCCGAGCGCAACTGGATCAACGACCACTTCAAGTACACCCACGGATACGGCGCCATCACCGCGAAGGGCACCGACACCGTGGACGGCGGCGCCCCGGACTTCACCGAGAAGAACCTGCCCACGAGCGGCAAGCTGCCCTCGTACGAGCAGCGGATCTACTACGGCGAGAAGACCACGCAGTACTCGATCGTCGGCGGCCCGCAGAAGGAGCTGGACTACTCCGGCGACAACGGCGAGAAGAGCTACAGCTACAAGGGCAAGAGCGGGGTGAACCTCTCCAACCCGATCAACCGCGCGGCCTACGCGGTCGCCTTTGGGGAGCCGCAGATCCTCTACTCCGGGGCCATCGGCAAGGACTCGCGGATCCTGTACAACCGCACGCCCAAGGAGCGCGTCGAGGCGGTCGCGCCCTGGCTGACGATCGACGGCGACGCCTACCCGGCGGTGGTCGACGGCCGCGTCCAGTGGATCGTCGACGCCTACACGACGACCAACGGCTATCCGTACGCGTCCCGCACCACGCTCGGCGACACCACGGCGGACTCCCTGACCACCGGCCAGCGGTCCGTGGTCGCCCAGCAGAACCAGGTCAACTACATCCGCAACTCGGTCAAGGCGACCGTGGACGCGTACGACGGCAAGGTCAAGCTGTACCAGTGGGACACCAAGGACCCGGTGCTCAAGACCTGGATGAAGTCGTTCCCGGGGACCGTGAAGGCCAAGAGCGAGATCGACTCGGACCTGATGCAGCACCTGCGCTACCCGCAGGACCTCTTCAAGGTCCAGCGCGAGCTGCTCACCCGCTACCACGTCACCGACCCGGGGACCTTCTACACCGGCAGTGAGCGGTGGCAGGTGCCGGACGACCCGACCACCAAGTCGGGGAACGCGGTGCCGCCGTACTACCTGAGCATGAAGATGCCGGACCAGAAGGCGCAGGCGTTCTCGCTGACGACGACGTTCACGCCGAAGAGCCGGGAGAACCTGGGCGCCTTCATGGCGGTCGACGCGGACGCGACCAGTACGGACTACGGCAAGATCAGAATACTGAAACTGCCGTCCGAGACCACGGTCTCCGGTCCACAGCAGGTGCAGAGCAAGTTCAACGGAGATCCGGAGATCGCCAACAAGATCAATATCTTGAAGAGAGGCGACTCCGAGATCGAGTACGGCAACCTGCTGACCGTGCCGCTGGACGACGGGCTGCTGTACGTCGAGCCGGTCTATGTGAGAGGCGCCGGCACCAACTACCCGCTCCTGAAGAAGGTGCTGGTCACCTACGGCGAGCAGACGGCCTTCGAGGACAACCTCCCCAAGGCGCTCGACGTGGTCTTCGGGGTGAAGAAGCCGTCCGGGGAGACCACTCCGCCGAGCGGTGACACCACGAAGCCGCCGGCCTCGGAGAACCCGACGACCAAGCAGGCCGTCAAGGACGCCCAGGACGCGTACGAGGCGAGCCAGAAGGCGCTGGACGAGAAGGACTGGACCGCGTACGGCAAGGCCCAGAACGACCTCAAGGACGCCCTGAACCGGGCCGCCAAGGCCGAGGAGGAGGCCGCCGAGAAGGGCAAGAAGCCAGGCAGCTGAGATACGGCCGCCCCGCGCCGTGGTAGGGTTGAAACACAACGGCGCGGGGTGGAGCAGCTCGGTAGCTCGCTGGGCTCATAACCCAGAGGTCGCAGGTTCAAATCCTGTCCCCGCTACTCAAAAGGACAAGGCCCGGAGTCTTCGGACTCCGGGCCTTGTCGTGCGTGCGGCGCGGGTGGCCGGCGGTGCGGCCGCTAGGACCTGTCGTCAAAATCCCGTCGTTCGCCCGGAGGGCGGGCTCCGCGGCGGCTGGTGCGTGCTCTCGCAAGGCGGAGGGGCATCCCTGTACTGGGCGTACCGGGATGGGCCCGACAACGCGGCGAGAGTGCGTGCCAGGCGTCGCGGAGCAGGCGGGATTTTGACGACAGGGCCTAGGGCTTGTGTGGGGGTTGTGCGGGACTCCCGTTCGGTGTTTGGAACGCCACGATGTCGGGAAGTCGACAAAACGCTGAAGTGACCTCACTGGCTGCGGTATACCAGGTGTACGCGGGTTGTGGGTGGTGCGACGATGGGGATCATGGGGGATAGGGCGAGGTTGTTGGAGACACGTCGGCTTGTGGAGGCGCCCGGGGGCGGGCGCGAGCGGAAGACGCCGACACCGGACGGATACGCCGGCCCCGATCCGGCCGACGACGAGACGGAGTCCGCCCACCGCCGGGCCGCGGCGGCCGGGGACACCGCCGCCATGAGCGTGCTCGGCGCGATGCTGCTGCGCCGCGGCGATCTCGACGGCGCCGAACGGCAGTTGCGCGCCGCCACCGCCGAGGGCGACCGGGCCGCCGCCAACAACCTCGGCGTCCTGCTGCACCAGCGCGGCTACCCCGACGAGGCGGCCGGCTGGTGGCGGATCGCCGCCGTCGCCGGTTCCGCGCCCGCCGCCCACGCCCTGGGCCGCTACCACCGCGAGCGCGGGGACGAGCCCGCCGCCGAGTACTGGCTCCGTCAGTCCGCGGAGTCCGGGCACGCGCTCGGCGCGTTCGCCCTCGCCGACCTGCTGGAGCACCGCGGCGACGCCGGGGCCGAGCGCTGGTTCCGCTCCGCCGCCGAGCGCGGCCACCGCGAGGCGGCGTACCGCCTCGCGCGCATCCTCGATGTCCGCGACCGCGGCCCCGAGAACCTCGAACCGCTCGGCCCCGCCGCCCGCCGCGTCGCCCTCGCGCGCCCCGGCGGCAGCCTCACGCTGGGCTCCGCGGCCCTTGAGAGCCTCGACGACTTCGGTGATCTGCACGACTTCGGGGACTTCGGCGACCTGCGCGGTACGGGCCGGGGGCGCGGCCGGGCCACCGCCACGGGAACCGGGCTGTGGGACACCGGCCGCTGGGACACGCCGAGCGCGGGGGCGGGCGACGGACAGCGGCGCGGCGACCGGCCGCCGAGCGGCCGTACGGCTGCCCGTACGACCGCGCGCACGGGCCCGTCCGCCGCGGCCGACCGGACCGCCGACGCCGGTGGCGGCGCCGGCGGGCTCGCCGCGGCCGGACGGGGCGCGCGCCGCCCCGCCGACACCGGCACGGGCTTCGCGACCTTCGGGAAGGGGGCCCGCCGTTCGACGACCCGTCAGGGCCCCGACACGGGCACGGGCCTCGCCGCCCCGTCCACCGGCGCCCGCCGCTCCGCCGCCCGGCACGACTGCGACACCGGCGCGGGCCTCCCCGCCAAGGGCGCGCGCCGCGTGGCGGCGCGCCAGAACGACACCGGCACGGGCTTCGCCGCCGCCGCCAAGGGCGCCCGCCGTCCCGCCGATCGGCCGGAGGCCGGCACGGACTCCCGTACAGACCTCCCCGCGGGCCGGCAGGGGCCGACGACGGGGACGCGGCACGCCGTCGGGCAGCCGACCGAGGCCGAGCAGTGGTACCGGCAGGCCGCCGCGCGCGGCCACCGCCGCGCGGCGCTGCACCTGGGGACGCTGCTGGAGGAGCGCGGCGAGAAGAAGGAGGCCGGCCGCTGGTATCTGACCGCCGCCAAGGACGGCGAGTCGCGCGCCGCGTGCGCCCTCGGGTTCCTGCTGCGCGACGTGGGCGACACCGAGAGCGCCGCCGTCTGGTGGCTGCGCGCCGCCCAGGAGGGCGACGGCAACGCCGCCAACGCGCTGGGCGCGCTGCACGCCGACCGGGGCGAGCCGCAGGCCGCCGAGCGCTGGTACCGCGCCGCCCTGGACGCCGGTGACGTCAACGGCGCGTACAACCTCGGCCTGCTGTGCACCGAGCAGAACCGCACCGAGCAGGCCGAGCAGTGGTACCGCCGCGCCGCCTACACCGGGCACCGCGAGGCCGCCAACGCGCTCGCCGTGCTGCTGCTCCAGCGCGGCGACTCCGCCGGGGCCGAGCCGTGGTTCTCCAAGGCGGCCGAGGCGGGCAGCGTGGACGCCGCGTTCAACCTCGGCATCCTGCACGCCGGGCGGGACGAGGACCGCGCGGCCTTCCAGTGGTACGGCCGGGCCGCGGCGGCCGGGCACACCGACGCCGCCCTCCAGGTCGCCATGGCTCTGCTGCGGGACGGCGAGGACGAGAGCGCCGAGCGGTATCTGCGGGTCGCGGTGCGCGGCGGCGGGGCGGAGGCCGCCTTCCGGCTCGGCGCGCTGCTCGACCGCCCCTCGGACGACGGCGGCACGGGCGGCCCGGAGCTCGCCGAGTGCGAGGAGTGGTACGAGCGGGCGGCCCGGCAGGGCCACCGGCGCGCCCAGGTGCGGCTCGGCATGCTCGCCGCCCTGCGCGGCGACGTCGTGCAGGCCGCGCACTGGTACCGGGAGGCCGCCGAGGCCGGCAGCCGCAACGGCGCCTTCAACCTGGGGCTGCTGCTGGCCCGCGAGGGCAGCGAGCCGGAGGCCGCGCTGTGGTGGACGCGGGCCGCCGAGGCCGGGCACGGCCGCGCCGCGCTGCGCCTCGCGCTGCTGATGGCCCGGCGGGGCGAGCTGGCGGAGGGGCAGCGGTGGTGCACGCGGGCGGTCGAGCTGGGCCCCGCGGAGGTCGCGGAGCGGGCGGCGCGGCTGCGCGAGGCGCTCCAGCAGGAGCTGTCGGCCTGACCGTACGGGCGCGTGAGGGGCGCGGGGCCCGGGGCGTACGGGTCCCGCGAAGGGGCTCGTGCGAACTGGTTTGCGCTGGTCGGGCGCGGCGGGTTACAGTTTCTCCAGCGACGCGGGGTGGAGCAGCTCGGTAGCTCGCTGGGCTCATAACCCAGAGGTCGCAGGTTCAAATCCTGTCCCCGCTACTGCGAACGAAGGCCCGGATCCGATCAGGATCCGGGCCTTCGTCATGTCATGGAGAAGCGGCCGGCCATGCCGTAGCGGCCGGGCGGTCCTGCCGCCCGGCCGGTCCGTTCGCCGCCCTCGCCTACGCCGAGGCGCAGTTGGGGCAGACCCCCCGGTAGGTGACCTCGACGGCGGAGACCTCGAAGCCGAAGCGCTGCTCGGCGGGGAGGTCCGCCAGCGGGTCGCCCGAGGGGTGCACGTCCCGGATCGTGCCGCAGCGCGCGCACACCAGGTGCTGGTGGGCGTGGTGGGCGTTCGGGTCGTACCGCTTGGCGCGGCCGTCCGTGCTGACCTCGATGATCTCGCCCAGCGACACGAGCTCGCCGAGCGTGTTGTACACGGTCGCGCGGGAGATCTCGGGCAGCCGGTCGGCCGCCTTCGCATGCACTTCGTCGGCGGTGTAGTGCACGTGGTCCCCGTCGAGGACCTCGGCGACGACGCGTCGCTGCGCGGTCAGCCGCCAGCCGCGTCCCCGGAGTCGTTCCAGCAGGTCACTCATGCCAATCACCTATCAGTCAGATAGGCACCAGGGTAGCAGCGGAACGGTCCACAGCCGGAATCCGTATGACTTTTCAGTTCTTCTTGACTTAGACAATGTCCAATGTAGGATCGGCAACGGCTGAGGCCATGGGACAGGACATGAATCAGGAGGCACACGTGTCGGTTCAGAGCGAGACCACCGGACCGCTGACCACGGAGGCGGGAGCGCCGGTCGCGGACAACCAGAACAGCGAGTCCGCCGGCATCGGCGGGCCGGTCCTGATTCAGGACCAGTCGCTGCTGGAGAAGCTCGCGCACTTCAACCGCGAGCGCATTCCGGAGCGCATCGTGCACGCCCGCGGCGCCGGCGCGTACGGCACCTTCACGCTGACCCGCGACGTGTCGCAGTGGACCCGCGCGAAGTTCCTCTCCGAGGTGGGCAAGCAGACCGAGACCTTCCTGCGGTTCTCCACCGTGGCGGGCAGCCTCGGCTCGGCGGACGCGGTGCGCGACCCGCGCGGCTTCGCGCTGAAGTTCTACACCGAGGACGGCAACTACGACCTCGTCGGCAACAACACCCCGGTGTTCTTCATCAAGGACGCCATCAAGTTCCCCGACTTCATCCACACCCAGAAGCGGGACCCGTACACGGGCTCGCAGGAGGCGGACAACGTCTGGGACTTCTGGGGGCTGAGCCCGGAGTCCACCCACCAGGTGACCTGGCTCTTCGGCGACCGCGGCATCCCGGCCTCGTTCCGCCACATGAACGGCTACGGCTCGCACACCTACCAGTGGAACAACGCGGCCGGCGAGGTCTTCTGGGTCAAGTACCACTTCAAGACCGACCAGGGCATCAAGAACCTGACGGCCGAGGAGGCCGCGAAGCTCGCCGGTGAGGACGCGGACAGCCACCAGCGCGACCTGCGCACGTCCATCGAGAACGGCGACTTCCCGTCCTGGACCGTGCAGGTGCAGATCATGCCGGCGGCCGAGGCGGCGACCTACCGCTTCAACCCGTTCGACCTGACCAAGGTCTGGCCGCACGAGGACTACCCGCCGATCGAGATCGGGAAGCTGGAGCTCAACCGCAACCCCGAGAACATCTTCGCCGAGGTCGAGCAGTCGATCTTCTCGCCGGCGCACTTCGTGCCGGGCATCGGCCCGTCCCCGGACAAGATGCTCCAGGGCCGGCTCTTCGCCTACGGCGACGCCCACCGCTACCGCGTCGGCATCAACGCCGACCACCTGCCGGTGAACCGCCCGCACGCCACGGAGGCCCGTACGTACAGCCGTGACGGCTACGCGTACGACGGCCGGCACGGCGCGTCCAAGAACTACGAGCCCAACAGCTTCGGCGGGCCCAAGGAGACCGGGCAGGCGGTGTGGCAGCCCAGCTCCGTCACCGGCCAGACCGGGCAGACGGAGGCGCCCTCGCACGCCGAGGACAACGACTTCGTGCAGGCGGGCAACCTCTACCGGCTGATGACGGAGGACGAGAAGGGCCGACTGATCGACAACCTGTCGGGCTTCATCTCGCAGGTGTCGCGCGAGGACATCGCCAAGCGCGCCATCGACAACTTCCGCCAGGCGGACCCCGACTTCGGCAAGCGGCTGGAGGCCGCCGTCCAGGCCCTGCGCGGCTGACGGACGCTTGTCGACGGACCGGAGAGGCCGGACGCCATGGGGCTCCGGCCTCTCCGCATGCCGTTACGGGCGTACGGACCCACGGGCGCGACGAGCGCGGTGCCGGGGGTCAGGCCGGGACGGCGTCAGCGTCCGCCGGGGCCGCGGCCGGGGCGACGGCCCAGCAGCGGATGATGTCGCGCACCGACACCAGTCCGACCGGCCCGTCGCCGTCGAGGACGATCAGGTGCCGGAAGCCGCCGTGCGACATCGCGTACGCGGCCTCCTCCAGCGTCCAGCGCGGGCCCGCGAAGACGACGTCGGTGGTGGTGTGGGAGTGAGCGGTCTCGCGGTCCGGGTCCTGGCCGGCGCCGACGGCGTTGAGCACGTCCCGCTCGGTGAGGATGCCGAGCCCGCTGGTGTCGGGATCCATGACCACCGCCGCGCCCACCCGGCGGGCGGCCATCAGATGGGCCGCCTGGCGGAGTGTGTGGGCGGGGCCGATGGTGAGGACCACCGTGCTCATGGCGTCGCGGACGAGCATGGGCGGAGCCACCTCCTTGGTGAACGAACCCGCTCGGTGAAGGGATTCACAAGTTCACAAGCGTGGGGGCTCTCATAGTCACACGCCGACTACGGCCACAACAAGGGGAGCGTCAGGGGCGCAGATAATCCAGCAGCTCGTCATGGAGAAGCCCGTTGGAAGCGGCGGCGTCACCGCTGTGCGGACCCGGCCGCCCGTCGAGCCCCGTGAAGCGTCCGCCCGCCTCCTCGACGATGATCGCGTTCGCGGCCATGTCCCACAGCGACAGCTCCGGCTCCGCGCAGATGTCCACCGCGCCCTCGGCGACCATCATGTACGGCCAGAAGTCGCCGTAGCCGCGGGTGCGCCAGCAGTCGCCCGCCAGCCGGAGGAAGCCCGGCAGCAGCCCGCGCTCCTCCCAGCCCGAGAGCGAGGAGTACGCGAACGACGCGTCGCCGATCCGCTCCACCCGGGAGGCGGTCAGCCGGCTGGCCGACAGCAGGCTGCGGCCGGTGAACGCGCCCGAGTCCTGCGCCGCCCACCACCGGCGGCCCAGCGCGGGCGCCGACACCAGGCCCACGACGGGCCGGTAGCCGCCCTCGCCCTGGACCATCAGCGAGATCAGCGTCGCCCAGACCGGCACGCCGCGCACATAGTTCTTGGTGCCGTCGATGGGGTCGATCACCCAGCGGCGCGGGCCGCTGCCCTCGCTGCCGAACTCCTCGCCGAGGACCGCGTCGCGCGGCCGGGCCCGCTGGAGGTGACCGCGGATCAGCTCCTCGGCCGCCTTGTCGGCCTCGCTCACCGGCGTCATGTCCGGTTTCGTCTCGACCTTCAGGTCGAGCGCCTTGAACCGGTCCATGGTCACCGCGTCGGCGGCGTCCGCGAGGACATGGGCGAGACGCAGATCATCGTGGAAGTCGGGCATAGCCGAACACTACCCGCGTCCCCGCCCGTTGCCCGTCAAGAGCCTTGACACCGTCTGGCGGCGAGTCAATTCTGTGCCCACAGCCGTCGGGCGAGCAGCCCGGCCGGGGAGGCGACGATGCCTACAGCGCGTGAAGCCTTATTGGACGCAGCTTTTTCCGCACTCGTCTCCCGGCCGTGGGCCGGGGTCCGGATGGTCGACGTCGCGGTGGCCTCGGGGGTCTCCCGGCAGACCCTCTACAACGAGTTCGGCAGCAAGGACGGCCTGGCGCGCGCCCTGGTGCGGCGCGAGGCCGACGCCTATCTCGGCGGGGTGACCCGGGCCCTCGCCGACACCGCCGCCCGCGACGGGGCCGACGCCGGGGACTGCTGCGCGGCCGTGACCGCCTGGACCCTCCGCGCGGCCCGCGCGAATCCGCTCGTACGGGCCGCCCTCACCGGCTGCCGCAGCGAGCGGCTGCCCGCCGTCGCGACGCCCGCGGCCCCGGCCCGTACGGTATGGCGCACAACGCCGCGGCCGGAGCTGGAGCGCGGCGCGGTGCCCCCGCCGCGGGTCCTCGCCGAATTGGTCCGGGACCGGGCCGTCGGCGTGCTGGAGGAGAACGCGGTCGACGGCGCGGCGACCCTCGGCGACGCGGTACGGGCCTGCGAGGCGGCTGTCCGGATGACGCTCTCGTACGTGATAGCCCCGGCGGAGCCGGCGGCCTCCGAAGCGCCCGGCGGCGGCGCGGCGGGCGAGACCGCCGCGGACCGGGCCGCCGCCGAACACGTGGCCCGGCTGGTCCGGGCGCTCCTCGGCCGCGACTGGTGAGCCGCGGCGCGCCCGGCGGCGACGCGCCGCATCGATGAGCCGCGGCGCGCCCCGGCGCGTCAGTGCGCCGAGCCGGAGAGCTGGAGGCCGATGACGCCCACGATCACGAAGCCGATCGAGATGAGCTTCAGCGTGGAGACCAGGTCGCCGAGGAAGATCATGCCGTAGATGGCGGTGCCCGCCGCGCCGATGCCCGTCCACACGGCGTACGCCGGGCCCACGTCGAGCTTGCGCAGGGACAGCGTCAGCAGGCCGAAGCTGCCCAGTGCGAAGCAGGCGAACGCGATGGTGGGCCAGAGCCGGGTGAAGCCGTGCGAGAGCTTGAGACAGACGGCGAAGCCGGTTTCCAGCAGACCGGCGACCACCACCAGCAGCCACGCCATCAGTTCTTCCTCCCGGTCGGTTCCTGCGTCCGTTCCCATCCGCGCGACCGCCCGCCGGCGCCGGTGTGTTGATCCGGTCGCCGCGCGCGGTCATTCGCAAACGTAGACGATCAATCGCCTTCCCGCCGCTCCCGCGTCGCGAGCAGCCGGCGCAGCGAGTAGAGCCGGGCCGGATCCGCGTGCCCGTCAGCCACCCACTGGTCGAGCGCGCACTCCGGCTCGTCGTGGCCGCACGCGCGCGGGCAGCCCTCGGTGCCCGGCACCAGGTCCGGGAAGGCCAGGACGACCCGCGCGGGGTCCACGTGGTGCAGCCCGAAGGACCGTACGCCCGGGGTGTCGATCAGCCAGCCGTCGCCGTCCGGGAGCGGCAGGGCGAGCGCGGACGTCGTGGTGTGCCGGCCGCGCCCGGTGACCGCGTTGACATGGCCGGTGGCCCGCTGCCGATCCTTGGCGACCAGGGCGTTGACCAGCGTCGTCTTGCCGACCCCGGAGTGGCCGACGAACGCGGTCGTCCGGCCGGTGAGCCGCTCGCGCACCCGGTCCGCGGCGGCGCCGTCGGCCAGCTCCTCGCGGCTGGTGACGACGTACCGGACGCCGAGCGTCCCGTACGACTCCAGGAGCGTGTCCGCGGGCGCCAGGTCCGACTTGGTGAGCACGAGCAGCGGTTCGAGCCCGGCGTCGTAGGCGGCCACCAGGCAGCGGTCGATGAGCCGGGGGCGCGGCTCGGGGTCGGCCAGCGCGGTGACGATCGCGAGCTGGTCGGCGTTGGCGACGACGACCCGCTCGAAGGGGTCGTCGTCATCGGCCGTACGGCGCAGCACGGAGACGCGCTCCTCGACCCGCACGATCCGGGCGAGGGTGTCCTTGGCCCCGGTGAGGTCGCCCACCACCGCGACCCGGTCGCCGACGACCACGCCCTTGCGGCCCAGCTCGCGGGCCTTCATCGCGTGGATGGTGCGGTCCTCGACAAGGACGGTGAGCCGGCCGCGGTCGACGGTCAGGACGAAGCCCTCGGCGGCGTCCGCGTGCTTGGGGCGGATGTTGGTGCGGGGGCGGTTGCCCTTGCGGTTGGGGCGGACGCGGATGTCGTCCTCGTCGGGGTTCTTGCCGTAGCGGCGCATCGCGGGGGTCTCTCAGGCTCTCGACACCGTCGTCGCCCCGGTCACCGAGCCGAGCATCCCGGTCCACATCTCGGGGAAGTCGGGGAGCGTCTTGGCGGTCGTCGCCACGTTCTCGACCTGGACCCCGTCGACGGCGAGGCCGAGGACGGCGGCGGCGGTGGCCAGCCGGTGGTCGTCGTAGGTGTGGAAGACGCCGCCGTGCAGCGCGCGCGGGCGGATGCGCAGCCCGTCGGCGGTCTCGGTGACGTCGCCGCCGAGCCCGTTGATCTCCTTGACGAGCGCCGCCAGCCGGTCCGTCTCGTGCAGCCGCAGATGGGCGACGCCGCGCAGCACGGACTCGGAGTCGGCGAGCGCCGCGACGGCCGCGATGCCCGGCGTCAGCTCGCCGACCTCGCCGAGGTCGATGTCGATGCCGTGCACGGAGCCGGTGCCGGTGAAGGTCAGCCCCTCCTCGGTCAGCTCGCAGGAGCCGCCCATGGCCGTGAAGATCTCGCGGAGCGCGTCGCCGGGCTGGGTGGTGCGCTCGGGCCAGTCGGGGATGGTGACCCGGCCGCCGGTGACCAGCGCCGCGGCCAGGAACGGCTGGGCGTTGGAGAGGTCGGGCTCGACGGTCAGGTCGCGGCCGAGCAGGGCGCTGGGGGAGACCCGCCACATGTCGCGCTCGCCGCCGGACTCGGGGGTGTCCACCTGCGCGCCCGCCATCCGCAGCATGTCCACGGTCATCCGGATGTGCGGCATCGAGGGCAGCGCGCCGCCCACGTGGCGCACCTCCACGCCCTGGTTGAAGCGCGGCGCGGAGAGCAGCAGGGCGCTGACGAACTGGGAGGACGAGGAGGCGTCGATGCGCACCGCGCCGCCGTCCAGGGCGCCGCCGCCGTGCACGGTCAGCGGCAGCGCGCCGCGGCCGTCGTCGTCGATGCGGGCGCCGAGCGTGCGGAGCGCGTCGATGACGCCGCCCAGCGGACGCTCGTACGACCTGGGGTCGCCGTCGAAGCGGATCGGGCCGTCGGCGAGGGCCGCGACGGGCGGCAGGAAGCGCATCACGGTGCCGGCGTTGCCGACGTCGACGGTGGCCGGGCCGTGCAGCCCGGCGGGGATCACCCGCCACGCCTCGCCGCTGCCGTCCGGGCCGACGCCCTCCTCGATGCCGACGCCCATGGCGCGCAGCGCCTCGGCCATCAGCAGGGTGTCGCGGGAGCGCAGCGGGCGGCGCAGCCAGCCCGGCTCGGCGGCCAGGGCGGCCAGCACGAGCGCGCGGTTGGTGACCGATTTCGAACCGGGCACGGTGACGGTCGCGTCGACGGCCCCGGTGGCGAGCGGGGCGGGCCAGAGGGCGGGGTGCGCGGGGCTCTCGGTCATGTCTTTACCTTAGTGGCTCTCCGGGAGGGAGAAATTTGATCAAATACGTTGAAACTTGGGTGAAACGTACGGCTGGTAGGGGGGCCTACGCTGCGGAAGCAGTCACACCCCGAGCAGCCACCGGCCGCCGCCGATCAGCGAGCACAGCGACACCACGTGGAACAGCGACAGCCACAGCAGCGGCGGTACGTGCGTGAGCCGGGCCAGCTGGTCCGCGTCGGAGTCCGGCGCTCCGCCGTAACGGCGCTTGCGCTGCAGCTCGAAAGGCGGACGCACGCCGCCCAGCAGCAGGAACCACACGACGCCGTACGCGAACGCCGCCTGCACGTCCGGCCCCGTCAGCCACGACACCAGCACGAAGGCCGCCCCCGCGAGCACCACCGTCAGCACCCCGTACGCGTTGCGGATCATCACCAGCATCGCGAGGAGCAGCAGCGTCGCGCCCCACAGCAGGGCGGTGATGTGGTTCGCGGCCAGCAGCCAGGCCCCGGCCAGCCCCAGCAGGGACGGCGCCGTGTACCCCGCGGCGGCGGTGAGGATCATGCCGAGGCCGGTCGGCCTGCCGCGGCTGACCGTCAGCCCGGAGGTGTCCGAGTGCAGCCGGATGCCGTCCAGGCGGCGGCCGCTGAGCAGGGCTATGAGGCCGTGGCCGCCCTCGTGCGCGATGGTGATCGCGTTGCGGGTCAGCAGCCACACCGGGCGCGGGACGACGGCCGCGAGCGCGACGGCCGCGGTGACGATCACCAGCCATGAGGAGGGGTCCGGCTGGGTGCCGAAGACGCGGTCCCACAGATCGGCGGTTTGCGTGCTGTCCATACGGGGGCGGCTCCTTGGTCGGTCGTGGAAGTGTGGCACCCGGCGGCACGGGGCCGGTAAGCGGCCGGTTCCCGCCGCTCGGCGGCGTCTGTCAGGGTTGGACGCGAGTCGTAGGCGAGTCGGTCATGGGCGGGTATACGGGCCGGACGGGCGCGGTGGTCCGGGCGGGGCGCCGGCCGGGGCAGTCAGGGAGTGGGTATGTGCGGGCGGTACGCGGCCAGTCGGCGGCCGGAGGATCTCGTCGAAACCTTCGACGTGGAGAAGTGGGACGCGGCGGAGACGCTGGCTCCCGACTGGAACGTCGCGCCGACGACGAGCGTGTACGCGGTGCTCGAACGCCCTCTTAAAGACGCCGGCGACCCGCGTCCGGTTCGCCAGCTGCGGCCGCTGCGCTGGGGGCTCGTACCGTCGTGGGCCAAGTCGCCCGACGTCGGCGTCAAGATGATCAACGCGCGGGCGGAGACGGTGCACGAGAAGCCGTCCTTCCGGCGGGCCTTCACCGCCCGCCGCTGCCTGATACCGGCCGACGGCTACTACGAGTGGGTCACGGAGGCCGCGGAGCGGCAGTTGGAGGAGCAGGGGCGCAAGAAGCGGCCGCGGAAGCAGCCGTACTTCGTGACCCCCGCCGACGGGTCGGTCATGGCGATGGCCGGGCTGTACGAGTTCTGGCGCGACGCCACGCTGCCGCCGGACCACCCCCAGGCGTGGTGGGCGACATGCACCGTGATCACCACCGAGGCGGAGACGACGCCGCTGGCGGGGGCCCAGGGAGGGGAGGGGCCGCAGTCGCTGGCGGACATCCACCCCCGCATGCCGCTCGCCCTCCCGGCGGACCGGTGGGACGCCTGGCTGGACCCGGCGCGCACGGACGCCGACGAGCTGCGGTCGCTGCTGGCCCCGCCGCCGGCGGGCGGCGTACGGGCGTACCCGGTGGGCACCGCGGTGAGCAACGTCCGCAACAACGGCCCGGAGCTGCTGGCGGAACTGGAGGCTCCGGAGGCGGGCACGCTGTTCTGACGCTCCTATCGGCCGCCGCGCGGGGCGATCGCGTCGCTGTAGAGGCGGAAGAGGCGGGGCGAGGAGGCGTCCCGCGCGTCCGGGAGGGCTTGCAGAGCCGTCCAGCACTCCTGGGCGAGGCGGCGGGCGCTGCTGCCGGGCCAGGGCTGCGGCAGCAGTTCCGGCGGCAGGAGCGGATCGGGGTCCATGGCGCGGGCGAACGCCGCGGCGAGCTCCACGGCCAGGGTCAGCTGCTCCGTCCCGGACAGGGGCTCCGCCCCCGACAGCCGGGCGGCGCAGCTACGGGCGAAGGCGGCGAGGCGCTCGTGCCGGGCGGCGATCTCGTCCAGGGGCCAGATGGCCGCCGCCAGTGCCTGGGGGCCGTCCGTCTCGCCGACGCGGAGGTCGGTGCTGGTGAGGAACGTGACGGTGTCGAGTACGCCGAGGTTCCGGGCGCGGGCCTCCACCAGGTCGGCGATGGGGTTGGCGCACACGTACAGACCGCCCTGCACCGGGGCGGCGCCCAGGTGGAGCAGGGTCTCCCGGAGGGCGTCGCGGGCGGTGCGGCGGGCTTCGGGGATGGCGAAGGCGAACAGGTGCCACGTTCCGTTCCACGGGGCTTCGCCGCGGTCCTGGCAGTAGGCGTAACGGACGTGGTCGGCGTCCGGGGCGATGGCCCCGGTGTCGTCGGCGACGGCGCGCAGGACGGCCTTGCGCCCTCTGCCCTCCTGGGTGAAACCGCCCTCGGTGACGAGGCGTTTGACGCACAGCCGGACTTGCTGGTCGGTCATGCCGAGCTGGGCGGCTACGGCGTACAGCTCGGCGGCGTCGACGACGCCGTCCTCGCGGACGAGGGCGTGCACCAGCAGCCGTGTCGGGATCTCCGGACGCTCCGCTTCCGGCTCCGGGCCGTGGCTGCGCTTCATGGGGGGCTTCCTCCGTTTCGGGGCCGCTGGGCTTGCCGCCCTTGTCTTGCGGGGGTCCATTGTGTGCCGTTGCCATGCCATCTATCGCCGGGCGGGCTCTCTGGGCCGAAGCCCAACGACGGCCTCAAGCGCCGGCCGGGCTGGGTGGCCTCAAGCGCCGGGCGGGCTGGGGGGTGCCCTCAAGCGCCGGGCGGGCTGGAGGGGGTGCCCTCAAGCGCCGGGCGGGCTGGAAGGGATGGCCTCAAGCGCCGGCCGGGCTGGGGGTGCGGCTCAGGGGGCGCTGGGCTTCAGGATGGCCTCAAGCGCTGGCCGGGCTGGATTGGCCGGGCTCGGAGACGGGCCTGAACGTCGGGCGGGTTGGGCATGTCAGCCCGGCCGGCGATTGAGGCCGTCTTTTAGGCGCGTGGGGACGCGCCGAGTCCGGTCAGCCCGCCCGGCGATTGAGGGGCAGGCAGGATGGGCGGGTGACGAAGATCGAGAGCGAGACCGTACCCACCCCCGCCGGCGACGCACGCGTCACCTGGGCCCGGGCCCGTACGCCCGGACTCGTACTGGCCCTCGGGCACGGAGCCGGCGGCGGCATCGAGGCGCGGGACCTTCAGGCGCTCGCGGCGGGCCTGCCCGCCCACGGCGTGACCGTCGCGCTCGTCGAGCAGCCCTGGCGCGTCGCCGGAAAGAAGGTGGCCCCCGCGCCCAAGACGCTCGACGCCGCCTGGACCGCCCTGTGGCCCGTACTCGCCGCGGCCGGGCCGCCCGTCGTCGCCGGCGGCCGGAGCGCCGGAGCGCGCGTGGCCTGCCGGACCGCGCGGGAACTCGGCGCCGCCGCCGTGCTCGCGCTGTCCTTCCCGCTGCACCCGCCCGGCAAGCCGGAGAAGTCCCGGGCCGAGGAGCTGGCCGCGCCCGGGGCACTGCCGACGCTCGTCGTGCAGGGCGGGCGCGACCCGTTCGGGCGCCCGGAGGAGTTCCCGGAGGGCGCGGACGTCGTGACCGTGCCCTACGGGGACCACGGTTTCGCCGTGCCCAAGAAGGCCGGCATCACCCAGGACGAGGCCCTGGCGGGGCTCACGGACGCGGTCGCTTCGTGGTTGGACGGGCCCGTACGTGCATCCGCTCGCCCTGCCGCCCGAAAAGGCTGAGCACCTCCACCGGCGCGTCCCCGGCCGCCCCGAACCAGTGCGGCAGCCGGGTGTCGAACTCGGCGGCCTCCCCGGACCGCAGCTGGAGGTCCTGGTCGGCCAGGAGCAGCCGCAGCCGGCCGGAGAGCACGTACAGCCACTCGTACCCCTCGTGCGTCCGCAGGTCCGGCTCGGCGTCGGACGGGTCGATGACCATCTTGAACGCCTGGAGCCCGCCCGGCTGCCGGGTCAGCGGCACGGCCGTCACGCCCGCCATCCGGCGCGGCGTCGCCCGTACCCGCGGGTCGCCGACCTCCGGCGCGCCCACCAGCTCGTCCAGCGGCACCTGGAAGGCGCGGGAGAGCGGCAGCAGCAGCTCCAGGGAGGCGCGCCGGCCGCCGGACTCCAGCCGGGACAGCGTGGAGACCGAGACCCCGGTCTCCTGCGACAACTCGGACAGCGTGACCCCGCGCTCCTGGCGTACGCGCCGCAGCCGCGGGCCGACGTCCGCCAGTACCTCTTCGTAGCCGCTCATCCCCTCATTGCAGGAACGGCAAGTGAGTTTGTCAATCCGGTCGCCGTTCCGGTTGCGGCGCGGCGCCGGGAATGCAGGGGCGGGGGGTCGCTGTTGTGCCAGGCGTAGGTACGTACAGGCACGCTCAGAGGAATGGGGACTTCCCGCATGGGTTCGATCGCATGCCCGTCACGCCCGCAGGCCGCCGAGGTCCAGTGGTCGACGCTGCGGGTGGACCAGCCCGGCATGGCTGGAGCGGCGGCCGGACCGGATCGTCGTCTATTCTCCGATTCGAGCGGGTCCGCATCCGGTCCCGCCACCGTCTTGGAGGAGGTGGGTCCGGTCACTGGGACCGACGCAGGGACCGATGACGGCCAGGCGCGGGAGCCCGCGACGCCCGCGGAGAGCGCTCTGGAGCGCAACGCGCGCTTCGAGCGGGACGCCCTCACTTTCCTCGACCAGATGTACTCCGCGGCGCTGCGCATGACGCGCAACCCGGCGGACGCCGAGGACCTGGTGCAGGAGACGTATGCCAAGGCGTACGCGTCCTTCCACCAGTTCCGCGACGGCACGAACCTCAAGGCGTGGCTGTACCGCATCCTCACCAACACCTTCATCAACTCCTACCGCAAGAAGCAGCGCGAGCCGCTGCGCAGCGGCTCGGAGGAGATCGAGGACTGGCAGCTGGCGCGCGCCGAGTCGCACATGTCGACGGGGCTGCGCTCCGCCGAGTCGCAGGCGCTCGACCACCTGCCGGACTCCGACGTGAAGGCCGCCCTCCAGGCGATCCCCGAGGAGTTCCGCATAGCGGTGTACCTCGCGGACGTCGAGGGCTTTGCGTACAAGGAGATCGCCGACATCATGGGTACGCCCATCGGCACGGTCATGTCGCGCCTGCACCGTGGGCGCCGCCAACTGCGCGGCATGCTGGAGGACTACGCCCGTGAGCGCGGGCTCGTCCCGGCAGGAGCCGCGACCGCTTCGAACGCGTCGGACGAGTCGCACGACGGGAAAGGCTCGGACTCATGAGCTGCGGAGAGCCGCACGAGACGGATTGCTCGGAGATCCTCAGCCATCTCTACGAGTTCCTCGACCATGAGATGCCGGACGGCGACTGCGCCAAGTTCGAAGTGCACATCGACGAGTGCTCGCCCTGCCTGGAGAAGTACGGCCTGGAGCAGGCGGTGAAGAAGCTCGTCAAGCGGTGCTGCGGGCACGACGACGTACCGGCGGACCTCCGGGCCAAGGTGATGGGGCGGATCGAGCTGATCCGTTCCGGTCAGTCGGTGCCGGACATGGACGTGGTGGCCGAGGCGCGGGCCGCCGAGGCCAAGGCCGCCGCGGAGCGGGCGGCCGGGGCCGAGGAGAGCCAGGAGGCCAAGGGCGGCGCCGAATCGCGGCTGGGCGTCCAGCCGCCGGGGCTGTCCGCCACCTAACCGCCGGCCCTATTCGAATCGGACCTGGCCGTCGGTCGGCGCTGCCTCCGCTCGCGTCCGGCCTCGCCGCCGGACGGCGCTGCCCCGGTCCCTACCCGAAGCCGCCCTCGGCTGTCATCGCATAGCCGCACTTTTCACCTGAAGGTGTGCTTCCGGCCGGTCCGCTCGGGCCAATTCGCGGATGCGGCCCATCGCCCCGGCGCACCGGCCTATTCTCCCCATCTCGACGCGCAAGCCGACGGGACGGGGAGAGCTCCATGCGCACACTTCCGGCCACGGCCCGCGCGTACATCCTGTGCGTCGTGGCCGCCGCCGCCCTCTGCGCGGCCCCGGCGCTGCGCTACGGCCACGCCGCGCCCTGGCGCACGGCCCTCGCGCTCGCCGCGCTCTACGCCCTCTGCGAGCGGCTCACCCGCCGCCCCCCGATGGGCAGAGGGGCTCCTGCCGCCGCGGGCGCGTTCTTCCCCGTCCTGCTGGCGGCGGCCTTCCTGCTGCCGCCGCCGCTCGCCGTGCCCGGCGCCCTCGCCGCACCCGTCGAGCGCGAGCCGGCCCGCGTGCGGCGGCTCTGGCACGCCGCCCGGCTCTCGCTCGCCGCCCACGCCGCCTCCCACGTCTTCGCGCTCGGCGCGCACCGCACGGTCACCGCGCCCGACTTCCCGTACGTCCTGCTGCCCGCCGCGGCCGCCGCGCTGGCGTTCGCCGTCGTCTCCGCCGCCCTCGACGGCGGCATCCTCGTCACCGCCGAGCGCAGCTCGCCGCGCACCGCCTGGCGCGCCCCGCTGCTCGGCTCGCTCGCGCCGCACCTGGTGCACGGGCTGGCCGGGCTGATGATGGCGGTCCTGTGGCACTCCACGTACGGGCCGGCGGCGGCCCTGCTCGTGCTGCTGCCGATGTACATCTCCTGCTGGGTCTTCGCCCAGTACCACCGCGAGCGCGCCGCCCACCAGGCCACGATCCGGGCCCTGGTGCAGGCCGTCGACATCAAGGACCGGTACACGCGCGGCCACAGCGAGCGCGTCGGCCGCGCGTCCGTGCTGATCGCCCGCGAACTGGGCATGGACGGCGACCGCCTCGAAGCGCTGCGCTTCGCGGGCATCCTGCACGACGTCGGCAAACTCGGCGTCCCCACCCGGCTGTTGCGCAAGAACGGTCCGCTCACCCCGCAGGAGCGGCGCGTCATCGAGCTGCACCCCGAGTACGGGCACGAGATGGTGCGCGGCATCGGCTTCCTCGACGAGGCCCGCGCGGCGATCCTCCACCACCACGAGCGGCTCGACGGCAGCGGCTACCCCTACGGGCTGAGCGGCCGTCACATTCCGTTGTTCGCACGGGTGGTGGCCGTGGCCGACGCCTTCGACGCGATGACCTCCACCCGTACGTACCGGCGCGGCCGGCCCGTCGCGGCGGCCGTCGAGGAGCTGCGGCGCTGCGCCGGAACGCAGTTCGACCCCCTCATGGTCGGCGCCCTCGCGCGCGCCCTCGACCGCCACGGCTGGCATCCGGCGGTCACCGCGGATGCGGTCGGGGAAACCGCCGACGACCTCAGCGGAAACGTCCCTTCAGAGGACGCGTCGGCCCTTGCGCCTGCCGTGCACCGCGTCGGGCCGCACGGTGACGGAGCCCACCGCGGCGGCGGCCCGCCCGGACGGGCGTTCCCCGGTCCCAGGGGAGGCGGCCCCAGGGACGGCGCCCCCAGGGACGGCGCCCGGTGAGCCGGGAGAGCGCGTCGCGCCCGTACGCCGCTCCGTACGCCCCGCACGCCCCCCGCGTCGTCGCCGTCCTGTACTGCGTCGCGGGCGCGCTCGCCGCCGTCTCCCTCGCCGGGACGTTCTGGAACGGCGTCACCGACCCGCAGGTGGCGCTCGCCTTCGGCGCGTTGATCGCCGTCGGCGAAGTGGCCCGGCAGCGCGTGGGCGACCGGCCCGGCGACCGCGAGCCCGCGCCGCTCGCCGCCGCCGGGTCGCTCGCCTACGCCTTACTCGGCGAGACCGACCGCCACCCCACCTCGCACGGCGCCTTCCAGGTCCTCGCCGTCGTCCTCGCCGCCACCCTCGCCGGGCTCGCGCCCCGCCTGGCCGCCGGCCGCGGCCCGGCCCTGGACCACCTCGTACGCCGCCTGCTCACCGTCGGGTTCGCCGCCACCTGCTTCCAACCGCTCTACAACAACGGCGCCTTGACCCGGTGGCCCGGCCACGGCCCGTACTACGCCCCCTTCCTGCTGCTCCTGCTCGCCCTCACGGCCCTGTGCGACGCGGTGCTCTCCGCCGCCCTCGCCCGCGCCCGCACCGGCTGGCCGTACGGGCCGCTGCTCCGCGACGAACTGCGCGGGCTGCTCGGCGTCGGCTCCGCGATCTGCGCGACCGGCGTGGTCATCGCGCTGGCCGTCGCCGTCGCCGGGCTGTGGGCGCTGCCCGTCTTCTGCCTGCCGCTGCTGCTGACGCAGTTCTCGCTGCGCCGCCACGGCGCCGTACGGGCCACATACGCGCAGACCATCGCCTCCCTCGCCCGCTGCACCGAGATCGCCGGCTACACGCCCGCGGGCCACGCCCGCCGCGTCGCGACGCTCTGCCGGGCCGTCGGCCGCGAGCTGGGGCTGTCCGAGCCGGAGCTGACCGTGCTGGAGTACGCGGCCCTGATGCACGACATCGGCCAGCTGTCCCTGGTCGACCCCGTGCCCGCCGGGGCCACCGAGCCGCTGCCGCCCGCCGAACAGCGCCGGATCGCGCTGCTGGGCGGTGCGGTGGTGCGGCAGACCGGGGTGCCCGAAGAGGTCGCCTCAGTGGTGGAACGGCAGGCCGATCCGTACCGCGAGCAGCCGGTCACCGCCCGTATCGTCCGCACGGCCAACGCCTACGACGACCTCGTCGGCCGCTTCGCGGGAGACGGTCCGCACGGCCCGCTGCGCGCCCTGGAGCGGCTGCGCCTGGCCACCGCGCAGGATTACGCGCCGGCGGTCGTGGAGGCCCTGGCACGCGTACTGGCGCGGGGCGGCGGTATCAGGTAGGGAGCGGCGGTTTCCGGGAGGCGCTGCGGAAGATCAACGGAACCCACGGGTAATGAGCGCCCGCCCGGAGGGGCATGGTTGGATGCGAAGACAGGGGTGTCGGACGCATCGCAGATGGCAAGAAGGTGTGATGAGTCCCCTCCTCGAACGGGAACAGAGGGGCCGGGCTGAGATGTCCGTCAATGTGTGGCAGGTTGGCGTCAGGGAGGACGCCGCCGCCCGACGTGACGGCTGGGCGCGGGACCATGGAGAAACCGGCAGGCGGGAATCGTGAGGATCTTCGGCAAGGTACGGCATCGGCCTTCCGCCTTGTGGCGGCAGGCGACCGACCGCGCGTTCACGCTCATCGGCGACGGCCGGTACGAGGACGCGGGCGCGCTGCTGACGCGCGCCGCCGACATGGAGCCGTGGCTCTCGGAGTCCTGGTTCAACCTGGCGCTGCTGCACAAGTTCCGGCACGACTGGGACCAGGCGCGCGCCGCCGGGCTGCGGGCCGTGGCCCTCCTGGACCGCGAGGCCGGGGCCCCCGACTGGTGGAACGTCGGCATCGCCGCCACCGCCCTCCAGGACTGGCCGCTGGCCCGCCGGGCCTGGCAGGCGTACGGGCTTCGGGTGCCCAGCGTGGGCGCCCCCTCGGGCGAACCGCTCGGCATGGAGCTGGGCAGCGCCGCCGTGCGGCTCTCCCCGGAGGGCGAGGCCGAGGTCGTCTGGGGCCGCCGCCTGGACCCCGCCCGTATCGAGGTGCTGTCCATCCCGCTGCCGTCCTCCGGGCGGCGCTGGGGCGAGGTCGTGCTGCACGACGGGGTCCCGCACGGCGAGCGCACCACCGCCGCGGGCCCCTCCTACCCCGTGTTCGACGAGATCGAGCTGTGGGCCCCCTCGCCCGTGCCCACCTGGGTGGTTCTCCTGGAGGCCGCCACGGAGGCCGACCGGGACGCCCTGGAGCGGCTCGCGGCCGACGCCGGGTTCGCGGCCGAGGACTGGTCCTCCTCCGTGCGCCTGCTGTGCCGTACGTGCTCGGAGAGCCGGATGCCCAGCGACGAGGGCGAGGGCGAGCACCTCGACCCGCACGACCACAGCGAACCCGGCCACCCCGGCCCGCTCGGCCACCGCACGGCCGGCTCCGGCTCGCTGTGGGTGCCCGAGCGCGAATGCGGCATCGCGGCGCCCTCCGGGCTCGTACGGGGCCTGCTCGACGGCTGGGTCGCCGACAGCCCGGACTCGCGCGAGTGGCGGGATCTGGAAGAGGTCTGCTGACCCCTGCCACGGCCCCGTACCCTGTATCAGCAGCGCTTTCGGCTGCCCTGATTTTGTAGCGTGGGTTTTTAGAGAGGCGTGCGGCGAACATGGCGCAGCAAGACACTGAGCGGCAGTCGGTCGACGAGTTCTTCGACGACACGGTGGACGCCGAGGCGCGCGAGGCGGCGCACCGCGAGCGCGGCACGTCCCGGCCGATCACCGTCGTCGGCAATCCGGTGCTGCACAAGGAGTGCAAGGACGTCACCGAGTTCGGCGACGACCTCGCGCGGCTCATCGACGACATGTTCGCGAGCCAGCGCACCGCCGAGGGCGTCGGCCTCGCCGCCAACCAGATCGGCGTCGACCTGAAGGTCTTCGTCTACGACTGCCCCGACGACGAGGGCGTCCGGCACGTGGGCGCCGTCTGCAACCCGGTCCTCGACGAGCTGCCCGCCGCCGAGCGCGTCCTCGACGACTCCAACGAGGGCTGCCTGTCGGTCCCCACGGCGTACGCGCCGCTGGCCCGCCCCGACTACGCGGTCGTCCGCGGCCAGGACGCCCAGGGCAACCCCATCGCCGTCCAGGGCACCGGCTACTTCGCCCGCTGCCTCCAGCACGAGACCGACCACCTCTACGGCTACCTCTACATCGACCGGCTCTCCAAGCGGGACCGCAAGGACGCGCTGCGGCAGATGGAAGAGGGCACGCCGCGGTACCCGGTGGTCGAGAACGGCTGACCTTCAGCGCACGCGCAGCGCCCGTAGGACCGCGTCGTGGGTGTGGTGGGCGCCGGGAGGGGCCGGGGCGGTGCGCGGGCGGGTCTCGTTGACGAGGACGCTCCAGGCGGGGCCGAGGAGTTGGGCGATGTCGTCGGGCTGGTAGAAGTCGGCGGGGTCGTATTCCCCGTCCCGGTGCGAGATCAGGTCCGAGAGGACGTGGGTCGTGAAGAGCAGCGTGCCGCCGGGCGCGACGGCCTCCAGGAGCCCGTACAGCGCCGAGTGTCCCGGCTCGCGGCGGAGCGGGAAGTAGTGGATGCTCACCAGGTCGAACGTGCCGGCCGGGGGCGGGGTGGCGGTGAGGTCGGCGCGCGCCCACGACAGGCGGTCCCGGACGTCGTCCTCCGCCGCTCCGGCGGCGCGCCGCAGGGCGACCTCGGACACGTCGACCGCGGTGACCTGCCAGCCGCACCGGGCCAGCCAGAGCGCGTCCGCGCCTTCGCCGCACCCGACGTCGAGCGCCTGACCGGGCGGCAGCCCGCCGACCTCGGCGACGAGCACTGCGTTGGGGTTGCCGCTGAATACCTGGTCGCGGCTGCGGTACATGTCGTCCCAGTGGCGGGCGTCCATAGCGTTCCGTCCTTCAGTCAGTCGATGTGCTGTGACCATCTCCGACGTCAAGGTGGACCCGAGCCGCTCACCAAGCAAAGTTCTTTGCGGAAACCGCAAAAGGCGGACACAACCCCGCGTCTCCCCGTGGCCGTCAGGCGAGGCCTGCGGCTAGGCGGCGGTCCTATACGCGCTGCCGCTGGCTTCGAGCTCGAACCAAAGCATCTTGCCGCGCTTTCCCAAGAGTTCGTCGCCGAGCAGATAGCTTCCCCACCTGTCGGCGCACATCTGTACAAGCAACAGTCCGCGTCCGCCCTCCCCTTCTCGGTCGCAGTCCCGCGGCGGGGCGACGCGCTTGCGGAACGTCGTCGGAATGTCGGGGTTCGTATCCCACACACTGACCCGCAGTCGTTCGCCCTGCGGGCCGGTGCTGTGCAGCCGCAGGGAAGCCGGTCCGTCGGAGTGCAGGTAGGCGTTGGTGACGAGTTCGCTGGTCAACAGCTCTGCGGTGTCGACGAGTTCGCCTATGGCGTGCCGGAACAGCACGGCTCGCAGAGTGGTCCGGGCCACGCCTGCTGCGCGCGGGTCGTGGGGGAGATCGAGGGTGTACGTCCAGGGCTGCTGTGAAGATACGGTTGCCATGGAGCCTCCTGGTGGGAGGTGGAGTTGGAGCCGGTTCGACTGCGTGACGTCGGCAGTTGAAGGGGCGAGTCAGGCCACACCGTAGCGCCTGATGTGTAAGGTATTCCATCAATGTAGAGGGACGTCTTACAGGTCCCCTCGTGTGAGTGACGAGGGACGTTCTGTTCGAGCGAAGAGAGGGCACTCATGCCGTCGGTCAGCTCCCCCACGCTGAGGCAGCAACGTCTGGGTGCTGAGCTGCGCAAACTACGGGAACGGGCGGGTCTGTCCTCAACCGCTGCCGCCGGCCTCCTCGGTGGCAACCAGGCGAGGATCAGCAACATCGAAGCGGGCCGGTACGCGGTGAGCGCGGACCGCGTGCGCACCTTGGCCGGTAACTACACATGCTCGGACCTGGATTACGTCGACGCGCTCGCCGGTATGACCGGCACGAGGAAGCGCGGCTGGTGGGAGGAGTACCGGGAACTCCTCCCGAAAACGCTGCTGGACCTCGCTGAACTCGAACATCACTCGACAGCGGTGCGCGTCGCGGTAGTGGTCCATATCCCCGGGCTGCTCCAGACCACGGAATACGCTCGCGCGACATTCCGCGAGAATCTTCCGCCTCTGCGCCCGCATGAAGTCGAGCACCGTGTCTCGTACCGCATCAAACGCCAAGCGATCCTCTTCGGGGGCAGCCCGGCCCCCTACACTGCGATCGTGCACGAAGCGGCCCTGCGAATGGGCCATGGCGGCCCGGGTGTCACGAGCGAACAACTCGACCATCTCAACGAGATGAGCGAGTACGGCCACATCTCCGTCTTGGTCATCCCGTTCGGCGAAGCCTCGTTTCCCATCTCGGGCCAGCCCATCACGTATGCCGGCGGCCCCGTGCCGCAGCTGGACACGGTGGTGGTCGACACAGAGATGGGCTGCGACTTCCTTGATGCCGAAGCGCAGTTGACGAAGTACACCTCGGTACTGGACCGCATGGAATCCCGAGCCCTGGGTCCGACCCAGTCGCGGGACCTGATCCACCGCATCGCACAAGAGACTCGCAAGGGATGAACATGCCCCCGCTGACCTGGCAGAAGTCCTCATACAGCAATGAGGGCGCCAACTGCATATACGTGGCCGCGACATCGGGAGGAGCCGTCCATGTCCGCGAAAGCGACGCGCCGGAGTCCGTCCTCACCACCAGGCCCGAGGTGCTGCGCACACTCATATCTGGCATTAAATCGGGCAAGATTGCCGCCGAGTCATCGCGCGTTTGAGTCACCCAGGCTTCGTCAGAGAGCAATTGGTCGATAGGCCAGCGCTTGGTCCACTACTTGCTCTGCGGTGAGTGCAGGATCTGAGTAGTAGATCAACCCCAGCACGCGTGGGTGCGGAACGTTTTCCTCCAGGGTGCGGACAAGGGCATCGTGCTCACTCTCCGACCCTTCGCCGGCCATGATCCTCTCCACGAGTTGAATAAGCTCACTGCGCGTCACGTGTGCCTCCTTGCTGAGTCTTCGGACCGTAATGAGAACTGGCTACCGCATATGATAGCCGGGATCCAGTACCTCGCCATGGTACTGCGGAGTGACCACGATAATGTTATCGAGGTCGTAGACACCGCCGCCGTGCTGAATTGGTGTCACGTGGTGCAGCACGTATCTCTTATTACCTCCTACGCTTTGGTTCGGCGCGACAAAGGGTGCCTTGCCCTGCGCTATTAGCGTCTGGTTCGACGGGCTGAACTGTGAAGATAGCGAAGGATCTCTGGATACCTGAGTCCAAAATTCTTCGCGGAAATCGTCGAAGTTCTTGAAATTCTTTCCCTGCATTGCTCGGGCCACCTGTCCCGGAATTTTTCCGGCGTTTCCCGAACTTCCTCGGAGCCATCGGCCGCTGACGTCTCGGAGTTTCGAACCACCTGTTACGGACCCCGGGCCGTTCCTTATCTGTGACGACTTCTTGGGAGATTCGATACAGGATTGCAACCCTAGTGGGTCGGCCCACTTTTCAGGATTTGCTATGTACCCGTGGTGATTAGGGGACGGTTCGAGGCCCAGAGGGTCCGGGCTGATGTAGCGGGCGGATTCGGGGTCGTAGTAGCGGAAGTAGTTGTAGTGGAGGCTGGTCTCCGCGTCAGAGTATTGGCCGGGGAAGCGGAGGGGGCAGTCGGTCGTGGTGGGGTCTGTCGGGGCGGGGAAATGGGTGCCCCAGAGGGTGGTGCGGTGTTGCCAGGCCACCTCGCCCGCCGGGGTGATCAGCTCCGTCGGGGTGCCGACCAGGTCCGTGATGATGGCGTGGAAGCGGGTGGCTTCGGTCGGGTTCGAGGATTCCGCGAATTTCGTGATCAGGGACTCGCCCGGCTCGCGGATCAGCGGGCGGTGGTCCGTCTGGGTCAGGGGGCGGTGGGTGTCGGGGGCGTAGTCCCAGGTTGTGGCCCGGCCGGTGGGGGAGAGTTGTTCTGCCAGGCGGCTTTCGTCCCAGGCGAAGGTTGTTTCCTCGGCCACCTTGCCGTCTTCGCCGAGGCGTTGCTTCGCTATTCGGCGGCCCAACGGGTCGTACGTGTAATGCCAGGTTTCGCCATCCGGGGTCACCGCATCCGTGAGGCGGTCCTCCGCGCTCCACTTGTATGTCCAGGTTTTCGTCTGGCCGTTGAGGAGTTTGCGGGTTTTGCGGGTCAGGCGGCCCTGCGCGTCGTGTTCGTAGCGTGTGCGGCCCGCCTTGCTGATCAGCGTGCCGTGGAATTCCCGGGCGCCCGGCGCCTCGTGGGCCGGGGCCTCGGCCCCCGTCAGGTTGCCGGCGCCGTCGTAGGCGTAGCGTTCCGTCCAGCCGTGGGCGTTCACGCCCGTTATTCGGCCCATCGCGTCCAGGTCGAAACGGCGGGTGCCCGAGGTCAGTTCGCGGATTTCGGTGAGGCAGCCGTCCGGGCGGTAGGCGTAGGAGCGGTGTTGCAGGAGGCTGCCGGCTTGGGGGGAGTGGACGCTCTGCGTCGTCAGGCGGTCGTTCTTGTCCCAGGTCTGCGTCAGCGTCGCACCGCCGCCCAGGGTCCGTTCCGTTTCCCTTCCCGCCGCGTCGTAGGCGAAGGCCAATGTCCCCGCGTCCGAGCGCAGGGCGGTCGCGCGGTCCTCCTCGTCGTACGTCCATTCCGACGACAAGCCGGTCGGTGTCACCCGACGCGTGCGGCGGCCCAGCGCGTCGTACGCGTACGTCGTCGTACGGCCGTTCACCCTCTCCCGTACCGGCCGTCCCAGCGCGTCCCGCTCGATGACCAGTTCCGCGTCCGCGTTCGTCGCCCCCGCCAATGCGCCGGCCTCGTCATACGCATATGTCGTGATCTCGTCGTCGTCGGCGCGCTGTTCCACCACCCTCCCCAACGCGTCCCGCTCGAAGCGCAGCGTCTCGCCCGCTCCGTTCGTCCGCGACACGAGACCGCCCGCCGCGTCGTGTCCGTACGTCAGCGTGCGGCCGTTGAAGTCCGTCTCCGAGGCCAGGCGGCCTGCCTCGTCGTACGCGTATGACCAGGTCAGGCCCTGCGGGTTGGTCACCTCGGTGAGCCGCAGTTCCGTGTCGTACGCGAAGGCGTACCGCGTGCCGTCCGGGTCCGTGCGCGTCGCCGGGACGTCGAAGTGGGTGGAGGTCTGACGCGTGATGTTGCCTGCGGGGTCGGTGTGGGTGAGGAGGTTGCCTTCCCCGTCCCATTGCCAGGTCTCGCGGGTGCCGTCCGGCAGTTCGCGACGGCTCGGCTTGCCCTCGGCCGTCCAGGCCATCCGCGTCGTGTGGCCCAGCGGATCGGTGGATTCCGTAACGCGGCCGAAGCTGTCCCGCATCACCGTGGTCGTGTGCCCCAGCGCGTCCGTCACCGCCACCGGCAGGCCCGCCGCGTCGCACGCGACCGTACGGGTGTGGCCCAGCGCGTTCGTCACCGACGCCAAGTGGCCCGCCGGGTCGTACGCGTACCGCGTCTCCGCCCCCGCCGGGTCCGTCGTCGTCAGGACGTTGCCGCGCTCGTCGTACGTATGCCGCCACGTCGCGCCGCCCGGTTCCCGCACCTCCAGCGGCCGGCACAGGTCGTTGTACGCGGCCCGAGCCGTGGCGCCGTCCGGCAGCACCAGCTCCGTGAGGTTGCCCGCCGCGTCGTACGCGTAGCGCGTCGTACGGCCCAGGGGGTCCGTCGCGGAGAGGGGGTTCTCGCCCCAGGCGTCCCACTTGGTCAGCGTGACGTGGCCCAGCGGGTCCGTCTCCGCGATCACCTGGCCGTCCGCGTTGTACCGGCAGATCGTCCGGCGGCCGAGCGAGTCCGTGTAGGTCGTCGTGCGCGCGGCGTCGTCGTAGGCGAAGGAGCCGTTGAAGACCCCGTCGCTGCCCTCGGTACGAATCACCCGGCCCCGGCTGTCGTAGACGTACGCGAAGGAGGTGCCGTTGCGGTCGGTCCAGGAGGTGATCCGGTCTTCGGCGTCGTAGGCGAAGCGCAGGGGCTTGCCGCTGGAGTTGACGACTTCGGTGAGGTGGCCCGTCGCGTCGTAGGCGTAGCGCATCACCACCGTCCCGCCGGCGGGAGCCGCCGAGGGCCCCTGCTCGTACGCCGACGGGGCCTCGTCCAGCAGGCGCAGCGCCGTGATCCGCGGGCCGTCCGTGTCCACGGCCAGGTAGTAGCCGCCCGAATGCCGCAACCCCACCGGCACGCTGTCCGCCGTCCGCTCCACGTCGATACGGGCGCCGTTACGGTCCGACCAGGACTCCAGGGGCAGATGGACCGCGCCCTCGGCCGCGCTGGGCGCGATGTGGCTGAAGGTGCGTACGACACCGGTGTGCGGGTCGGTGATGGTGATGACGCCGTCCGGCGTGCCGTCCCACTCCAGCGGCCAGCGGGCGCCCTTCGACGGCAGCATCGCCTCTCCCGGCCGGGGCACCGGATACACCAGCCGCATCCCGTCCGCGGCAGCGAACACCACGCCCTGCGCGTCGAGCTGCAACGTCTCGTCCAGCGTCGAGACCCAGGTCGGGCCGAAGCACGTACCCGCCCGGTACGAGGAGAGATGCGTGCGTTCGAAGAGCAGCGGCAGGCTCCCCGGCAGCTCCACATCCGTCTGCGTCATCAGCATCGCGCCGGTGGCCACATCCACCGGCTCCCCCTTGCAGGGGGTCTTGCCCGCCGGGCGGGCAAACGCGCCCTCCTCGATCAGATTGGGGCGCAGGCCCGGCCGCAGCAGATATTTCATGCCGCCGAACTGTCCCGCCCGCGACGTGATCGGGCCCACGCCGCCGAACAGCCCGCCCCAGACCATGCCGCTCTCCGCGGCGTGGGAGACCTCGTCCAGGCTGAAGCCGTGCTGCTGCCCCAGCGCGATCCGCACGGGCTGGGCGACGGCCGCGTCGATCGTCATCGAGAAGACGCCCTCGTAGACCGCGCCGGTCAGCATGCCCGCGGCGATCGCGGCCACCGACGCCTCGACCTCCACCCCCAGGCCGGCCGCCATCTCGATGATCCCCGCGGCCACCTCGTCGGATCCGCCCCCGGTGAAGACGGTCAGCACCAACCCGCCCGCGATGGCGACCGCGTCGATGGCGATCTGCTCCCACAGCGCCTTGATCGCGTCGTCGACCGTGTCGGCGAACTGCTCCAGGGCCTCGGCCATCTTCCGGGACGCCTTCGCCAGCTCGCTGAGCCAGCCGCCGTCCGCGCCCTTGGCGTAGCGCTCCCAGAAGGCCTGGAAGGCGTCGACCGCCTCACCCTCGTTGTTGTGGATGAGGGAGGTGGCCTGCCGGTTGGTCGCGCCCCGCACGTCATCGACGCTGTCGGCGAACGTCCGCCACGCCTCGGCCGCGTGCCGCAGCGTCCCGGAATTGGCGTCCGGCCACCACATGCCGAGGTGGAGGAGGATCTTCTTGGCCTCGTCCTCGACGCTCATTCGGCGCCCTCACCGTGGCCGCCGCCCTGGTGCTTCTCCTTGGTTTCCTTGGTGCCCTTGGTGAAGATCCCGGCGATCGCTTCGTCGTTGTCGACGTGGCCGTCCGCCAGGTCGTCGAGCGCCTCGTGGATGCTCACCAGGCCCAGGATGGCGATGCCCGTCACCTGTTCCAGCTTCTTCTGGTTCGGGCTGTAGTCCTTGCCGAACTTCTTGCCCGGCTTGTCGTCGCCCCACGGCTCGCCGTACCCGTCCAACGTCTTGATCAGCAGCTTGAGCGCGTTGCTCAGCTGCACGCTCTGCTTCTGGAAGACGGGCGCCGCCGATTTGATGTCCGCCGTTTTGATGTTCAGGACCTTGCCGCTGCCGTGACCGTCGCCCACCGCGTGCCTCCCCCGTCAAACCAAGCCCCCACGCAAACCTTCAGCGTAGGAAGCGAGCGTCATGAGGCCGCCAATGGGGCGTAATGGGTGAGCAAAGGCGACGGGCCTCCCAGGGGGACATCAGGCACAGGGTGCGGCATTTCGTCGAAATGCCGCACCCTGTTTGTCCAGTGACCGCCGATCAGGGGGCTACTTCGCCAGTTTCGCCAGTTTCGCCAGCGATCCCGGGTAGAGGTATTTCTTCTCCGGGATCTTGGTGCTGTGTGCCCAGGCGTTGAAGAAGCCGGTGAGGTTCTTGCCGGATACCTTCTGGGCGAGCTTCTCGAATTGCGGCCACGTCGCGTTGGAGTCGCGGTGGTCGTGGGTCCACTGCTTGAGCGTCGCGAAGAACGCCTTGTCGCCGACGGTGTGGCGCAGGGCGTGCAGCATCAGCGACCCCCTGTCGTACAGCGCGTAGTCGAGTTCCTTGCCCTTGCCGGGGGCGTAGAGCTTGACGGCCCAGTATTTGGGGTCGTTCTTGTTCTCCTCCACGGTGTCGCGGTAGAAGCCCTTGTCGATGTCGGAGCCGTTGTGCTCCTCCCAGAGCTGGCTGGCGTACTGCGCGAAGCATTCGTTGAGGCAGCCGTTGCGCCAGTCGGCGACGGTGACGCTGTCGCCGAACCACTGGTGGGCGTTCTCGTGGGTCATCGACATGTCGAACATCGACCCGATGTACGTGGGGCGGGTCTGCGTCTCCAGAGCGCCTGGGCCGCCCCCGTCGCCCCCGTTGACGACGATGCCGCCGGCGGAGGAGAACGGATACGGGCCGAACTTCGACGAGAGGAAGTCGAGGATCTCCGGGAGTTGGCCCTCCCATTCCTGACTGGCCGCCTCCGTGCCGGGGCTGTACGCGTGGATGACGGGCGTACCGTCCTTGAGCTTCGAGTTGTGCACCGTGAACTTGTCGACGGCGAAAGCGCTCAGGTAAGTGGCGAGCGGCTTGTCCTCGTGCCAGCGGAAGGTCTTGGTGGCTTTGCCGTCGGCGTTCTTCCCGGTGGTGGTTTTGCCGGGGAGTCCGCTGCCGATGGCGGTCCAGCCCTCCGGAACGGTCGCGGTGAGCTGGAAGGTGGCCTTGTCCGAGGGGTGGTCATTGCTCGGGTACCAGTCCCGCGACGAATGCGGCTCCCCGGATACGTACGCCCCGCCGTCCTTCATGGTGTTCCAGGCGGCACCGGTCGGCTTGCCCGCGTAGCGCACGCGGACCGTGAACTTCTTGCCCTTGGCGAGCTGCTGGGCGGGGGTGATGACCAGCTTGTGTTCGCCGGAGCGGGAGAACGCCTTGACCGGGGCGCCGTTGACGGCGACGGAGGCGACCTTGAAGCCCTTCAGGTCCAGGCTGAAGAGGTCGAGGGCTTCGGTGGCCGTGGCGGTGATGGTGGTGTCGCCGTCGAGGTAGTGGGTGCGGGCCGGGTCGTAGCCGACACGTACGTCGTAGTGCGAGACGTTGTATCCGGAGTTGCCGTCGTCGGGGTAATAGGGGTCGCCCGCGCTGCCGCCTCCGTTGGCGGCGGAGGCGGGTACGGCCGACAGGACGAGGCTGCCGACGAGCGCGCCCAACAGGGCGAAGCGGCGTGGTGTACGCATGAGGTGGCGTCCGTTCTGTCGGCGTCAGCGGGTGGAGGCGAGTTTCCAGACCACGCCGGTGATGGCGTTGGCGCTGGTGGTCTCGGTCTTCGGGTCCACGTTGTCGATCCGGTCGCACGC
This sequence comes from Streptomyces sp. NPDC050617, assembly GCF_040654795.1. NCBI lineage: Bacteria > Bacillati > Actinomycetota > Actinomycetes > Kitasatosporales > Streptomycetaceae > Streptomyces > Streptomyces sp. NPDC050617. The sequence continues at coordinate 128,091 of NZ_JBFAIS010000009.1, read as the reverse complement.
CTCGTGCAGGCAGCTGCCGACACCCGTGTTGAAGCCGGAGGTGGGGATTCCGGCCTTGCCGAACGATTCGTGGTCCGAGCCGCCGATGCCGATGTCGAAGGTGGGGAGCTTCTTGGCGGCGAAATAGTCCTCGAACGCGTCCGTGGCCTCCTTGCCGTCGTGCACGACAAGCCACTGCTGCACGTTCTTGGTGCCGGTCATGTCGAAGTTCAGATAAGTGTCGATCTTCTTGCGCTCGGCGACGGGGAGCTTCTTGAGGTACTGGGCGGAGCCCACCAGCCCTTCTTCCTCCGCGTCCCACCAAGCGAAGCGCAGGTGGCGCTTGGGCTTCAGATGCCCCTTGGCCACGGCCTGGGCGGTGGCCAGGATGGCGGCCGAACCGGAGCCGTTGTCATTGATCCCCGGGCCCGCCTTGACGCTGTCGAGGTGTGCGCCCGCGAAGAGGGTGTGGTTCGTGTCGCCGCCGGGCCAGTCCGCGATGAGGTTGTGGCCGACGGCTCCCTTGTACGTGAAGGAGTCGATACGGGTCGTGAAGCCCGCCTTGTCGAGCACCCCCTTCACGTACTTCAGCGACCGCTCATGCCCCTTCGTGCCGAAGGCGCGGTTGCCGTCGTTGCGGTCCGCGATCTTCTGGAGGGCGTCCAGGTGCGGCATCACGTCCTGCTCGGAGATGACGGGCGGCGCCGCTTGCGTACGGGCAGGGGCGGCCCCGGCCGGTACGGCGCCGGTCCCCAGCAGGGCGAGGCCGAGCCCCACGGCCCCGATCGCGTACGTACGACGGCTGGCCAACTTCATGGACGCTCCTTCAGTCGGTCGGTACTCCGGCACGGAAAGGTGCCTTCGCCGACCAGACGTCCGACCGGGGCCGGGGTTGCGCCGGCCGCTCCGCGTATCACCCCGCGAGCTGAAACCAGACCGCTTTCCCGGGCCCCGGCCCGTGCGCGCACACCCCCCACTCCGAGGCGCACGCCCCGATGAGCAGCAGCCCCCGCCCGTTCTCCTGCGCCTCGCCCGGCGCACTCTCCTTGGGCACCCCCGGCGCACCGTCGTGGACCAGTACGCGCAGCGATCCTTCGACGTCCCACTCGGCGTAGAGCGTCACGGGCACCGAACACCCACTGCCGAGGCAGGCGTTGACCGCGTTGGTCACCGCTTCGGAGGTGAGGAGGACGGCGATGTCGATGAGGTCGGCCCGGTCGGCGGCCGTGAGCGCGGTGCGCATGGCCTGGCGGGCGGTATGGACCCATCCGGGGCGGGGCGGGAAGACGAGCGAGAAGTCTGGCCGCGGCGTTTCGGCGGTCGCGGTGCTGGGACACATGGCGTGACTCCTTTGGTCACGGGGGTGCCGGCCCTGGCGCGATGCGACTTCGCATGGGCATCACGATGACAGGACGTCATGGGGCGTGCCTGCGCTGCGATGCCGGCTGTCGGGCCGGGGCGGGCGATGTGTCTTCGACGGTAGAGACTCGGGTTTCCGATCAGCAACTCAATCGGAGGAATTGCTCCCAACGAGTGGCCCGGTCCACCCAACACCGGGCAGACTGCTCACAATCAGAGGGAGGCGACATGGGTCTTCGGGCCAACGCGACGCTCAGGCAGCGAAGGTTGGGTATCGAGCTGCGCAGACTACGTGATGCGTGCGGCCTGTCGGTCGCGGATGCCGCAGGCTTCGCCGGGCTCGGGGCACCGCATCTGGGTCACATCGAAGCGGCTCGAACGGCCATTCCTGAGGCCAAGATCCGCGCATTGGCTGACGCGTATGGTTGCCGGAAGGAGCCCTTGGTTGATGCGCTGGTCGCTATGGGCGCGTCGACAGGCAGGGGGTGGTGGTCCGATTACCGCAAGGTGCTGTCGGCGGATGCCCTCGACCTCGCGGAGCTGGAGGCGTCCTGTGCAGGATGCAAGACCTTCCAATGGCTGTATGTACCGGGCGTGCTTCAGACTCCCGAGTACACCCGCGCTCTGTTCAGAGGCGTCGAGTCGGAAGCGTCGCCGCAGACTGTGAGGGCATCTATTGAATATCGGCAGCACCGCCAGCGCATGCTCGTCGGCGGCTCCCCGGCGGCCTTCCATGCGGTCATTCATGAGGCGGCGCTGCATATGCAGTTCGTGGGGGTAGACGTGATGCGACGCCAAGTCGAGCACCTGGTGGAGATGGCCAGGCTGCCGCACGTACGAATTGAGCTCCTGCCCTTCAAGGCAGCTGCCTACCCGGCCCCCTTCGGCGCACCGTTCGTCGTCTTCGAGGCCGCTGTGCCCGAACTGAACACTGTCTATGTGGAGCACCCCATCTCCTCGCCTTTCGTAAGCGCCCAGGAGCAACTGGTCCAGTTCTCCGCCGCTTTCGACCACTTGAGCGCGGTGGCTCTGCCGCCGATTGACCTACGGGTCGAACCCGAGTTCCATGTGCGGAAAGACTCCCTCGGACTCATCCAGCACCTGCTGTATGCGTCGTGAAAGGAATGCCATGCCAGAGCGTCAGTGGCAGAAGTCGAGCTTCAGCGGAGGCAGCGTCAACGGTGAGTGCGTCGAAGTGGCGGTCGGTCTCGATGGCCAGATCTGTGTCCGTGAGAGTGATGATCCGGATGTGGTGATGGCGGCGAGCCGTTCCACCTGGGGGGCGTTTCTCAGGAGCATCAAGGCAGATGTCTGATGCGGTACGCGTCGTAGGAGGAGAGCCATGTCCCAGCTCATATGGCGGAAGTCGTCGTTCAGCACCAGCGGGCAGGACGAGTGCGTAGAGGTGGCGGCCGATGCCAGCGGCCGTATCCGTCTCCGTGAGAGCGACGCCCCAAACACCGCACTGGCGGCCAGCAGCGCCGCCTGGGGCGCGTTCCTCAAGACCCTCAAAGCCGACAGCTGAGCCGCCGACGCACCGGCGGGGTCACCCCCCAGCCGGCGCGTCGGCTCAGCCCAGTCCCCTACGAAACGGGACCGATCAGAAGTCGTCGTCGAAGGAGACCGAGCCCTCCACCGCCGTCTGGTACGCGGACGCGCGGCGCTCGAAGAAGTTGGTCAGCTCCTGGACGTTCTGGAGTTCCATGAAGGAGAAGGGGTTCTCCGAGCCGTACACGGCCGGGAAGCCCAGGCGGAGCAGGCGCTGGTCGGCGACGCACTGGAGGTATTCGCGCATCGACTCGGTGTTCATGCCGGGGAGGCCGTCGCCGCACAGGTCGCGGCCGAACTGGAGCTCCGCCTCCACGGCCTCCTTGAGCATGTCGGTGACCTGGCGTTCCAGCTCGTCGTCGAAGAGGTCCGGCTCCTCTTCGCGAACGGTGTCGACGACCGAGAACGCGAAGTTCATGTGCATCGTCTCGTCGCGGAACACCCAGTTGGTGCCGGTCGCCAGGCCGTGCAGCAGGCCGCGCGAGCGGAACCAGTAGACGTAGGCGAAGGCCCCGTAGAAGAACAGCCCCTCGATGCACGCCGCGAAGCAGATGAGGTTGAGCAGGAAGCGGCGGCGGTCGGCCTTGGACTCCAGGCGGTCGATGGACTCCACCGAGTCCATCCACTTGAAGCAGAACTGCGCCTTCTCCCGGATGGAGGGGATCTCCTCCACCGCGTCGAAGGCCGCCGTGCGGTCCTCCGGGTCGGGGAGATAGGTGTCGAGCAGCGTCAGATAGAACTGGACGTGCACGGCCTCCTCGAAGAGCTGACGGCTCAAGTACAGCCGCGCCTCGGGGGAGTTGATGTGCTTGTAGAGCGTCAGGACGAGGTTGTTCGACACGATCGAGTCGCCGGTCGCGAAGAACGCCACCAGCCGCCCGATCATGTGCTGCTCGCCCGGCGAGAGCTTGGCGAGGTCGGCGACGTCGGAGTGGAGGTCGACCTCCTCCACGGTCCAGGTGTTCTTGATCGCGTCGCGGTAGCGGTCGTAGAAGTCCGGGTACCGCATCGGGCGCAGGGTGAGTTCGAAGCCCGGGTCGAGGAGGTTCTTCGCGATCTTCTCGGCCGTCGTCTTCTCGGCAGCCGTCGTCTCGGCCGTGTTCTTCTCGGGTGCTGTCGTCATTACTGGCATGCCTCGCAGGACTCGGGGTTTTCCAGGGAGCAGGCGATCGCGTCGGGCTCGCTCGCCTGCTGCGGTACAGGGGCGGCGGGGACGGCGGGGGCTGCCGCGCGCGCCGACTGCGCGATCCGCGTCGCGGGGCGCGAGCGCAGGTAGTACGTGGTCTTGATGCCGCGCTTCCAGGCGTACGCGTACATCGAGCTGAGCTTGCCGATCGTCGGCGAGGACAGGAACAGGTTCAGCGACTGGCTCTGATCCAGATACGGCGTACGGGCCGCCGCCATGTCGATCAGCGAACGCTGCGGGATCTCCCACGCGGTGCGGTACAGGTCGCGTACCTCCGCCGGGATCCAGCCCAGCTCCTGGATCGAGCCGTTGGCCTCCGTCATCGCGTCCCGCGTCGTGCGGTCCCACACGCCGAGCTTCTTCAGGTCCTCCACCAGATAGGCGTTGACCTGGAGGAACTCCCCGCTGAGCGTCTCGCGCTTGAAGAGGTTGGAGACCTGCGGCTCGATGCACTCGTACACGCCCGCGATCGAGGCGATGGTGGCCGTCGGCGCGATGGCCAGCAGCAGCGAGTTGCGCATGCCGGTCTTCGCGATACGGGCGCGCAGCGCCGCCCACCGGTCGGCCCACGTCGGCTCGGCGTCGGGGTAGTGGTCCGGGTGGAGCACGCCGCGCGCGGTGCGGGTCGCGGACCAGGCCGGGTGCGGGCCGTGCCGCTCGGCGAGGTCGGCGGACGCCTCGTACGCGGCGAGCATGATCCGCTCGGAGATCCGGGTGGACAGCGCCTTCGCCTCGGGGGAGTCGAAGGGCAGCCGCAGCCGGAAGAACACGTCCTGGAGCCCCATCAGGCCCAGACCCACCGGCCGCCAGCGGGAGTTGGAGTTCCCGGCCTGCTCGGTCGGGTAGTAGTTGATGTCCACGACGCGGTCGAGGAAGGTGACGGCCGTACGCACCGTACGGTCGAGCCGCTCCCAGTCCATCGCCTCTGCCCCGTCGGCGACGTCTCTGCCTAGGTGCGCCGCGAGGTTCACGGAGCCGAGGTTGCAGACGGCCGTCTCGCCGTCGTCGGTGACCTCCAGGATCTCGGTGCACAGGTTCGAGGAGTGCACGACCCTGCCCGGTTCGGCGGTCTGGTTCGCGGTGCGGTTGGCGGCGTCCTTGAACGTCATCCAGCCGTTCCCGGTCTGCGCGAGGGTCCGCATCATCCGGGCGTAGAGGACCCGCGCCGGGATCTGCTTGACGGCCAGGCCCGCCGCCTCCGCCGCGCGGTACGCGGCGTCGAACTCCTCGCCGTACAGGTCGACCAGCTCGGGCGCGTCCACCGGCGAGAACAGCGACCAGTCGGCGTCGGCCTCTACGCGGCGCATGAACTCGTCCGGGATCCAGTGCGCCAGGTTGAGGTTGTGGGTGCGCCGCGCCTCCTCGCCGGTGTTGTCGCGCAGCTCCAGGAACTCCTCGATGTCCGCGTGCCACGTCTCCAGGTAGACGCAGGCCGCGCCCTTGCGCCGGCCGCCCTGGTTGACGGCGGCGACGGAGGCGTCGAGGGTCCGCAGGAACGGGACGATGCCGTTGGAGTGGCCGTTGGTGCCGCGGATCAGGGAGCCGCGGGAGCGGATGCGGCTGTAGGAGAGGCCGATGCCGCCGGCGTGCTTGGAGAGCCGCGCGACCTGGTGGTAGCGGTCGTAGATCGAGTCGAGCTCGTCCAGCGGCGAGTCCAGCAGATAGCAGGACGACATCTGCGGGTGCCGGGTGCCGGAGTTGAAGAGGGTGGGGGAGGAGGGCAGGTACGACAGCGAGCTGGTGAGCCGGTACAGCTCGGCGACGTCCTCCAGGGCCCGTACGGACCCGTCCTCGGCGAGGCCGCACGCCACGCGCAGCAGGAAGTGCTGCGGGGTCTCGATGACCTGTCGGGTCAGCGGGTGGCGCAGCAGGTAGCGGCTGTGCAGCGTGCGCAGCCCGAAGTAGCCGAAGCGGTCGTCGGCGCCGTCGGCGAGGGCCTGCTCCACCAGGGCGTCGAGCCGGGCGGCGTGGGCCGTGACGAACGCGGCGGTCTCGTCCGCGATCAGCCCCTCGCGGTGGCCGGTGGCGACGGAGGCGGAGAAGGAGAGCGCGCCCTGGCCGGCCGCCTCGTCGGCGATGGCGAGGGTCAGCAGCCGCGCGGCCAGCCGGGAGTACTCGGGCTCCTCGGCGATCAGGCCTGCGGCGGCCTCGGTGGCCAGCGACCGCAGTTCGGCCTCGTCCGAACCGGGATGGCGGCCGCGCAGCGCGGCGGCGGCGACCTTGCCCGGGTCGGTGGCGGGCAGATCGGCGGTGAGGTCGGTCAGGGTGCGCAGCAGCGCGGTACCCGGGCCGTCGGACGCTACCTCTGAAACCGGATCGGCGGGCGCGATGGTCACGGTGTGGCTCTCCCTCGCTCGGCAGGGGGCCAGGAGGGAGGGGGCGACGGGCGCGTACGGGCACGACCCTGAAAAGGGCGCACCGTACCGCGTCCACCGGCCCAACCCGCGAGGCCCGGACGTATTCGACGCCCGGCCGGGTATGGCGGCTCGGCCACGGGCGTACTGTCGGCAGGTCCTCGGACTCATGGGTACGTAAATGCGCACACATACACCGTTGCGGGACAGTTCCGGATTCGCACCGGATTCCCCTGCGGCGACAGCGAGCATGAGCATACATCTTGTGCTGGCGGTCGCACGCACCCCCACATCTTGTGTCGCTCTCCGCGGGAAGTGGGGTGAATGTGCTAGTGGCACCGCCGCGGTTCCTCCGCGATTCTCCCGCTTCCCGGCCGCGGATTCGCCGTTTTCCCGCCATGCGCGCGGGTCCCGGCCCGCTGCCTGCGCATGACACGAGCCCCGGTTTCCCCTGCTGCAACAAGCGTATTGACGCCTGGTCCCGCGCCCGATCCGTTGACCGTGCCCGGTCGGCGGAGTTGGCTCGTCCGCGGTCGGCGAGGATCGGCGCGGGGGCTTGAGGGCGAGCGGTCATCCGGTCACCCGGCATCCTAGGAGGGACGAGATGGGCAGTCGCACCCGCATGACTGTCGTCGGCGCTGGGCTGTGCGCGCTGGTGCTGCTGCCGGTGGCGGCGGCCGCCGCGTGGCCGGAGGCGCCGCGCGCGGCCGTGCCCGGCCTCGCCTCCGACGGCGCCCAGGCGATCGGCTCCTCCGGCGTAGCGGCCGTCTCCGCCGACGGCCGTTACGCCGTCTTCTCCTCGACCGCCGACGACCTGGTGCCCGGCGACACCAACGGCGAGGCGGACCTCTTCGTCAAGGACCTGCGGACGGGCGCCACGGAGCTGGTGAGCGCCGCCGCCGACGGCACGCGGGCGGACTCCTGGTCGGCGGAGCCCGCGATCAGCGCCGACGGCCGTTATGTCGCCTTCACCTCGGCGGCGACCAACCTCGTACCGGGCGACGCCGACGGCGCGCCCGGCATCTTCGTCCGCGACCGCCGCACCGGCCGCACCGAGCGGATCACCGGCGGCACCGAGCGGATCCCCGGCGGCGGTACGGGCGGTGGCACGGGCTCGGGTACGGGCGCGGGTACGGCAGGCGGTATCGGCGCGGGTACGGGCAGCGGTGCCGGTGCCGGTGTCGGCACGGGCGCGCGTACGGCCGGGGGCGCGGGCTCCGGGGCGGACCGGGGCGCGCGGTCGCCGGCGATCAGCGCCGACGGGAACGTCGTCGCCTTCGTCTCCGCCCGCGCCGACCTGGTGCCGGGCGACACCAACGGCGTGCGGGACGTCTTCGCGTACGACCGGCGTACGCACACCACCCGGCGGGCTAGCGTCGCGAGCGACGGCGCCCAGGCGGACGCCGCCTCCGCCAGCCCGGTCGTCAGCGCGGACGGCCACCACGTCGCCTTCGCGTCCCGCGCCACCAACCTCGGCGCCGCCCGGACCCCGGTCCACACCGCCCCCGACCCCCGCCCGTACCCCTTCTACGTGCACGACCTGCGCACCGGCCGGACCCGGACCGCGAGCGTGTCCTGGGACGGCCCGCGGACCGTAGTCGGCGGGACCACCGCCCCCGGCGACACCGCTGTCAGGGCATGGCACGGAGTAGGACACCAGCCCCGGTTTCCCCTCCCGCATCAGGCGTATTGAGATCCTGTCAGCCGTCCCATGCGTTGACCGCGTACGGCCGAGAGAGTTGGCTCAGCCGTCACGGAAGAATCTTGGGAGGGGAGAGTCAGGATGGGCTTATCCAGACATTTACCCGGACATTCGCCCGATCGTCTGCCCGGTCATCCGCCCGGCCGTTTGCCCGGTCGTCCGCTCGGTCATCTGCCCGGACGCCTGCTCGGCCGCACGGCCGTGATCGGCGCGGCGGCCTGCGCGCTCGCGCTGCCGTCGGCGGGGGCGGCTTGGGCGGGGCCCGGCGCGCCGCCGCACACGGAGCGGGTGAGCGTCGCGGCCGACGGGACGCAGGCCGCCGGGGCGTCGACCACCGAGGCGGTCTCCGCCGACGGCCGCTATGTGGTCTTCACCTCGACGGCCGCCAACCTGGTGCCCGGCGACACCAACGGCGTCGCGGACATCTTCGTCAAGGACCTGCGGACCAAGAAGGTCGAGCGCGTCAGCGTGGCCACCGGCGGCGCGCAGGCGGACCTCAGGTCGTCCGGCGCCGCGATCAGCGCCGACGGCCGGTACGTCGCGTTCGCCTCGGACGCCGCCAATTTGGTGCCCGGCGACGACGACGGCACGGACGACGTGTTCGTACGCGACCGGCACACCGGCCGCACCGAGCGCGTCAGCTCCGGCACGGCCGCCGGCCCGCAGCCCTACGGCGCCTGGATGCCGGCGATCAGCGCCGACGGGAACGTCGTCGCCTACGCCTCGCGCCGCGCCGACCTGGTGCCGGGCGACACCAACAACGCGCAGGACATCTTCGCGTACGACCGGAGTACGCACACCACGCGGCGGGTCAGCGTCGCCGCCGACGGCGCCCAGGCGAACGGGCCGTCCGCCTCGCCGGTCATCAGCGCCGACGGGCGGCACGTCGCCTTCACTTCACGCGCGTACAACATGGAGCCCGGCACGCCGCCGCGCGAGGAGCCCGGCGGGGCCTCGGTCGCCAAGCCCAGGGAGTACCCCTCCTACATCCACGACCTGCGCACCGGGCGGACCCGGGCCCTGTCCGTGAGTTCGGCGGGGAAGACCGCCGGGGGCAGCGTCACCTCGCTCAGCGCGGACGGCCGGTACGCCGTCTTCCACAGCTACTGGCCCGACCTGGTGCCGCAGACCCCCACCCGCGAGGGGCGGGTCTACCTCCGGGATCTCCGGGAGGGCACCACCACCCTGGAGTCGCTCGCCGCCGACGGGAGCCAGGCCGACAGCTCCTCGTACGGGGGGAGGCTCGCCGACCACGGGCGGCTGCTGTTCTTCCACTCCTCGGCGACCAACCTGGTGCCCGGCGACGCCAACAGCGCCGGCGACGTCTTCGTACGCGACCTGGTGACGGGCCGCGTCGAGCTGGTGAGCCTCGCGAACGACGACAGCCAGGCCACGACATGGACGGACGCCGTCGAAGTCGACGCCGAGGGCCGTATCGCCGTCTTCGACTCGGACGACTCCCACTTGGTCGCCGGCGACACCAACGCGGCCGAGGACGTCTTCGTGCGGCACGTGGAGCCCTGACCCCGAGAGCACGCGGAAGCGGGGCCCTGACCCCGAGAGCACGCGGAAGCGGGGCCTTGACCCCGAGAGCACGCGGAAGCGGGGCCTTGACCCCGAGAGCACGCGGAAGCGGGGCCCCGGCCGATGACGACCGGGACCCCGCCATCCGTCCTCGTCCTCGTACGCCTCAGTGCCCGCCCGGCGCCCCCGCCGTCGCCGGCGGCAGCTCCTCCTGCACACCCGGATCGCCCGCGTCCGCCGTGTAGTCCGCGGGCGACGTCTCGTCCACGCCCGCCGGGGCCTTCACAGCCCGCAGCACGACGGTCAGCACGACCGTCACGATGACATTGAGCACGAACGCGGTGAGCCCGATGTAGCCGATCTCGCCGATACCCGGGATCTGGTCGTTGCTGCCGCCGAAGTGCTTCTGCGTGGGGCTCGCCACCCCGTACGCGGCCACCGTGCCGTAGACCATGCCGACCGCCCACCCGGCGAGCAGCGCCCACCGGTGGAACCAGCGCGTGAACAGGCCGCCCACCAGCGCCGGGAAGGTCTGAAGAATCCAGATGCCGCCCAGCAGCTGGAAGTTGATCGCCACCGTCTTGTCCATGGTCAGGACGAACACGAGCGCGCCGACCTTCACCAGCAGCGAGACCAGCTTGGAGACCTTGGCCTCCTGCGCGGGCGTGGCCGCGGGCTTGAGGAAGTCCTTGTAGATGTTGCGCGTGAAGAGGTTGGCCGCCGCGATCGACATGATGGCCGCGGGGACCAGCGCGCCGATGCCGATGGCCGCGAACGCGACGCCCGCGAACCAGTCCGGGAACATGTTCTCGAACAGCTGCGGGATCGCCAGCTGGCCGTTCTTCACCTTGACGCCCGCCGCGATCGCCATGAAGCCGAGCAGCGCCAGCAGCCCCAGCATCAGCGAGTACAGCGGCAGGATCGTGGTGTTGCGGCGGATCACATTGCGGCTGCGGCTGGAGAGCGTCGCCGTGATCGAGTGCGGATACATGAACAGCGCGAGCGCCGAGCCCAGCGCCAGCGTCCCGTACGCCCACTGCGCCTTGTCGCCGCTGGCCAGCTCGCCGCGCGGCTTCCCCGTGGCCGGATTGATCTGTTCGAACGCGTGGCCCGCCTTCGCGAAGATGTCGTCGAAGCCGCCCAGTTTGATCGGGATGTAGATGATCGCGACCAGGATGACGATGTAGATCAGGCCGTCCTTGACGAACGCGATGAGCGCGGGCGCCCGCAGCCCGGACGAGTAGGTGTAGGCCGCCAGCACGGCGAAGGCGATGAGCAGCGGCAGGTCCTTGACGAACCAGTTGGTGTTCTCGCCGCCGCCGACGCCCATCACGTCCAGGACGGCCTGGATGCCGACGAGTTGCAGCGCGATGTACGGCATCGTGGCGAGGATGCCGGTCAGCGCCACCGCCAGCGAGAGCCCCTTGGAGCCGAACCGTCCGCGCACGAAGTCCGAGGTGGTCACGTACCCGTGCTTGTGCGAGACCGACCAGAGCCGGGGCAGGAAGGTGAAGATCAGCGGGTAGACGAGGATCGTGTACGGGACCGCGAAGAACCCGGCCGCGCCCGCCGCGTACACGGCCGCCGGCACGGCGACGAAGGTGTACGCGGTGTACAGGTCGCCGCCGAGCAGGAACCAGGTGATCCAGGTGCCGAAGCTGCGGCCGCCGAGCCCCCATTCGTCGAGGCTCTCGGCATTGTCCGCGCGCCGCCAGCGGGCGGCAAGGAAGCCCATGACCGTGACGGCCACGAAGAAGAAGATGAAGACGCCGAGCGCGACGCCGTTCACGCCGTGGTTCATCGCGACGCACCCGCCCTGCGGTTCCGCTCATGGCGGCGGACGATGACGTACGCGATGGAGGTGAGCGCGGTCGAGATCAGCACCCAGGCCATCTGGTACCAGTAGAAGAACGGGATGCCGATGAAGGCCGGTTCGGTCTTCGCGTACGAGCCGACCCACAGGATCGCGATGAAGGGGATGACGAGGCAGACGCCCGCCACGACGAGCGGCGCCGTGACGACCGGCCTCCGCTCGGCCTCGGGTGGTTCCGACATTGGCACGCGCTCCGTCCCCTTGACCGATCTTCTGCGTAATGCGCAGGAAATCTAGAGGAGCCGCCCTCCGGACGTCACCCCCCGTCCGCATATCGGTACGGACACGCTTCGCGCAACCGCAGGTCGGGGGGTGTATGTCGGTCAACTCACCGGGTGTTTCAGTCCACCGGCCGCCGCAACCGCGCCACGAACTTGTACCGGTCCCCCCGGTACACCGACCGCACCCACTCCACCGGTTCGCCCCGCGCGTCGAGCGAGTGGCGGGAGAGCAGCAGCATCGGCAGGCCCACGTCCGTACCGAGGAGCCCCGCCTCGCGCGGGGTGGCCAGGGACGTCTCGATCGTCTCCTCGGCCTCGGCCAGGTGCACGTCGTAGACCTCGGCCAGCGCCGTATAGAGCGAGGTGTACTTCACCAGGGAGCGGCGCAGAGCCGGAAAGCGCTTCGCCGACAGGTGCGTGGTCTCGATCGCCATCGGTTCGCCGCTCGCGAGCCGCAGCCGCTCGATGCGCAGCACCCGGCCGCCCGTGGTGATGTCGAGCAGCCCGGCGAGCCGGTCGTCGGCGGTGACGTAGCCGATGTCCAGGAGCTGGGAGGTGGGTTCGAGGCCCTGGGCCCGCATGTCCTCGGTGTAGGAGGTGAGTTGGAGGGCCTGGGATACCTTGGGCTTGGCGACGAAGGTGCCCTTGCCCTGGATGCGCTCCAAGCGCCCCTCGACGACCAGTTCCTGGAGTGCCTGGCGTACTGTCGTGCGGGAGGTGTCGAATTCCGCGGCCAGTGCGCGCTCTGGAGGAACCGGGGTTCCCGGGGGTAGGGTTTCGGTCATCTCCAGCAAGTGCCGTTTGAGGCGGTAGTACTTGGGGACGCGCGCGGTGCGCGTCGCACTCGCCGCGCCGACGGCGCCGCCTTCCGCGGTGCCTCCGTCGGTCGCCAAGGTGCGCCTTCCCGACTCCGAACCTGCTGCCGTCACCGGCTCCTCCGTCCATTCGCGTCACATCGTGGCACGGGCAGGGCCCGAGCGGACCCGCGCCGAAGCGCCGACCTCAGGTGTCGGTCCGATAACGGACCTGACAGCGACTCTTATACACCCTTGACACCCCAAAAGGTCTAGGCCAAGCTGCCAGAACTGGTCTAAACCATTAAAGACCACGGTCGGTCCTTAGAGGAGAGTGCTGTGAAGCGTGGGCTCATAGCGGCGACGGGTGTCGCGGCCATGTTGGTGAGTGTTGCGGCCTGCGGGTCCGGCGACGGTGACAAGAAGTCGGGTGCCGACGGCTTCAAGGGCGAGACCCTGAACGTCTGGTTCATGGATGGCTCGAATCCGCCGAAGTGGACCAAGGACGTCCAGGCCGAGTTCGAGAAGAAGACGGGCGCCAAGCTCAAGATCACCATCCAGAAGTGGAACGGCATCCAGCAGAAGCTGACCACGGCGCTCTCCGAGACCAACCCCCCGGACGTTGTCGAGATCGGCAACACCCAGACGCCGATGTACGCGCAGACCGGCGGCCTGGAGGACCTCTCCGACCTCAAGAAGGAGATCGGCTCCGACTGGACGGAGTCCATCAACAAGTCCTCCATCTACGACGGCAAGCAGTACGCCGCGCCGTGGTGGGCCGCCAACCGCGTCGTCGTCTACAACAAGAAGATCTGGGCCGACGCCGGCATCAAGGACACGCCCAAGACGCGCACCGAGTTCCTCAAGGACCTCGACGCGATCAAGAAGAAGGGCGACGCCGACCCGATCTACCTGCCCGGCCAGAGCTGGTACGTGCTCGACGGCTTGTTCATCGGCCAGGGCGTCGAGCCGGTGAAGAAGGAAGGCAACAAGCTCGTCAGCAACCTTGCCGACCCGAAGATCGCCAAGGCCATGGACATCTACAAGCAGTACCAGGCGTTCAGCACGGCCCCCAAGGACAAGGACGAGGCCAACCCGCAGCAGGGCGAGGTCTTCGGCAAGGGCAAGACCGGCGCGTTCATCGGCATGGGCTGGGAGGCGAACGTCTCCATCAAGACCGACCCGGCCATCAAGAAGGACATCGGCTACTTCACGCTCCCCGGTGAGACGGCGGACAAGCCCGAGGGCGTCTTCCTCGGCGGCTCCAACCTCGCGGTCGCCACGGGCAGCAAGAAGCAGGACCTCGCCAAGGAGTTCCTGAAGGTCGCCCTCTCCGACAAGAACGAGTCCGCGCTGGCCAAGGAGGTCGGCAACGTCCCGAACAAGCAGTCCCTGATGGACGCGGTCAAGGGCAACGCGGCCGCCGAGGCGATGACCCCCGCCGTCGCGGGCGGCGGCACCACCCCGCTGGTCCCCGAGTGGGCCGCGGTGGAGAACGAGCCGAACCCGATCAAGGCGTACATGACCGCCGTACTGAACGGCAAGTCCGCCGACGAGGCCGCCAAGCAGGTCGAGTCCGACATGAACAAGCGGCTCAGCCAGAAGCAGTGAGCCCGGCGGGCCCCGCGCCCGCACGTGAGATCCGTACGGACCGGCGCAGCCTCCCGGTCCGTACGGACTTCCGTCCGTAAGCACCCCTCTCCGGCCCCCGGCCGACGGCTCGCGCCCTCGGCCCCGGCCCTCCGGCCCCGGGTTTCGGCTTCCGGCTCCGGCCGGGTCCGTACGGGCCCCTGGTACGACCACGCACGGCGCGCTCGGCGCAGGAAGAAGAACCCATGTCCATCGAGTCGAAAGAGGTCCCCGCGGACCTCGTCGCCCCAGGGGCCGGGAGCGCCGGGCCACCACCGGGCAAGCGCGCCCGCGGCGCCGGACGGGGCGCGAGGGGCGGCGCGGCGCCGTACCTCCTGATCCTCCCCGCGGCGATCGTCACGGTGCTGCTGCTCGGCTGGCCGCTGATCAACAACGGCCTCATCTCGTTCCAGAACCTCAATCCGCGCCAGCTGATCCAGCACGTCACCGAGTGGACCGGGTTCGACAACTACGCCGACCAGCTGGGCAGTTCCGACTTCTGGGGCGTCACGCTCCGGACGGTCCTGTTCACCGCCGCCAACGTCTTCCTGATCATGGTGATCGGCTCGCTGATCGGGCTGCTCCTCGCCAAGCTCGGCAAGCGGATGCGCCTCCTGCTGATGCTCGGCCTCGCGCTCGCCTGGGCGATGCCCGTCATCGCCGCGACCACCGTCTTCCAGTGGCTCTTCGACGAGCGCTTCGGCGTCGTCAACTACGTCCTGGACCAGCTGGGCTGGCACTCGATGGCCCACTACAACTGGATCGGCGACCAGCTCTCGACGTTCTTCGTCATCATCGTGCTGATCGTCTGGCAGTCGGTGCCCTTCGTCGCCTTCAACCTCTACGCGGCGACGACCACCATCTCCAAGGAGCTGTACGAGGCCGCCTCGCTCGACGGCGCCGGCGCCTGGAAGAGCTTCACCTCGGTGACGTTCCCGATGCTGCGGCCCTTCTTCCTGGCCACGACGTTCCTGGAGATCATCTGGGTCTTCAAGGCGTTCCCGCAGGTCTACGCCATCAACCAGGGCGGCCCCGACCACCTCACCGAGACCCTGCCCGTCCACGCGTTCGTGGAGGGCATGGGCAGCCAGCACTTCGGGATGGGCGCCGCGATCTCCATCCTCACCATCCTGATCCTGCTGGCGCTGATGGCGTACTACTTCCGCATCGTCTTGAGGCAAGAGGAGGACGAGCTGTGAGGCGCTCACTTCTGGGCCGCGTCTGGCCGGGAGCGACCGCGGTCGTTCTCTTCATCGGGCTCGTGTTCCCCGTCTACTGGATGTTCGCCACTGCCTTCAAGCAGAACAACGACGTCATCAGCGAGGTCCCGGTCTGGTTCCCGACCAACCCGACCTTCGAGCACTTCTCCAAGGCCATGAACGCCGACGGCTTCTGGACGCTCGTCGGCAACTCCTTCACCGTCACCGTGCTCGCGGTCGTCTTCTCGCTGGTGATCGGCGTCTCCGCGTCCTTCGCGATCGCCCGGATGCGCTTCAAGGGGCGCAAGAGCACCATCCTGATCATGATGATGGCGCAGATGGCCCCCTGGGAGGTCATGGTCATCGCCGTCTACCTGGTCGTACGCGACGCGGACCTGCTCAACAGCCTGGTGCCGCTCACCGCCTTCTACACGATCATGGTGCTGCCCTTCACCATCCTGACGCTGCGCGGCTTCATCGCCGCCGTGCCCAAGGAGCTGGAGGAGTCCGCGATGGTCGACGGCTGCACCCGCCGGCAGGCGTTCGTGAAGGTCGTCTTCCCGCTGCTGGCCCCCGGCCTGATGTCCACCTCGCTGTTCGGCTTCATCACCGCCTGGAACGAGTTCCCGCTCGTCCTGATCCTCAGCAAGGACCCGTCGGCGCAGACCCTCCCGGTCTGGCTCACCGGATTCCGCACCACCTTCGGCGACGACTGGGGCGCCACCATGGCCGCCTCCTCGCTCTTCGCCGTCCCCATCCTCCTCGTCTTCCTGATCCTTCAGCGCAAGGCAGTCAGCGGACTCACCTCCGGTGCAGTGAAGGGATAACGCCCGCCCATGACGACGCTCGCCCGCGACACCGACACCCTGACCCGAGACGCGCTCACCGTTCTGCAACCCGGTTTCACCGGCACCGAGGCCCCCGAGTGGCTGCTGCGCAGAATCGGCGAGGGACTCGCCTCCGTCGCCCTGTTCGGCCGCAACGTCGCCACGCCCGAGCAGCTCGCCGCCCTCACCGCGCAGCTCCGCGCCGAGCGCCCCGACATCCTCGTCGCCATCGACGAGGAGGGCGGGGACGTCACCCGGCTGGAGGTCCGCACCGGCTCCTCGTTCCCCGGCAACTTCGCCCTCGGCGCCGTCGACGACCCGCAGCTCACCCGGGCCGTCGCCCGCGAGCTGGGCCGCCGGCTGGCCGAGTGCGGGGTCAACCTCAACTGGGCGCCGTCCGCCGACGTCAACTCCAATCCGGGCAATCCGGTCATCGGCGTACGGTCCTTCGGCGCCGACCCGCACCTCGTCGCCCGGCACACCGCCGCCTACGTCGAGGGCATGCAGTCCGCCGGCGTCGCCGCCTGCACCAAGCACTTCCCCGGCCATGGCGACACCGCCGTCGACTCGCACCACGACATGCCGCGCATCGGCGCCGACCTCGGCACCCTGTACGCCCGCGAGCTGACGCCCTTCCGGGCCGCCATCGCGGCCGGCACCAAGTCCGTGATGAGCGCCCACATCCTGCTGCCCGCGCTCGACCCCAGCCTGCCCGCCACCCTCAGCCCGACCACGCTGCACGGGCTGCTGCGCGCCCCCGAGAACGAGGGCGGCCTCGGCTTCGACGGGCTGATCGTCACCGACGGCATGGAGATGCACGCCATCGCCGGCACCTACGGCATCGAGCACGGCAGCGTGCTCGCCGTCGCCGCGGGCGCCGACGCCATCTGCGTCGGCGGCAACACGGCCGACGCGGAGACCGTGCTGCGGCTGCGCGACGCGCTGGTCGCGGCCGTACGCGCGGGCGAACTGTCCGAGGAGCGGCTCGCCGACGCCGCGGCGCGGGTGCGCGCCCTGGCGCACTGGACTTCGGAGGCGGGCGCGGTGGGGCAGGAGGGGACCGCGCCCGCCCCCGAGGTGGGACTCGTCGCCGCCCGCCGCGCGCTGCGGGTGACCGGCTCGTACGAACCGCTGACCGAGTCCGCGTACGTCGCCGCCTTCACCCCCGTCGCGAACATCGCCGTCGGCGACGAGACCCCCTGGGGCCCCGGCGCCGAGCTCGCGAAGCTCCTCCCGGGCACCGGGACCGGCACGTACGACGCCGAACTCGCCGCCGCGCAGGGGACGCCCGCAATGATCGCAAATGTGCTCGGCGCCGCCGCGGAACGTAGGATCGTCGCAGTGGTACGCGACGTCCACCGGCACCCCTGGATGGCCGACGCACTGGAAGCCCTGCTCGCCGCCCGGCCGGACACGGCCGTCGTCGAGATGGGCGTGCCCCAGGCGCCGCCGGCCGGAGCGCCGCACATCGCGACTCATGGGGCCGCCCGCGTCTGCGGACGGGCCGCCGCGGAGGTCATCACCGGCAAGGGCGCCGGGCGCTGAGCCCCGTGGTTCGTACGCAACACAGCCATTTGGAGGCACCCAGCATGTCCGCCACGACTCCCGGCGAACGCAGCGAGCAGCCGGGCCGGATCATGTCCGGTGAAATCGTCGAGCAGCCCGCCGTGCTGCGCCGCATCCTCGACGAGGGCGGGCCGAAGATCCGGGAGATCGCCGAGGCCGTCGCGGCGAAGAAGCCGCGGTTCGTGCTCCTCACGGCGCGCGGCACGTCCGACAACGCGGCGCTGTACGCCAAGTACCTGCTGGAGGTGCGGCTCGGCATTCCGTGCGGCCTCACCTCGATGTCCACCACGACGGCGTACGGGGCCCAGCCGGACCTCACGGACGTGCTGGTCATCACGGTCAGCCAGTCCGGCGGCTCGCCGGACCTGGTGGCCTCCACCAAGGCGGCCCGCGAGGCCGGCGCGATCACGCTGGCGGTCACCAACAACGCCGACTCGGCGCTGGCCGCGGTCTCCGAGTTCCACATCGATGTGCTGGCCGGCCCGGAGAAGGCGCTCCCCGCCACCAAGACGTACACCGCCGAGCTGCTGTCCCTCTACCTCTTCGTCGAGGGGCTGCGCGGCGGCGACGGCGCCGCCGCCGAGGCGCTGCCCGAGCTGGCCCGGCAGATCCTGGCGCGCGGCGCGGAGGTCAAGCAGCTCGCCGGCCGCTACCGCTTCGCGGAGCGCATGGTCCTGACCTCGCGCGGCTACGGCTACCCGACCGCCAAGGAGGCCGCGCTGAAGCTGATGGAGACCAGCTACATCCCGGCGCTCTCCTACTCCGGCGCGGACCTGCTGCACGGCCCGCTCGCGATGATCGACGCCATCTCGCCGGTCATCGCCATCGTCACCGACGGCAAGGGCGGCGAGGCGCTCCAGCCGGTCCTGGAGCGGCTCCGCGGTCGCGGCGCGGACCTCGTCGTCATCGGAAGCGAGGCCGAGGTCGCCAAGGCGTCCGCGGGCTTCGCCCTGCCGACGGACGGCGTCCCCGAGGAGCTCCAGCCGATCCTGGAGATCCTCCCGCTGCAGCTCCTGGCCTACGAGGTCACCATCGCCCGCGGTCAGGACCCGGACGCCCCGCGCGCCCTGGCGAAGGTCACCGAGACCCGCTGAGGCCGTACGCGCGTACGAATGGGCCCCTCACCCGCGATGGGTGGGGGGCCTGTGTGCCGAAGTGGACTCTCGCCGTCGTGAAAACACTTCGGGCCGCGGCGCCAGGACGGGACCCTCAACCCGACCGGCACCGCAGCCCGGAGCAGACGTCGGCCGACCGGTGGCGCGGAGTGTGCGGGCCCCGCGGCCGGAGAGGCCGACTGAGGTCCGGGACGCGGTCAGGGCAGAGAGCGCCACGGTCCTCGATCCGCCCTCCTGTGCGGGGAGAGCGGAGGCTTTACCACTCCATTGTGGACTAGACCATTCGCCGCTGTCTATGCGTAGGACGAAGTAATGAGGCCCCGGACACGGAAGAATTCCCCGCCCGGCGACCGCCGCGGCGACCGACCCGAAGGCCGTTCCGACGGCCCTCCCGAAGGCTCTCTCGAAGGCCCTTCCGACGGGCCGCCCTTACCGCCCGAAACGGGCTTTCGGGGGAACGCGGGTACGCTCACAGCCGTGCCTTCCATGAACGACCTGGTCCGCCAGCACACCGCCCTCGGCGACTCCGACCTGGAGTGGCTGCATCTGCTGGTCTCCGAGTGGCAGCTGCTCTCCGACCTCTCCTTCGCCGACCTCGTGCTGTGGGTGCCCACCCTCGACGGCACGCGGTACGTCTCCGTGGCCCAGATGCGGCCCAACACCGGCCCCACCTCGTACCAGGACGACATGGTCGGCCACCTGGTGCCGCGCGGCCGGCGGCCCATGCTGGACGCCGCGCTCGACGAGGGCCGGATCGTCCGCGAGGGCGACCCGGAGTGGCGCGAGGAGGTGCCCGTACGCGTCGAGTCCATCCCGGTCCGGCGCGAGGGCCGGGTGCTGGGCGTCATCGCCCGCAATACGAACCTGCTGACCGTGCGGACCCCGAGCCGGCTGGAGCTGACCTACCTCCAGAGCGCCTCCGACCTCGCCCAGATGATCGCCGCCGGGGCGTTCCCCTTCCCCGGCCAGCAGGTCGACATGGACGCCTCGCCGCGCGCCGGCGACGGCCTGATCCGCCTCGACGCCGACGGCATCGTGCAGTACGCGAGCCCCAACGCGCTCTCCGCGTACCACCGGCTCGGCCTCGCCGCCGACCTCGTGGGCCACCATCTGGGCGAGGCCACCGCCGAGTTGGCGCCCGCCCGCGGCCCCGTCGACGAGGGGCTCGCCAAGCTCGCCAGCGGCTGGGCGCCGCGTGAGTTCGAGGTCGAGGGCGACGACGGCGTCATTCAACTGCGCGCCATCCCGCTCAAACCGAAGGGCAACCACATCGGTTCGCTCGTACTGCTGCGCGACGTCACCGAACTGCGCCGTCGCGAACGTGAATTGATCACCAAGGACGCGACCATCCGGGAGATCCACCACCGGGTGAAGAACAACCTCCAGACGGTCGCCGCGCTGCTGCGCCTCCAGGCCCGCCGGATCGGCTCGGGGGAGGGGCGGGAGGCGCTGGAGGAGGCGGTCCGCCGGGTCGGCTCGATCGCGATCGTGCACGAGACGCTGTCGCAGAATCTGGACGAGCGGGTGGAGTTCGACGAGATCGCCGACCGGGTCCTGGCCATGGTCGCCGAGATCGCGCCGGGCAAGGTGACCGGCCGCCGCACCGGCCGCTTCGGCGTCCTCGACGCCGAGGTCGCCACCCCGCTGTCGATGGTGCTCACCGAGGTCCTGCAGAACGCGCTGGAGCACGGCTTCGGGCCGGGGGAGCAGGGCACGGTCGAGGTGCTGGCGGTGCGCGCCGCCGCGCGCGAGGAGTCCCGGCTGCGGGTCACCGTGCAGGACGACGGGTGCGGGCTGCCGCCGGGCTTCGACGCGCAGCGCGCCGGGAATCTGGGCCTCCAGATCGTACGGACCCTGGTGGAGGGCGAGTTGAGCGGGAAGTTCGACATGGTGCCCGCGCCGGAACGCGGCACGCGCGTCATCCTCGACATCCCGGTGCGCGGCGAGAAGCACTGAGCGCCGCCGCCGAAGGCGGTGGACAGCACTGAGCCCCGGACCGTGGATACGGTCCGGGGCTCCACAACTCACGTTGCTGTGCGCATCGGGGGTACTGCGCGCTGCGGCTCGGGGGCCGAGGGGCGTCGTCAGGCGGTAGCGTTACGCGCCCGGTTGCGGGCGGCGCGGCGCTTCATTGCGCGGCGCTCGTCCTCGCTGAGGCCACCCCAGACGCCGGAGTCCTGGCCGGACTCAAGCGCCCACTGCAGGCACTGCTCCATGACGGGGCAGCGGCGGCAGACGGCCTTGGCTTCCTCGATCTGCAGCAGCGCAGGACCGGTGTTGCCGATGGGGAAGAACAGCTCCGGGTCTTCCTCACGACAAACGGCGTTGTGACGCCAGTCCATGGCTGCTACCTCTCCTCGTATTGCGGTTACGTCGCTTGTGAATGTGAACGCTTTCACGAATCCCCCCGCGAATGAAGGGCCGACGCCACGTCGAAAGAACGCGTGTGGTCCTAGAAAAGAGGAGGGGGTTCGGGCTCTCATGGGGGCCGGTGATGAGCGGCCGTCCCGATCGCCATGAAGAGAGTCGCAAACCTCAGCGGCGGATACAACCCCTTCCGGAAAGTTTTTTTGGATTCCTCGGTGTCGGCTAGGTCACAGCCGTACTTCCAGGGGGTGGAACCCAGCCTAAACGTTCGAGTGGAAGGACTTTAGCCCCTACCACTCACACAATCACACGCAGTGCCCGGCGTACGCCTGTGAACGTCACGCTCGTTCGCAGTCCCAGGTGGTCGCCGTCCATCTGGAAGGGCAGTGGAACCTGGGAATGCAAGGTGAAGGCCGTCAAGTCGTGCAGCCCCACCACATGCTTCCCGCGGGGGCCGCGCTCCGGCGTTGACGTCATCAGCTGCGTCATGTGGCGGGCGGCCGTCGGGGTGGACAGCCGGGTGAAAGCGAGCAGGTCAAGGGCGGTGTCGAAGGACGCCTCGGGGCTCGCGTACACCGGCCGGTTGCCGAAATAGGTCCACGGCGAGGTGTTGCAGATTATCGACACGACGAGATCCTCGACCGGATCCTCGCCCGGCCGTTCGAGGGTGATCGTGCCGCGCCGGCGGTTCGCCTCGCCGAGGAATTGCCGCATCACCTGTCGTGCGTACAGGGCATGGGTCGAACGCTTGCCGCGCTCACGCTGCTGTTCCACCCGCCCGATCACTCCGGCGTCGAATCCCAGACCCGCGCAGAAAGTGAACCAGCGTTCCGGAACTCCCTCGTCCTCGGTGCCCGGAGTTCCCGTCGCGAGCCCGAGGCCCACCGTGCGCTCGGTGCCCTCGCGGAGCGCGTTCAGCAGCGCGCCGGTCGCCTCGACGACGTCGTTGGGCAGCCCCAGCGAGCGGGCGAAGACATTGGTGGAACCGCCGGGGACCACGGCGAGCCGCGGCAGGCCCGAGACGTCCGGGCCGCCGCTCAGCAGGCCGTTGACGACCTCGTTCACCGTGCCGTCGCCGCCGAGCGCCACGACCAGTCCGGTGTTGCCGTCCTCGGCGGCCCGGCGCGCGAGGTCGCGGGCGTGCCCCCGGTACTCGGTGGTCGCGACCTCCAGCTTCAGGTCGCTGGCGAGCGCGTGCACCAGGACATCGCGGGTGCGGGCACTGGTGGTGGTTGCCGACGGATTGACCACGAGAAGCGCGCGCATGGGCGCCAGACTACCTACGTGGGGGTATGTGTCCCGCTCCTGGCCCATCTCGCACCCTGTCTCCCGGCTCGTCCCCCCGCCGCCCCGGCCGCCCGCTCCCGGCCCGGTACGGACCCGGCCCCGCACCTCGTACGGAGCGTGATCCCGGCGCGTGATCCAGGACCTGTACGGAACCCGGCCCGGCGTACTCCCTGGAGGGCCGCTCACGGGCCCGGCGGGCTACCCTGCAGGGGTGAGTCCCAAGCAGAGCCCCAACGCCGCCCCAGCCCCCGCGCCGGCCGGTCCGCGACCGGCCCGGCTGACCGCGGCGGCGGCGCTCGCCGCCGTCGAGGGCGTGGCCCTCGTCGGCCTCGGCGTCTACATGCTGGTCATGGGGCTGGCGGGCGACCCCGACAGCCGGATGCAGGCGGAGACGGGCGGGCTGACCGTGCTCGTACTGGCCGCGCTGCCGCTGACCGCCGCCCGCGGACTGCTGCTGCGGCGGCGCTGGAGCCGCGGGCCCGCGATGATCACGCAGCTGCTGTCGCTGCCCGTCGCCTGGACGCTCATCAGCAACGGCGGCGCGCTGATCGCCGTCGGAGCGGCGCTCGCCGCCGTCGCCGTGGTCGTGCTGGCGCTGCTGGTCAACCCGACGGCCACCGAGGCACTGGGCATCGGCCCCCGCGACGCGTAGCCGGACCCGACGCTCCGCCTGTCACTCCTCCACGAGGAGCTTGTCGCGGAGCTGGGCGAGGGTCCGGGCCAGCAGCCGGGAGACGTGCATCTGCGAGATGCCCACCTCCTGCGCGATCTGCGACTGCGTCATATTGCCGAAGAAGCGGAGCAGCAGGATCTTCTTCTCGCGCGGTGGAAGGTCCTCCAGCAGCGGCTTGAGGGACTCGCGGTACTCGACGCCCTCCAGCGCCTCGTCCTCCGCCCCCAGGGTGTCCGCGACGGCCGGCGACTCGTCGTCGGTGTCCGGCACGTCCAGGGAGAGGGTGCTGTAGGCATTGGCCGACTCCAGCCCCTCCAGCACCTCCTCCTCGGAGATGCTCAGCCGCTCGGCGAGCTCGTGCACCGTGGGCGCGCGGCCGTGCTGCTGGGACAGCTCCGCCGTCGCCGTGGTGAGGGCCAGCCGCAGCTCCTGGAGCCTGCGCGGCACCCGCACCGCCCAGCCCTTGTCCCGGAAGTGCCGCTTGATCTCGCCGACGACCGTCGGCGTCGCGTACGTGGAGAACTCCACGCCGCGATCCGGGTCGAACCGGTCCACGGACTTGATCAGACCGATCGTGGCGACCTGGGTCAGGTCGTCCAGCGGCTCTCCCCGGTTGCGGAACCGCCGCGCCAGGTGCTCCACCAGCGGCAGGTGCAGCCGCACCAGGTGGTTGCGCAGCTCGGCCCGCTCGGGCGAGCCCACCGGAAGCTCCCGCAGTTCGAAGAAGAGCGCTCGCGCACCACTGCGATCATGGGGGTCGTGGTGCTGGTGCCACGTCTGGTGCTGGTGCTGATCCATGTGGTCCGCCCGCTCTGGTCGGTCGCCGGGCTGCTCCGGCTCCACGTCCGCCGGGTGCGGCCGGGCAGGCTGTTGCGGGATGCCCGGGGTGCGCACTCCCCGCGATGATGCAGTACTCACGGAGCCCCCTCTTTTGTCACGGCTGTCCGGGACCTGCGCCGCGCTTCTTGTGCAGGCTGATGCTGACCGTACGGTCGTCCGCGACCGTCGAGTCGACCTCGCCGGCCAGCGCGGAGAGCACCGTCCAGGCGAAGGTGTCGCGCTCGGGCGCGCGGCCGTCCGTGGTGGGCGCCGAGACGGTCACCCGAAGAGCGTCCCCGACCAGGCGGAAGACGCAGCTGAGAACACTGCCGGGAACGGCTTGTTGCAGCAGGATCGCGCACGCCTCGTCCACCGCGATGCGCAGATCCTCGATCTCGTCGAGAGTGAAATCCAAACGGGCTGCGAGGCCGGCTGTCGCCGTACGCAGTACCGACAGGTAGGCACCCGCAGCGGGCAGCCGGACTTCCACGAAGTCCTGAGTCCCGGGCTCGCCTGCGATCTGGGACACCCTCACCTCCAAGGTGGCACAAGCTTGTTGAGCTGTTACGAGCGCCGGTCCCACAGTCCTCGTGACGGAGGCTGAGAGGGCCGGCGCGGCACACGGTTCGCCCGCGACGCTATCGCGATCCGGGTCGTGGTGCCGCAGCCCCACGACTGTCACTCATGGTAAGCCCATGAGTACGGACAGTGGCTAGGGGTCTGCGGCCTCAAATCGAAAGAGAAGTCGTCCTGTTGGCGTTTCCGTCACTCTCCGCTACTGCCGCGAGAGCCTGAAGCGGCTCCCCGGACAACCGTTGTACGGTCCACCCGTCCATCGGCTCGGCGCCGATGGCCCGGTAGAAGTCGATCGACGGTTCGTTCCAATCCAGCACTGACCACTCGAAACGCTGATACCCACGCTCGACGCATATACGCGCGAGAGCCGCGAGAAGCGCCTTTCCGTGACCTTCACCGCGCGATTCCGGCCGCACATAGAGATCCTCAAGGTAGATACCGTGCGTGCCCGTCCACGTCGAATAGTTACGGAACCAGAGCGCGAAGCCGACCGGTTGGGCCGGAGCGCCGTCCGCGCCCGCGCCGTTTTCGTCGCTCTCCGCAATCAGAGCGAAGACCGCGGGGTGCTCCCCGAAGAGCGCTTCGCGCAGCTGCTCCTCACTCGCCCGCGCGTCCGCCAGAGCCCGTTCGTACGCGGCGAGTTCGCGGATCATCGCGTGAATGACGGGTACGTCGGCGGGGGCGGCGGCTCGGATCATGAGTGCATGCTAACCGGCCGGTCCGACAACGCGGTCGGCGCTGCCGGGGGAGGGCCGCGGAGGGGGCGGCGGAGGAAGGCTCCGGCCTCAGACGATCCGCTGGTCCGGGAAGCACCAGCGCCAGTTCTCACCCGGCTCGAAGCTGCGCATCACCGGGTGCCCGGTCTCCTCGTAGTGCCCCGTGGCATGCCGGAAGGGCGAGGAGTCGCAGCAGCCGACGTGCCCGCACTCCAGGCACAGCCGCAGCTGCACGGGGTGGCTGCCCGCCGCCAGGCACTCGCGGCAGGTGGCGCTCAGCGGCTGGGGCTCGGGGCGCGGCAGCTCGGGAACGTGGGGGCACTCACTCATGATGACCAGGTTAGATCGGGTAGGCGGGCGGCGGAGCCGCCCCGTGCGGGCCAGTACGAGAGGGAGCCGGAACAGCACATGATCAAGATGGGGGCATAGCCGATGGACGTCATGCCACTGCTGATGCTCGTCGCCGTCAGCGCGGCCGTCGCGGGCGTGGCCCGCCGGGGGCCCGTCCCCGCGCCGCTGCTGCTGGTCGCCGCCGGGCTCGCCGCCTCGTACGTACCGGGGGCGCCGGACTACACCCTCGACCCGGACATCGTGCTGCCGCTGCTGCTGCCGCCGCTCCTGCACACCGCGGCGCTCGACAGCTCGTACCTGGACCTGCGGGCCAACGTCCGGCCGGTCGCGCTGCTCTCGGTCGGCTATGTGCTCTTCGCGGCCCTCGCCGTCGGCTACGTCGCCTACCTCGTGGTGCCGGACCTGCCGCTCACCGTCGCCCTGGTGCTGGGCGCCGTGATCGCCCCGCCGGACGCGGTCGCCGCCACCGCCATCGCGCGCCGCCTGCGGCTGCCCTCCCGGATGACCACGATCCTCCAGGGCGAGTCCCTGGTGAACGACGCGACCGCGATCACCGCCTACAAGGTGGCGCTGGCCGCGGCGGTCGGGGAGGGGGCTACCTGGGGCGAGGGCTTCAAGGAGTTCGGGCTCGCGGCGGTCGGCGGCATCGGCGTCGGCCTCATCCTCATGGTGCCGCTGCACTGGCTGCGCAGGCGGCTGCGGGAACCCTTGCTCCAGAACACGCTCTCGCTGCTGATCCCCTTCGTCGCGTACGCGGCCGCCGAGCGCTTCGAGGCGTCCGGGGTGCTCGCCGTCGTGACGGTCGGGCTCTACCTGGGGCACCACGCCTGGCAGGTCGACTTCGCGACCAGGCTCCAGGAGGCCGCGGTCTGGAAGATGGTCGCCTTCGTCCTCGAATCGTCCGTCTTCGCGCTGATCGGGCTCCAGCTGCGGGTCGTGCTGAAGGGGCTCGGCGAATACGGGGTCGCCGAGGCCGTCTGGTACGCGGCGGCCGTCTTCGTGGCCGTCGTGGCGGCCCGCTTCGTCTGGGTCTTCCCCGCCACGTTCCTGCCGCGCTTCCTGTCTGCCCGCGTACGCGAACGCGAACCCGACACCAATTGGACGGCGCCGGTCATCGTGGGCTGGGCCGGGATGCGGGGGGTGGTCTCCCTGGCCATCGCCTTCTCCATCCCGCTGACCACGCACGAGGACACCGCGTTCCCGGCGCGCAACCTGGTGCTGTTCCTGACGTTCACCACGGTGATCGCGACGCTGGTCGTCCAGGGCCTCACCCTCCCCGCGCTGATCCGCCGACTGAAGCTGCCGGGCCGCGACGTGCAGGCCGAGACCCTCGCCGAGGCCCAGGCCCAGAACGAAGCCTCCACCGCCGCCGAGCGCCGCCTCGCCGAACTCCTCGCCGACGACCGCAACGCGCTCCCGCAGCCGCTGGCGGACCGTCTCCGCACGGTCATGGACCGCCGTCGCAACGCGGTGTGGGAGCGGCTCGGGACGGTGAACGAGACCACGGGGGAGTCGGCGGACGAGACGTACCGGCGGCTGGCCAGGGAGATGATCGGGGCGGAGCGGCGGGTCTTCGTGGAGCTGCGGGACGCCAGGCGCATCGATGACGAGATGCTGCGGACGCTGCTGAGGCGGCTGGACCTGGAGGAGGCCGCCGCTTATCGGGAGGAGGCCGCGGAATGACACGGGGCTTCGCCAAGGGGGCTCCGCCCTGGGGGTGCCGATTGTGGGGGCTGCGCCCCGGTGCCGTTCACGGGGCTCCGCCCCGGACCCCGGTCCTCAAACGCCGGACGGGCTGGGTGGGGCCGGGCTTGTCCTCAAGCGCCGGACGGGCTGGGTGGGCTGGGCTTGTCCTCAAGCGCCGGGCGGGCTGATTGCCATCAAGCGCCGGACGGGCTGGTGGGGCCGGGGCTGCCCTCAACCGCCGGACGGGCTGGGCTTGTGTTCAGAGGGGCGGGCGGGTGTCGTCGCCGTGGCCTGTGATGACGGCCGCGATCGTGGTGCCGTGGGGGAAGGCGTCCTCCTCGGCGAGGGTGGTCAGGCCGTAGAGGGCCTTGGCGACGTATACGCGGTCGAGGGGGAGGCCGTGGCGGGCGGTGAAGTCGTCGGCGAAGGCGTCGAGGCCCGCGGAGCGCCTGGCGTAGCCGCCGCAGTGGAAGCGCTCGTCGAGCCGCCAGTCGCCGCGGCGGGTGCCGAACGCCGCGCGCTGGAGGCTTTCGACCTCGTCGGCGAGGAAGCCGCCGCGGAGCACGGGAAAGCCGATGGCCGACCCGGCGCCCGCCAGCCCGGCGGCCAGGCCGGCGAGGGTGCCGCCCGTACCGCAGGCGACGCCGACGACGTCGGCGACGCCGCGCAGTTCCCGCCCCAGGGAGGCGCACCCGGCCGCGGCGGCGGCGTTGCTGCCGCCCTCGGGTATGACGAAGCACTCCTCGCCGGGGGCGGCCGTGCTCAGCAGTTCCGCCAGCACCTCGGGCTCGGCCTTGCGGCGGTACGTGCCGCGGCTGACGAACAGCAGCCGCATGCCGTCGGCGGCGCACCGGGCGAGGGAGGGGTTCAGCGGCCGGCCGGCGAGTTCGTCGCCGCGTACGACGCCGATGGTGGCGAGGCCCAGCAGGCGGCCGGCGGCGGCGGTGGCGCGCAGGTGGTTGGAGTAGGCGCCGCCGAAGGTGAGCAGCGTGCGGCGGCCGGCCTCGGAGGCCGCCCGCAGGTTGGGCGCCAGCTTGCGCCACTTGTTGCCCGGCAGGTCGGGATGGATCAGATCGTCGCGTTTCAGGAGCAGCCGCAGCCCTCGGCGCGCGAACCGCTCGTCCCGTACCTCCCGCACCGGCGACGGCAGCCGCGGCCGGAGGGCGCTCTCGATGTCCAGGGGCAGGCTCACCTGCCCATTCTGCCCGCGGAGGCCGTACGGGCGCGTGGCGGCCCTCGGCGGGGCCCGTGTGCGGCGGCCTTTCCCGGCCGCCGCACGGTGGCAGTGGGGCGGGTCGGTTCACGTCCTCATTTGAGGCGGTCGTGGACGCGGTCGCGGAGCGAGTCCATGGTGAAGCCCTTGGGGTCTATTTTTCCGGGCTGCCATTCGAGGTGGCCGATGACGGAGCGTTCGGTCCAGCCGTGGTGGCGGCAGATGGCGGCGGCGGCCTTGGCGATGGCGGTGAGCTGGGCCTCGGGCCAGGGGTCTTCGCCGTCGCCGAGGTTCTCGCACTCGAAGCCGTAGAAGTGGATGTTGCCGTCGGTGTTGGCCTCGTTGGCGGAGGGCAGGCGTTTTTCGGCGATGACGGCGCGCAGTACGTCGTCGTCACCGCGCCCGGCGTGGTTGGCGCGGCCGTAGCCGACCAGGTGGACGGTGCCGTCCTTGGCGATGACGCCGTGGCACAGCGGGCCCGGCAGATCGGGGTGGCCCTTACGGCAGAGGTCTACGGTGCGCTGGGTGCCCTTGGTGACAGTGTGGTGGATGACCACGCCGTTGACCGGGCCCCAGTCGCCGTGGGCGTTGCGGTTGTGCGTGCGCCAGTTTCCGACCTCCACGACGGTGATGCCCTCGTCCTTGAGGGCGTCGATGAATGCACTCGCGGACATGGGTGGGGCCATGGCCGCCTCCTTCCCGGTGGGGCGGACGCCGGTCGCGTACGCCCGTATGACCTGCTTGTACCGGAAAGTTCGCAGGTGGGCCAGGCGTTCGGATATCGTGCGAGCCGATCCGGCCGCGGTTGGATCAGTACGTCGACGCCATAGGGACAGGAAACTCGGGCCAGTGGATTACGAGGCCGTACTCGAAGAGGTCGCCGCGTTCGTCCGGCCGCTGGTCGGGCGCGGCCAGGTCGCCCGGTACATCCCGGCGCTCGCCTGCGTGGACGCGAACGCCTTCGGGATAGCGGTCGCCGACGTCGACGGGGGTGTGTACGGCGTCGGGGACTGGAAGACGCCGTTCTCCGTGCAGTCCATCTCGAAGGCGTTCAGCCTCGCCCTCGTCCTCGCCGAGGGCGGCGACATGATCTGGGAACGGGTCGGCACGGAACCGTCCGGAAATCCCTTCAACTCGCTGGTGCAACTCGAATACGAGAACGGCATCCCCCGCAACCCCTTCATCAACGCCGGCGCCCTCGTCGTCACCGACCGCCTCCAGACCCTGACCGGCGACGCCGGCGCCGCCACGCTGGAGCTGATGCGCGCCGAGAGCGGCAACCGCGACGTCGGCTTCGACCTGGAGGTCGCCGCCTCCGAGGGCGAGAACGGCGACCGCAACGCCGCCCTCGCCCACTTCATGGCGAGCTACGGGAACCTCGACAACGACGTCCCCACCGTCCTGGACCACTACTTCCGCCAGTGCTCCATCGAGATGAACTGCCGCGACCTCGCGCTCGCCGGCGGCTTCCTCGCCCGGCACGGGCTGCGCGCCGACGGCACCCGGCTGCTGCCGCGCCGCGAGGCCAAGCAGGTCAACGCGGTCATGCTGACCTGCGGCACGTACGACGCGGCCGGCGACTTCGCCTACCGCGTCGGCCTGCCCGGCAAGAGCGGCGTCGGCGGCGGCATCGTCGCCGTCGTCCCCGGCCACTGCACCATCTGCGTCTGGAGCCCCGCCCTGGACTCCCGCGGCAACTCCGTCGCCGGCGTCGCCGCCCTCGACCACTTCACCACCCTGACGGGGCTGTCGGTCTTCTGACGGGTGCGCCGACCGGTCCGCATGTGGTGGCGTGACCCCCGTCGCGAGAGCATCGTGGGACCTATGAGGAGGTGCCACCGTCATGGAACATGAGCTGCGCGCGGAGTACGAGGAGCCTGGCCGGCCGGACGCCGAGGTCAGGGTCTGGCACGTGGTGCGCGAGCACGGCACCACCGCGATGTGCGGCCGCGAACTCTCCCCGACCGCCGCCACCCGCCCGGCCGACGCGTGGGGCACCGGCGAGGTACGCATGTGCCACTCCTGCGGAGCGCTCTTCCTACGCGAAGTCCCATGAGCGCCCCCTACCGCGAACGCCCCTCCGGCGTCGTACCCGGAGCCGTGGTCTGGACGCGCACGGCCGACGAGGAGCCCGACCGGGTGCTGCCCGACGGGTGCGTGGACCTGCTCTGGATGAACGGGCGACTGGTCGTGGCCGGGCCCGACACCCGTGCCCATCTGCCCTCCCAGGCGCCCGGCGACCGCTGCGTCGGGCTGCGCTTCGCACCCGGTACGGGCCCGCCGCTGCTCGGCGTCCCCGCGCACGAGCTGCGCGACCGGCGCGTGCCGCTCGCGGCGCTGTGGCCCGGCCGCCAGGTGCGCGGGCTCACCGAGCAGCTCGCGGACGCGCCGCTGCCGGGGCGTGCGCTGGAGCGCCTCGCGCTGGCCCGTACGCGCCAGGCGACCGGCCCCGGCCCGTACGCCCCCGGCCCGTACGATCCGGTGGCCGCCCGGACCGTCGAGGCGATGCGCGCCGGGCGGTCCGTGGCGGCGCTGGCCGCCGACGTGGGGCGGGGGAGCGGCAGCTGCACCGGCGGTGCCTGGCCGCCTTCGGGTACGGGCCGAAGACGCTCGCCAGGGTGCTGCGCATGAACCGGGCGCTGGAGTCGGCGCGGGCCGGACGCCCGTACGCCGAGGTCGCCGCCGAGGCGGGCTACGCCGACCAGGCCCATCTCGCACGCGAGGTGAAGGCCCTGGCCGGGGTCCCGCTGGGCGCGCTGCTCGGCCCCCGGACGCCGTCCGGGGCTCAGCCGGCGGGCAGCGCGGCGAAGAGGTCCACCGCGTTGCCGTCGGGGTCGTGGACGATGGCGTAGCGCATGCCCCAGGGCGCGTCCCAGGGGGCTTTCTCTCCCGCGTACCCCGCGCCCACCAGCTCGCCGTAGACCTTGTCCACCTCCGCCGGGCCGTCGCAGGCGAAGGCGAGCGAGACCCGGCCGGGCCCCTGCGGCAGGTCGTACCCGGGCTGGAACGAGCGGATGGTCTCCAGCGCGTCCCACGCCATCCGCACCCCGCCGGGCAGCGCCGCCTCGACGTGCGGCTGCCCGTCGGCGTCGGCGGGGATGTCCAGGCCGAGCCTGCGGTAGAAGGCGAGGGAGGCGGGGAGGTCGGGGGTGACGAGGGAGACGAGGTCGAATCGCGGTGTCATGTCCGCACGGTAGGCACGGGGCCGCCGCCGGGTCTTGAACGAATCGGACCCCGCGCCGGACGGTCCCGTCCTACGGGCAGTGGATGACCTGGCCCGCGTATGAGAGGTTGCCGCCGAAGCCGAAGAGGAGGACGGGGGCGCCCGGGGGGATTTCGCCGCGTTCGACCAGTTTGGAGAGGGCGAGCGGGATGCTGGCCGCCGAGGTGTTGCCGGACTCGGTGACGTCGGTGGCGATCACGGCGTTGACGGCGCCGAGCTTGCGCGCGACCGGCTCGATGATGCGCAGGTTCGCCTGGTGGAGGACGACGCCCGCCAGGTCCGCCGGGGTGATTCCGGCCCGCTCGCAGACCGTGCGGGCGATGGGCGGGAGCTGCGTGGTGGCCCAGCGGTAGACGGACTGGCCCTCCTGCGCGAAGCGCGAGGGGGTGCCCTCGATGCGTACGGCGTGGCCCATCTCCGGGACCGAGCCCCAGACGACCGGGCCGATGCCGGGCTCCGCCGCCGTGGTGACCACGGCGGCGCCCGCGCCGTCGCCGACCAGGACGCAGGTGCTGCGGTCGCTCCAGTCCACGACGTCGGTGAACTTCTCGACCCCGATGACCAGCGCGTTGGCGGCGGCCCCGGCGCGCAGCGCGTGGTCGGCGGTGGCGAGGGCGTGCGTGAAGCCCGCGCAGACGACGTTGACGTCCATGGTGGCGGGCGCGGTCAGGCCGAGCCGGGCGGCGACGCGGGCGGCCGTGTTGGGGCTGCGGTCCACGGCGGTGCAGGTGGCGACGAGCACGAGGTCGATGTCGGACGCCGCGAGGCCGCTGTTCGCCAGCGCCTTGGCGGCGGCGTTGGCGGCCATCGCGTCGACCGTCTCGTCCGGCTCGGCGACCCGGCGGGTGCGGATGCCGACGCGGGTGCGGATCCATTCGTCGTCCGTGTCGACCATGGCCGCCAGGTCGTCGTTGGTCAGCACCCTGGCCGGCTGATAGTGGCCGAGGGCGAGTACGCGCGACCCGGTCATCGGCGGTTCCTCCTGCGGAGCTGCTGCTGGCTGGTTCCAGCCTGGGCGGTGGGGCGTGGGGCGGTTCGAGGCTCGTGGGGACGCGCGGGCGCAAGCCTCGAGGATCCCCCGGGCGCGCGACGGCGCCGCCGGGCACAAGCCTCGAACGTACAGGTCCCGACCGTTCAAGTCTCGTTCGTAGGAGCCCGGTGCGGGGGCGCGTGATCCACCAACGTTGGGCCGCCAGAACTGGCACAACCCGCAGGTCGGCCCGGTGTCAATCCTCCTTGAGGGCCTTGGTCTCGCTCTTGATGATGCGCAGGGACTTGCCCAGCGCGCGTGCGGTGTCCGGGAGCTTCTTCGAACCGAAGATCACGACGATCACCAGCACCAGGATGAGCAGGTGCCAGGGCTCAAGGGCATTACGCAGCACGGCGGCCCCACCTCTCTTCACTCGTCCCAACAGGGTCACTGCGCATCCCACATTACTTGCTAGATTGCGCAACTGAACAACCAATGCCCGCGGCAGTCCGTCTCATTTCCCGGAAGCCGTGTGAAAGAGGCACGTGAGCAAGGTGGTGCGTACATGACCGGGAATCGCGGGGCGCGTGGGGCTCGCGGAGCTCGTGGCAATAAGGGCAGCAGGGGCAGGCCCAAGAAGCGGAGGATGCGCCTCTTTCTGGTGATAGGGGTCTCGCTGGTGGTGCTGGCGACCGCCGGGGCCGGCTGGGTCTACTTCAAGCTCAACGGGAATATCAACACTTTCGCCGCCGACGGAATCGCCCGAGAACGCCCCAAGAGCAGCGCAGCCGGACAGAACGTGCTGATTATCGGATCCGATGCGCGTACCGGCGGAAATGACAAGCTCGGCGGCGGCGACAAGGACGACGTGGGGCGCTCGGATACGGCGTTCATGCTGCACATATACGGCGACGGCAAGCACGCCGTCGGGGTCTCCATACCCCGCGACAGCCTCGTGGACATACCGCCGTGCAAGCTGCCCGACGGCAGTTGGACCCACGAGCAGACCAACACGATGTTCAACGCGGCCTTCTCGGTGGGCCAGAGCCCCAAGGGCAACCCCGCCTGCACGCAGAACACCATCGAGAAGATGACCGGCATGCGCGTCGACCACACCGTCGTCGTCGACTTCGAGGGCTTCTCCTCGATGACCTCCGCCGTCGGCGGCGTCAAGGTGTGCGTGCCCAAGGACGTCTACGAGGGCGACCTCAACCCCAACCGCCACTCGCGCGGCGAGCAGATCTTCCCCAAGGGCGAGCAGACCGTCTCCGGCCAGAAGGCGCTGGACTACGTGCGCATCCGGCACGGCATCGGCGACGGCTCCGACATCGGCCGCATCAAGCGCCAACAGGCTTTCGTCTCCAGCCTGATCAAGAAGATCAAGGGGCAGGGGCTCAACCCGACGACCCTGCTGCCGCTCGCCGACGCGGCCACCAAGTCGCTGATCGTCGACCCCGGCCTCGGCTCGGCGGACAAGCTGCTCTCCTTCGCGATGTCCCTCAAGAACATCGACCTGCACAACATCAACTTCATCACCGTGCCCTGGCGCTACCAGGGCGCCCGGGTCGCGATCGTCCAGCCCGACGCCGACAACCTGTGGGCGACCCTGCGGGCGGACCGCACCCTCGACGGCGAGTACGCGGGCGGCAAGCAGGACGCCAAGAAGGACAAGAAGGACGGTGAGAAGGACGGCGGTTCGCCCTCCAAGGAGTCCGTCTCAGGCGACGGCGTGGCGGTCGCCGTCTACAACGGCACCACCGTCCCCGGACTCGGCGCCCGCGCCGCCGGCGAGCTGAAGGACCACAACTTCACCGTCACCCTCACCGACACCGCCAAGTCGCAGGCCCACACCGGCACCGTCGTCCAGTACGGCCCCGGCGCCGAGGCCCACGCGAAGACCGTGGCCGGTCTGTTCCCCGGCGCGCAGTTGCAGCAGGTCACCGCCCAGGGCGTGGCCGTGGTGGTCGGCAAGACGTACGCGACGTCCCGGTCGGACTCCGCCGGGGACCCCGCGGGCGGCGGCGACGCCACGCCCGACGCGCCCGGCAAGGTCAAGGCGAAGGGCCGCTCGGCGGACCAGGACCCCTGCGCCGATCTCTCGTACGGGTGATCGAGCCATGGGAACCGTCGACCCACGTGATCCGTTTCAAAGTAAACGGCGAGTAATTTCTGTATCGCACCCATATGTTTCGCACCATAGGTTTCGTACCGCACGGAGGAGAGCCCACATGCCCGCCACCCGTAGGGCGCTGCCCAGGCCGCTGCTGGCCCTGCTCGCCGCCCTGTTCGCGCTGGCCGGAGCGGGCATGTTCGCCCCGCCGGCCCACGCCGACTCCGCCTCCGGCCTCCCCAAGGTCGCCGAGGAGCTGCGCAAGAGCCCGGTCTACGTCGACCCGCGCGTCAAGGACCAGCTCCCCGAGGCCGACGCCGAGGCGCTCGCGAAGAAGATCAAGGACGCGGGCAAGCCGGTCTTCGTCGCGGTCCTGCCCGAGACCAGCGAGTTCCCGAAGAACAACAAACTGCTGCCCCGCCTGCGCAGCCTGACCGGCATCACCGGCGTCTACGCCGTCCACCTCGGCGACCGGTCCTTCAGCGCGGGCGCCGACCCCCGCGTGATGTCCCGGAACTCCGTGAACAACCTCTCCGACGCGGTACGCACCTCCTACGGCACCGACACCAAGGGCATGCTCAACCGCTTCGTCGACCAGGCCGACGACCAGGCCAAGGGCCACGCCCCGGAGTCCTGGAGCGGCGGCTCCGACTCCGACTCGGGGTCCGGCACGGCCGGGCTGGTCACCGGCGGCGCCATCGTCGTCGCGGGCGGCGCCGGCGCGTACGCCCTCTACCGCCGCAGCAAGAAGAAGCGCGAGGAGCGCGAGCGCGCCGAGCTGGAGGCGCTGCGCGTGGTGGTCGACGAGGACATCACCGCCTTCGGCGAAGAGCTGGACCGGCTCGACTTCACGCCCGGCGGCCCCGGCGCCGACGACGCGATGCGCGAGGACTACACCCACGCCCTCGACGCGTACGACACCGCCAAGACGCGGATGGGCGAGGCCACCAAGCCGCAGCACGTCCAGGGCGTCACGGAGGCCCTGGAGGACGGCCGGTTCGCGCTGGCCACGCTCGCCGCGCGGCGCGCCAAGAAGCCGCTGCCCGAGCGCCGGGTGCCGTGCTTCTTCGACCCGCGCCACGGCCCGTCCGTGCAGGACGTCGAGTGGGCCCCCGCGGGCGGCGCGCCCCGGACCGTACCGGCCTGCGCGGCGGACGCCGCCCGGCTGGCCGACGGCGAGGAGCCCATGTCCCGCACCGTCCAGACCGCGGACGGCCCGCAGCCGTACTGGAACGCCGGTCCGGCGTACGGGCCGTGGGCCGGCGGCTACTTCGGCGGCGGCATGCTCCCCGGCCTGCTCATGGGCACCATGCTCGGCTCGATGATGTCCAGCCCGGCCTACGCCGACTCCGGCTCCTTCGGCGGCGGCGACGGCGGCGGCGGTTTCGAGGGCGGCGACAACTCCGGCAGCGACTTCAACCCGGGCGACTTCGGCGGCGGCTTCGGCGGCGGCGACGGGGGCGGCTTCGGCGACAGCGGCGGGTTCGGCGGCGACTGGTGACGACCGGCTGGTGACGGCGGACTGGTGACGGCGGACTGGTGACGGCCGACTGGCGACGGCGGCGGGCGGCGTGCGCTCGGGGCGGGCTCTCAGCCCCGGCCCGCCGCCTACCGCGCCGCCGCCTCCCGCCTACCGCGCCGCCGCCCGCCGGGGCGCGAGGCTCGGCGGGCGGCCCCGCGCACGTACTGCCGGGCCGATGACGCGGCCGGCGCGTACGACACCGGCCGGTTCGCACGGGCGGCGCGCGGTCGCGCCGGGGGTCAGGCCCGCGCCGCCGCCCGCCGGTCGTACCGCGCCTTGGCGAGCGCCAGCACCGTCCCGTAGACGCTGAGCACCACCGCCATCAGCCCGTAGTACAGCGGCGACAGCGCCGTCATACCGAGTACGGGCGCGAGCGGCGACACCGGCAGGACGAGCGCGAGGACCGCGAGCGCGGCGGTCGCCGCCCGCACCGGGACGGAGGCGCGCCGTCCGCTGCGCAGCAGCAGGATGACCAGCGCCTGCGTCAGCAGGTTCTCCGTGAACCACCCGGCGTGGAACGCCTCCTGCCCCGCCCCCTCCGCCAGCGCGGGCACGGCCAGCGCCAGCACCGCGAAGGTGGCCAGGTCGGCGCAGGCGTTCAGCACGCCGAAGCCCGACACGAAGCGGGTCAGGGCGCGCGGGCGCAGCACCGTCGGCCGGCGGTGCGCGCCGGGCCCCGGGCGGTCGAAGGCGAGCGCGAGCTGCGCGGCGTCGAAGCACAGGTTCTGCACGAGCACCTGGGCCGGGAGCATCGGCAGGAACGGCAGCATCAGCCCGGCCGCGAGCATCGCTATGACGTTGCCGAAGTTCGAGGACAGCGTGATGCGCAGATACGTGGCGATGTTGACGGTCGAGCGGCGGCCCATGACGATCGCGCGGTCGAGCGCCGTCAGGTCCTTCGAGGCGAGGACGACGTCCGCCGCCTCCCGCGTCACGTCCACCGCGTCGCGCGGGCAGATCCCGACGTCGGCGGCGTGCAGCGCGGCCAGGTCGTTGACGCCGTCGCCGAGGAAACCGGTGGTGTGCCCGGCGGACCGCAGCGCCGCCACGACGCGCGCCTTGTGCTCCGGCGAGCAGCGCGCGAAGACGGTGGCGCCGGCGGCCAGCTCGGCGAGCTCCGCGTCGTCCGCCGCGTCGATACGGGCCGCCGTGACGACCTCGCCGGGCTCCAGGCCGA
The DNA here is from genome assembly GCF_040654795.1 of Streptomyces sp. NPDC050617. Taxonomy (NCBI): domain Bacteria; kingdom Bacillati; phylum Actinomycetota; class Actinomycetes; order Kitasatosporales; family Streptomycetaceae; genus Streptomyces; species Streptomyces sp. NPDC050617. The sequence goes on along the minus strand of NZ_JBFAIS010000009.1, from coordinate 90,525 downwards.
GGTCGCGGCAGGCGCGCGCCGCCGTCCCCGGGTGGTCGCCGGTGAGCACCTTGACGTCGACGCCGCGCCGGGCGAGGACGGCGAGCGCGTCGGCGGCCGTCGGCGCCGGGGTGTCGCGCAGGCAGACGAAGCCGATGAAGGTCAGATCGCGCTCGTCGGCGGTCGTGTACGGGCGGCTCCGCGCGGGCCGCTCCGCGAGCGCCACGGCCAGCACCCGCAGCCCGTCCGCCGCGCTCTCCTCGGCCAGCCGCAGCAGCCGAGCCCGCTCCCCGTCGTCGAGCGCCCGCGCCGCGCCGGGGCCGGGGCGCTCCGCGTCGGCGGCCCTGACGACCCGGAGCCCCGGCCCCGGACCGTCCCCCGGACCGTCCCCCGGACCATCGCCCGCCCGGAGCGCGTCGCCGTGCTCCGGACCGTACGGACGCTCGCCGCCGCCCTCGGCCCGGACCGCTCCGTCCGGGCGCGCCGCCCCTTCGAAGCCGTCCGCCTCCGGTTCCGGCAGACCGACGGCGCGTACGTCCGTACGCACGCTCTCCTCGCAGCCGATCGCGCGGCGGGAGCGGGCGGCGTCCCGATCCGCTCCGTCCCTGGCGGCGACCCGCGAGCAGCGCTCCAGGACGTCCTCGACGGCTCCTTTGACGACCAGCGTCACCTGCCCCGAACGGCCGCCGGGCGTGCGTACGACGGCGGTCGACAGGCGGCGGGCGGCGTCGAAGGGGAGGGCGTCGAGGCCGGTGGTGTCGTCGGCGGTGGAGCCCTGCTCCTCGTCGGCGTCGAGTATCGCCTCGTCGAGGGCGTCGGGAGCGGGCAGCTCGGCGAGGTGCAGCGTCCACAGGGCGTTGACGGCGGCCCAGTGGAGCACGTCCGGGTCGGGCGCGCCGTCGGCGCCCACGGCGCGGTCCACGGCGGGGCGGTCCTGGGTGAGGGTGCCCGTCTTGTCGATGCACAGGACGTCGGCCGCGCCCAGGTCGTGCAGGGCGGGCAGCCGCCGGACGATGACCTTCCCGCCCTGCGCGAGCCGGGCGGCGCCGCGCGCCAGCGCCGTCGTGACGATGACGGGCAGCATCTCCGGCGTGAGTCCCACCGCCACCGCGACGGCGAACGGCAGGGTCTCCATGCCGCGCCCCCGCACCAGCGCGTTGACCAGCAGCACCAGCGGGGCGGTGAGCAGCATGAACCGGATGAGGGTCCAGGAGATCCCGTTCACCGAGCGGTCGAAGGCGGTCGGCGGCCGGTGCCGCCGCCGGGTGTACGTACTGGAGAAGACCGTGTCCGAGCCGGTCGCGACGACGAGCGCGGTGCCGCTGCCGGAGGCGACGCTGCTGCCCTGGAAGCAGAGATGGGGCTGGTCGAAGGGGACGGCGTCGGCGGCCCGCGCGACCTCGGGCGGGGCGCCCGTACGCCCGGCGGCGTCCGGCGCGTGCTTGGCGACGGGCACGGACTCGCCCGTCAGCGCCGCCTGGTGCACGGTGAGCCCCGTCGCCCGCAGCAGCCGCACATCGGCGGGCACGAGGTCGCCGGGGCCGAGCCGGATCACATCGCCCGGCACCAGCTCGTCGACCGGCAGTTCACGGATGTGCGGCGCGGCGGCCTCGTCCTCGCGCCGCTGCACCGTCGCGGTGGTGGCGACCAGGCTGCGCAGCGCCGCCGCCGACCGGTCGGCCCGGTGCTCGCCGGTCGAGCGCAGCGCGCAGCTCACCGTGACCAGCACCGCGATCACCAGGGACGTGCCCCAGGACGCCGCGATCGCCGAGATCAGACCGAGGCACAGCAGGACGGCGGTGAACGGGTCGCGCAGGCTGCGCGCGAAGCGGCGGGGCCAGGAGGTGGGGCGCCGGCCCGGCACCGTGTTGCCGCCGTGCAGCGCGAGCCGCTCCGCGGCCTCCGATTCCAGCAGCCCGCGCGGCCCGCTCTCCAGCGCGCGCAGCGCCTGCAGTGTGCTGCCCGCGCCCCTGATCCGGATGGCTGCGGTCCGTGCGGTCGAGCTCGTGGAACCGGGGCCGGCGACGGCCTCAGGCACCCAGGCCACGCACGCGCCCGGACCTCGATCCGGCATCGGCATCGGCGTCGCGGGCCGCGAGCTGCCCGACCATCAACCGCACGATGGTCACCACATTGGGATCGTCCACGAGGTAGACCACCCGGCGGCCCTCGCGGCGCGAGCGCACCAGCCCCGCCAGCTTCAGCTTCGCCAGGTGCTGGCTCACGGCGGGCAGCGCGCCGCCGACCCGTTCGGCGAGGCCGCTGACGTCGCTCTCGCCCTGCGCCAGCGCCCACACGATGTGCAGCCGTGCCGAGGAGGCCAGCAGACCGAAGGCCGCGGCCGCCTCCGACAGGACGTGGGCGGGCGGGTCCTGCACGCCCTCCGTGTCCTCGGTTCTCCGGAAGCCTGCCGCCACTGTCGTTCTCCTGCCCCTGTCGGTCGGGGCGTCGACGCCGCCCCGAAGGAGTCATTCTAGGCGTCGGAAGGGCTTGCCGTCGTGGATCGGAAGGCTGTAGAGAGATCGGCCGGAAGTCGGACGGCTGTAGGGACGGGACGTCGGCCGGAAGCCGGACGGATGTGGGGACGGCGTTCGGAAGTCGGGCGGCGGCTGTGGTGACGGGGCGGCGGTCCGAAGGCTGTACGGGCAACTCGGCGCGGCCGCCGCGGGAATCGGGCGGTACCGAAAAGTAACGTTTGGGTCCGCGACCCCACTTGCCGCAGCCGTCGCGACAAGCCATGCATGGCGTCGGAGACTTCGGGTAGGCGCGCCTTCGCTGACACGAGAATGCCAGGGAGGGCGACGTGATTATCGCGGGCGAGACGGTCAGGGAAGTTGCGGTGGTGGGCGAACTGCCGTACATCGAGGAGCCCGCCGCGGTGGCGCCCCGCGACGCACGTGACTTGTCACGGCTGTTCTTCGACCGCCTCGCGGTGCTGGAGGAGGGCACGGCCGAGTACCAGTACGCGCGCAACACCCTTATCGAGATCAACCTGTCCCTTGTGAAGTTCGCCGCCGCCCGCTACCGCAACCGGGCCGACCAGATGGAGGACATCGTCCAGGTCGGCACGATCGGCCTGATCAAGGCCATCGACCGGTTCGACCTCAGCCGCGAGGTGGAGTTCACCACCTTCGCCGTGCCGTACATCCTGGGCGAGATCAAGCGCCACTTCCGGGACACGAGCTGGGCGGTCCACGTGCCGCGCAGGCTCCAGGAGCTGCGGGTGGACCTCGCCAAGGCCGCCGCCGAACTGGCGCAGCGCCTGGACCACACGCCGACCGCCGCGGAGCTGGCCGAGCACATGGGCCTGAGCGAGGAAGAGGTCATCGAGGGCATCGTCGCGAGCAACGGCTACACCGCCGGCTCCATCGACATGCCCGCCGACGACGCGCCCGAGCAGGCGGGCAACGCCCTCGCCGACCGGCTCGGCGAACTCGACCCGGGGCTGGAGGGCGTCGAGAACGTCACCGCGCTCAAGCCGCTCCTGGAGGGGCTCGGCGAACGCGACCGGCAGATCCTGCGGATGCGGTTCGGCGGCGAGATGACCCAGTCGGAGATCGGCGAGGAGCTGGGCATCTCCCAGATGCACGTCTCCCGGCTGCTCTCCCGCATCCTCTCCCGGCTCCGCGCGGGTCTGCTGGCCCAGCCGGCTTCGTAAGTCCGCAGGCCAGCAGGCCCGTAAGTCCGTAGGCCCGTAATGTGCCGCTGCCCTCCTCGCCGCTGTGGGTGAGGAGGGCAGCGGCGCGTGGATCAAGGCCGCGGCCCTGGAGCGGACGGACGGCGGCGTCGCCGTCGCGCCGTCGTCACCGCTGCCGCGCGCGCCGGGTACGGGCCGCGGCGCGGTGCACGGTGAAGATGAGCGCGCTCGACGCGCCGACGATCAGGGCGACGAATCCGGGGTGGATGTCCTTGGACAGGCTCTGCGCGCCGTCGGGCCGCACCAGCCACACCATCAGCGGGATCGCGAAGGCGGCGGCCACGAGGCCGGCAGCCCCGCGCACCGCCCGGTCGCGGACCCGGGCGAAGGCGGCGACCAGGGCGATGACCACCGGTACGGACGCGAGCAGGGCGAACTGCCCGACGACCATGATCGGGACCGCCCACGCGCTGATGGTCAGCGCCCTGGGAACGCGCGGGGTGCGCGGGGTGTGCGGGTCCGTGCCGGTGGTGGGCGCCAGGGACGTGGCTGACGACATGACGATCTCCTCGGGTGCGAGTGGCCGGTGTGCGGCAGGCAGATGGGGGGCCGAAGGCGTCGCGCCACCTGAGTGCTTAGCAGCTCTGCCTTTCGTTAGAAGTTATAACTTCGACGAATGGGCGTCGTCAAGAGTTTTCGTGAGAGGTTCTAACTGGAGTGTGCGGCGATAGCTAGCGGGGATCGGCCGGCAGACCGGCCGGCGGCTCGGAGGCGCGCAGCGCGTCCAGCACCACCCGCACCGCCGCGCGCGGCGGCGACCCGCGGCGGACGGCCGCCGTGATCGTGCGCGTGACCGGCGTCGCCAGCTCCCTGCTCGCCACGCGGTAGCGGCTGTGGTCGACGGCCAGGCCGGGCAGCAGCGCGATGGACAGCCCGGCCTCGACGTGCTGAAGGGCCATCATGTAGTTGCTGAACCGGCCCACCACCCGCGGCTCGAACCGCGCCTGCCGGCACAGCCGCAGCGCCAGGTTGGCCATGTACGACTGCGGAATGTCGAACGCCCACGGCTCGTCCGCGAAGGCCGCGACGTCCACCGCGCCGCCCCGCGCCGCGGGGTGCCCCGGCGGCAGCACCAGCCGGATCGGGTCCGTGGCCAGCGGCACGATGTCGAGGTCCGGCCCGAGCGGCAGCTCGTCGAAGTCCGTGGTGGTGATGACGATGTCCGCGTCGCCGCCGCGCAGCGCCGGGAGGCTCGCGTGCGGCTCCAGCTCCAGCAGCTCCACGTCGAGGTGCGGGTACGCGCGCGCCAGCCGGGTCACCGCCGGTACGGCCATCGTGTGGATCGCGCTCTGGAACGACGCGAGGCGCACCAGCCCCGCCGGTTCCTCGCCGAACCCGCGCAGCTCCGCCTCGACGCCGTCCATGTGGTCGAGGATCGCCCGCGCCCGCCGCGCCAGGATCAGCCCCGCCGGGGTCAGCCGCACCCGGCGCCCCGTACGTTCCAGCAGCTGCGTACGGGTCTCGGCCTCCAACACGGCGAGCTGCTGGGACACGCTCGACGGGCTCATGTTGGCGTCCTGGGCGACCGCGCGGACCGTACCCAGCGTGTCCAGCCGGCTCAGCAGCCGCAGCCTCCAGGGGTTCATCATCCGGTCATTGTCGTGCGGGCTGTACGGCCGAGCCGAACAGGACGGGCGGAATCGTGAGATGGACGCGCCGTTTCCACGCGCCCTACCGTCGGCGGCATGGCTGCTTCGACCCCCACCACGCCCCCCACCACGCCCCCCGCCACACCCGCTGTCCCGGTTCCCGCCCCCGTCGCGGACGCGCCCTCCGCCGCGGACTTCTGGGCCGACGCCGAGCGTCATCTCGTCCGCTACGGCGGCGAGTTCACCCGCGAGATCATCGACCGCGCCGCCGGGAGCTTCCTCTACACCGAGGACGGCCGGAAGCTCCTCGACTTCACCTCCGGCCAGATGAGCGCGGTGCTCGGCCACTCGCACCCGGAGATCGTGAAGACCGTTCAGCGCCAGGTGGCCTCCCTCGACCACCTCTTCAGCGGCATGCTCAGCCGCCCGGTGGTGGACCTCGCGCGGCGGCTGGCCGGCACGCTGCCCGCGCCGCTGGAGAAGGCGCTGCTGCTGACGACCGGCGCCGAGTCCAACGAGGCGGCGATCCGGATGGCCAAGCTGGTCACCGGCAAGCACGAGATCGTCTCGTTCGCGCGTTCCTGGCACGGCATGACGCAGGCCGCCGCCTCCGCCACGTACAGCGCGGGCCGCAAGGGCTACGGCCCGGCCGCGCCCGGCAACTTCGCGATACCCGCGCCGAACACGTACCGGCCCGACTTCACCGCGCCCGACGGCTCCCTGGACTGGCGCCGCCAGCTCGACTTCGCCTTCGACCTGATCGACGCCCAGTCGACCGGCAGCCTGGCCGCGTGCCTGGTCGAGCCGATCCTCAGCTCGGGCGGGATCATCGAGCCGCCGCCCGGCTACTTCGCGGCCCTGCACGAGAAGTGCCGGGAGCGTTCCATGCTGCTGATCCTCGACGAGGCGCAGACCGGCCTGTGCCGCACCGGGACCTGGTACGCCTTCGAACGCGACGGCATCGTCCCCGACATCCTCACGCTGTCCAAGACGCTCGGCGCCGGGCTGCCCCTCGCGGCCGTGATCACCAGCGCGGAGATCGAGCAGGAGGCGTACGGGCGCGGGTTCCTGTTCTTCACCACGCACGCCGCCGACCCGCTGGTGGCCGCCGTCGGCAACACCGTCCTCGACGTCCTGGAGAACGAGAAGCTCGATGAACGCGCCCGCTCCCTCGGTGCGTTCCTCCACCGGGGCCTGTCGGACATCGCCGGACGCCACGAGATCGTCGGCGACGTACGCGGCCGGGGGCTGCTGGCCGGGGTGGAGCTCGTCGTCGACCGCGGCACCAAGGAGGTCTCGCACGAGCTGGGCGCCCAGGTCACCCGGCGCTGCCTCGAACTCGGCCTGCACACCAACATCGTCCAGATCGCCGGCATGGGCGGGGTCCTGCGCATCGCTCCGCCGCTCACCGCCACCGAGGACGAGCTCTCGCTCGGCCTGGACATCCTGGACCAGGCGATCGGCGCGGCCCGCGCCGGGCTCTGAGCGGGTCCGCCTTTTTCCGTGTGCGGGGTTTCCGTGTACGGGGTTACGGGTTCAGGATGACCTTCCCCGCGACGGTTCCGGACTCGGCTAGCCGCAGCGCTTCGGCGACCCGGGCCAGCGGCAGTCGGGCGGCGATGCGGGGCGTGACGTCCCCGCGCTGGACGGCCGCGAAGACCTGGGCGAGGTCGGCGCCGATACGGGCGCGGAACCGGTTCTTCGCGTACCTGCGGCCGGCCCAGATGTTGAAGAAGCAGGCGCGGCGGCGGTTGGGCAGCGCGTTCCACAGCCACAACCGGCCGATCAGCATCAGGATCGGCCAGGAGCCGGAGCCCTCGTCGTCGCGGGTCGAGGCGCTGCCGTACGAGACGAGGGCGCCGCCGGGGGCGAGCAGCCTCCAGGAGGCGACCGCGCTCTCCGCGCCCACGTGGTCGAAGACGGCGTCCACCCCGCCGGGCGCGAGCAGCCGGACGCGGGTGGGCACGTCCTCGGTGCGGTAGTCGACGGGCACGACGCCCTGGGCGCGCAGGGCGTCGTGGTGGCGGGCGGAGGCGGTGCCGATCACCTTCGCCCCGGCGGCGAGGGCGAGCTGCACGAGGATGGTGCCGACGCCGCCGTTCGCGCCGTGCACCAGGACCGTCTGCCCGGCACGCACCCGCGCCTTGCGGTGCAGCAGCTGCCAGGCGGTGATGCCGTTGACGACGACGGTCTCGGCCTCCGCCGCGCCGATCCCCTCGGGTACGGGCACCACGTCGGCCGCGTCGACGACCGTGTGGCTGGCCCAGCCGCCGGTCTTGGTCATCGCGGCCACCCGCAGCCCGACCAGCCCCGCGTCCACCCCCTCGCCGGCCGTGAGCACCCGGCCGACCAGGTCGTAGCCGGGTACGAACGGGAACGGGGGCTGGTCGAAGTAGCGGCCCCGTCGCATCTGCTGCTCGGCGAAGGAGACCCCGGTCGCCTCCATCGCGATCGTGACCTGCCCCGGCCCCGCGCCGGGGATGTCCCCGTGCCGCAGTTCGAGCCCCTCGGGCTCGACCTTGCCCGGCAGGACGACCTCCACCAGTCCGCCTGCGTTCATGACGACCTCCACCGCGTTCCGGGTTGCCCACGTGCTGCGAGCAGTTATTGCTTGCATTAGAGGTTGTAACTCCGACGAGATGCGGCCGTCAAGGGGGTGCGTGATAGCTTCTAACTAATACTTGAGCCGATAAGCGGCTGATGGTGGCTGGTAGCGGCTCACGGCGAAACAGGGGCGGGAAGGCGGCGGCGGGCATGGTGGAGGCGGCGGAGAACGGCACGAAGACGAGCCCGCGCGAGCGCTACCGCGCCCGGGTGCGTTCGGAGATCAAGGAATGCGCGTGGCGGCAGATGGCCGAGGCGGGGACGTCCGCGCTCTCCTTCAACGCCGTCGCCAAGCAGATGGGCATGACCGGGCCCGCGCTCTACCGGTACTTCGCCAGCCGCGACGACCTGATCACCGAGCTGATCAGGGACGCGTACCGCAGCCTCGCCGACACCGTCCAGGCGGCGGTGGAGGCGGGCCCTGACCCCGTCGCGCTGGCCCACGCCATGCGCGCCTGGGCGCTGGCCGACCCGCAGCGGTACTTCCTCGTCTTCGGCACGCCCGTACCCGGCTATCACGCTCCCGGAGAGATCACGCAGATCGCGGACGAGGTGATGACGTGCATGCTCGCCGCCTTCGCCGCCCTCCCCGAGAGCGGCCCCGCGACGCCGTTCGAGACGCACCTGGAGAGCCACCGGGAGTGGGCCGAGGGGCACGCCTCGCCCGCGGCGCTCCGCCGGGTCCTGGCGTTCTGGACGCGCCTGCACGGAGCGGTGTCCCTGGAGCTCGCGGGCCACTTCACCGGGATGGGCTTCGACCCCGCCCTGCTGTTCGCGGCCGAGCTGGACGATCTGCTGGGGGGCGAGGGCTAGGGCGAGGGCGCGAGGGCAGAGGCAGGGGGGCGGTGACGGTCGGGCCGGAGGCCCGCAGCCGTCACTGATTCAGCGGCTGAACCGCCCGTTCCTCCGCATCGCGGAAGCCGTCGTCCCGAGAGCCGTCATCGCGACTGTTCTCCCGGAAGCCGTTCTCCCGGAAGCCGTCCTCTCGGAAACCGTCTTCCCGGAACCCGTCGGCCGGCTGCGGTATCCCCGTCCCCGCGGGCCGCAGCCACGTCGCCCGCACCGTCTTGCCCGCGGCGTGCGGATCCACTTCGAGACAGGTCGCCAGCCGCTGCACCATGTGCCAGCCGAGGCCGCCGCCCCCGCCGAGGTCCGGCGCGCGCGGTACGGGCTGGACGGTGCTGGAGTCGTCGATCTCCAGCACCAGCCGGCCCTGGCAGGCCCGCAGGCACAGCCGCCACCAGCCGGAAGTGTGCCGGATGGCGTTGGTGACCAGCTCCGAGACGACGAGCATCACCGCGTCCCGGTCCGCCCACGGGCAGTCGCTGGCCAGGAACTCCGCCGCGACGAGGCGGGCCCCAGCGGCGTCGGACTGCTGGGACTCCATGACCACCATGTGCCGCCGCCTCTTCTCTTCCGCCGAAAACTCGTTCAAGGGATTCTCACCCGAGGAACGCTTACCCAGCGATCAGCGGCTCATGAGCGCTCCGGAGGACGAGGGTATGCGCAGCGCGCACTCGACGGAACCGCGGATTCGCTGGACGGTGGAGGGAACGCGGGGGAAAGCTTCGGAGGAGGCGGTCACGATGGATCGTACGGACCATGGAAACCCGTATTTGAGCGGCCTGTACGCCCCGGTGGCCGAGGAGGTCACCGCCCGCGGGCTGCCGGTCACCGGGCGCCTCCCCGACGCGCTTAACGGCCGGTACCTCCGCAACGGGCCCAACCCGATGGACGTGGACGACCCGGCCGCCCACCACTGGTTCCTCGGCGAGGGCATGGTGCACGGCGTGCGGCTGCGCGGCGGCCGGGCCGAGTGGTACCGCAACCGCTGGGTCCGCAGCGACGCCGTCGCCCTGCGGCTCGGCGAGAAGCTGCCGCACGGCCCCCGCCACCTCGACATGGACGCGGCGGCCAACACGCACATCATCCGCTTCGCCGGCCGCTACCTCGCCACCGTCGAGAGCGGCCCGCTGCCGTACGAGCTCGACGGCGAGCTGAACACCATCGGCCCGCACGACTTCGGCGGCACCCTCCGGGGCGGCTTCGCCGCGCACACCGTCATCGACCCGGCCAACGGGGAACTGCACGCGGTGGCGTACTGCTGGGCGTACCCGTACGTGACGTACATCGTCGTCGGCGCCGACGGGCGGGTGCGGCGCTCCGTGGACATCCCCGTCGAGGGCCGCCCGATGATGCACGACTTCTCGCTCACCGGCTCCCACGTGCTCCTCTACGACCTGCCCGTCGTCTTCAGCCCCCAGTCGGCGGCCGAGGGCATGAGCTTCCCCTATGTCTGGGACCCCGAGCGGCAGCCCCGGCTGGGCGTGCTGCCGCGCGACGGCGACGCGGCGGACGTCCGCTGGTTCGAGATCGACCCCTGCTTCGTCTTCCACCCCATGAACGCCTACGAGGAGAACGGCCGCATCACCGTCCGCCTCGCCCGCTACGACCGGCTCTTCGGCAAGGGCAGCACGGGCCCCGACGAGTCCGTGCCGCTGCTGGAGCGGTGGACCGTCGACCTCGCCGCGGGGTCCGTGGCGTGCGAACGGCTCGACGACCGGCCGATGGAGTTCCCGCGCATCGACCCGCGCCGGCACACCGCGCCGCACCGGTACGGCTACGGAGTCCTGGCCCCGACGGAGGGCTACGGGGGCGGCGCCGCCCGCCTGCACCTCACCGGACAGGAGGCCCCGACCGGCGCCGGCCGGGTGGGCGCGGGGCTGGTCAAGTACGACCTGGAGCGCGGCACCAGCGAGATCCGCCGCAACGCGCCGGGAGAGGACTGCGGCGAGGCGGTCTTCGTGCCCGCGAGCCCGGACTCCGCCGAGGACGACGGCTGGCTCCTGTCGTATGTCTTCGATCCGGAGCGCGGCGCGAGCGATCTCGTCGTACTCTCCGCTCAGGACATCGCGGGCGACCCGGTGGCACGGGTGCACCTGCCGGTACGGGTGCCGATCGGCTTCCACGGCAACTGGCTGCCGGACGCGGGCTGACGCTCCGCGGACCGACGACGACGGCCGGGGGGCGGTGCCGGGCGCGGGCGAATCAGGGCATGGGCGGTTCAGGGCACGGCCGGGGAGGAACGCATGACCGAGGTGTACTTGCGGCGCCTGACGCGATGGCAGGCCGATCAGCAGCGGGAGGCCGTCGCGGACTTGTACGGGGCGGCGTACCGCGGGGTGACCGGCCAGGAGTTCCACGACCGGCGGGGGTTCCTCGACCGGTTCGAGGAAGACGTCAAGCGGCCCGGCTTCGACATGGTCATCGCCGGCGGCGCGGGCCTGGCCGGCTGCGTCTACGGCTTCCCGCCCGATCGCGACGGCGAGTTCTGGAAGGGCTTCCGAGGCGGCGTCTCGCACGAGATCGAGGAACTCACCGCGCTCGGCAGGGTCTTCGCCATCGCCGAACTCATGGTCCTCCCCGCGTTCCGCCGCAACGGCGTCGCCACCCGCCTTCAGGAGCAACTGCTCGCCCGCAGCACCGCCCAACTGGTGACCGTACTGGTCGAGCCGTCGAACATCCCGGCCCGTACGGCCTACCGATCCTGGGGATGGACGAAGTTCGGGGAGCTGTCGCCGGGAGGAAGGAGACCCGAACTGGAGGCGTGGAGACGCGATGTGGGTTCGTAGTCTCGGCATCCTGTGGCGGATTCGGATTCGGATTCGGATTCGGGTTCGGGTTCGGTGGCGGCGTAGCTGCTGGTGCCGATGCCCGTGCCGGTTCCGCCTCCGGCGACCGGCCCGGGTCCGCGCGTACGCCGCCGCAGGCCCGTGGCTGTGACGAGCGCGCCGATCACGGCCGCGACGACCGGTACGACCAGCGCCGCCCGCAGCCCCTCCAGCGCGGCGCCGGGGGCGTGGCCGGGGCCCGTGAAGGCGACGTCGACGGTGGAGGCCACCGAGAGCCCGAGCGCCGCGCCGAACTGCGTCGAGGTGTACAACAGGCCGCCCGCGAGCCCCTGTTCGGATCTCGGGACGCTTTCCGTGGCCGCGATGGTGAGAGGTCCGTAGCTCAGCGCGAAGGCGAGCCCGATCAGCAGGAAGGCCGGAGCCATCAGCGCGTACGACCAGTCCGCGCCGAGCGGGAGGAACAGCGCGTACGCCGCGATGGCGAGCACCAGCCCCCCGAGGATCACTCGCACATTCCCGAACCGCCGCACCAGCAGCGGCGTGAGCGTCGGCGCCAGCACGGCGTCGACGCCGAGCGGCAGCAGGGCCAGGCTCGTACGCATCGCCGACCAGCCGCGCTGCTCCTGGAGGTAGAGGACGGCGAGAAGCTGGAAGCCGAAGAACGAACCGACGAACATCATCGCGCCCAGATTCGCCCGGATCAGCGGACCCGACCGGAGCACCCCGAGCCGTACCAGCGGCGCCGCCGACCGCCTTTCGACGACCACGAACACCCCCAGCAGCGCGAGGCCCGCGGCGAACGCGCCGAGCGTGCGGCCCAGTTCCTCGGTGCCGTGCTCCAGCCGCACCACGGCGAAGACGATCAGGAGCATCGCCCCCGTCACGCTCACCGCGCCGGGCAGGTCGAAGCCCCGTACGGACCCCGGACCCGCGGGGCCCGGCCCGGTGCGGGGCTCGTGCGGGATGAGGCGCAGGGCGGCGAGGAGTATCGCGGCGGCGAAGGCGACAGGGGCGAAGAACACCCACCGCCAGCCGATCGACGTCAGCAGCCCGCCCACGACCAGCCCGAGCGAGAAGCCGCCCGCCGACGTCCCCGCGTAGATCAACAGCGCCTTGGCCCGGCGCGGGCCCTCGGGGAACATCGTGGTGATGATCGACAGCCCCGCGGGCACGGTGAAGGCGGCGGCCACACCCGTCACGAAGCGGGCCACGAGGAGCATCCAGCCGTCGCTCGCGAGGCCGCCCAGCCCGGAGAAGGCCAGGAACACGGTGAGCCAGAGCAGGAACATCCGCCGCCGCCCGAGCAGATCCGCCGTGCGCCCGCCGAGCAGGATGAAGCCGCCGTAGCCGAGTACGTACCCGCTCATCACCCACTGGAGGGAGCCGGTGGACAGGCCCAGATCGGCGCGGATGGACGGCAGGGCGACGTTCATCATCGCCAGGTCGGCACCCTCAAGGAAGATCGCGCCGCAGAGCACGAGCAGCACGGCGCGGGCGCGACCGCTGATGAGGGCGTCGCCGCCGGGTCCCCGTCCCGGTTCTGGTCCCGGTCCTGGGCCCGGTTCCGTCGAGTCGGGCGGTTCGGGGGAGGGGGTAGGCACGGGTCGGCTCCTCGGGATGGGTGGGGACCTCGGGGGCGGATGGGGGTTTTGGAGCGGGGCGGTTCGCCGGGGCAGGGCTGCGACGGCCGCGACGGGCCGAGGCGGAGCCTCCGAGGAAGTCGGTTCTCTCTTGTAACCAGCCCCATCCTGGGGAACCATGGCCCACTGTGGAAGAAGGCACTTCAAAGTCACCGACTGACCTCGCGGGTACCGAGAACGCACCTGCGGGTACCGAGGACGCACCTGCGGGTACCGAGGACGCCCTTGGGCAGTGCGGCGACCCTGGCGAACGCGGCGAACCCGACGGCTGCGGCGATCTTGACCAGTGCACCGACGAGGTCTGCGAGTGGGACGCCCGGCAGTGGGACACCAGGGAGGACTGCGAGGTCCGCCAGATCCTCGACCGCATCGCGGGCAAGTGGTCCCTGCTGGTCATCGCCCTCTTGGACCGCCGTTCGCTGCGCTTCACGGAGCTGCGCCGCGAGGTCGACGGCATCAGCCAGCGCATGTTGACGGTGACGCTGCGTCAACTGGAGCGCGACGGGCTCGTACGCCGCACCGTCCACCCCGTGGTGCCGCCGCGCGTGGACTACGCCCTCACGCCGCTCGGCGCGACCCTGCACGCCACCATCCAGTCCCTCGTCACCTGGACCGAGCGGCACCAGGCCGAGATCGCGTCGGCCCGCGCCGACTACGACGTACGCGCGGCCGCGGAACAGGCGGTCGCCGCCCACGGACGGTGAGCGACCGCGCCCTGGACGCACTCGCCCTGGAACGCACTGTCCCGCTCTCCCGCGACGCGACGCCGCGCAGGCGTCGCGGGGCATGTGTCCGGCCGCATCCGGGCCGGTACGGGCGAACCAGCGGCCAACGGCCGCTCGTACCCGAGGATGTCGGCATGACAGGTACCGACACACCATGGGGGCGCTGGGAACCCGCGCCCCTGCCCGAAGTGGCCGCCCTCTTCTCGGCCGGGACCGCGAGCTTGGCCGGGACCGCAGGCCCGGCCGGGGTCGCGGGCTCGTCCCGGCCCGTGCGCGGAGCGCCGTGGTGGATTGCCGGCGGGTACGCCGTCGAACTCGCCGTCGGCCGCGCCTTCCGGGACCACGGCGACATCGACGTCCTGCTGCTGCGCCGCGACCAGCTCGCGGCGCAGCGCGCGCTGCCCGGCTGGCAGTGGTGGGCCGCCGACCCGCCCGGCGCCCTCCGGCCCTGGGCGGCGGGCGAGATCCTGCCGGACCACGTCCACGACATCTGGTGCCGCCCCGGCCCCGCCGAGCCCTGGCGCATTCAGGTCATGCTCGACGAGAGCGACGGCACGGGCACGGAGTGGATCTCGCACCGCGACAGCCGGGTGCGCCGCCCCGTCGAGGCGCTCGGCGCGCTGACGCCCGAGTCCGTTCCGTATCTGGCGCCCGAGGTGCAGCTGTACTACAAGGCGAGGGACCCCCGCCCGAAGGACGAGGAGGATTTCGCCGCGGCGCTGCCGGTGCTCTCCCCGGGGGCCCGGCGCTGGCTGGTGGCGGCCCTGGACCGTACGTACGGGCGTCATCCCTGGTCACGGCGGGTGGCCGCGGCGGGCATCGAGCGAGTCCGGTGAGCCTTTCGGGTGGCGCGAAAAATCTCCGACGGCGAGGTGTCGAGAACGGCCCGCCCGCTCCGACGTCTCCTGTGAGAGGCGCCCACCGGGCGTCGGAACGAGGCGTCCGCCCGCCGGGCGTCCGCGCGAGAGGAAACGGTGAGGACGATGAAGTACCTGATCATGCTGCTCGGCAAGCAGTCCGACTACGACGCCATGAGCGGCTCCCCGGCCCCCGGCGAACCGGCGTGGACGGAGAAGGACACGCAGGCGATGTACGCCCACATGGGAGCGATCAACGACAACCTCGCCGAGTCGGGCGAGCTGATCGACGCGCAGGGCCTCACCGAGCCCTCCCAGGCCAAGCTCGTCACCGCGGCGAAGGACGGCACGCCCGTCGTCTCGGACGGGCCGTACGGGGAGGCCAAGGAGGTCCTCTGCGGGTACTGGGTGGTCGACGTCGAGAACATCGAGCGCGCCACCGAGATCGCGGCCCGCGCGTACGCCTGCCCCATGCCGGAGGGCGCGCCGAACTACCCGGTGGTGGTGCAGCCGATCGGAGAGGTGTGTGCGGACGAGATGTGAGGAGCGGCGACGGGATACCGGGGCCGGACCGTGAGCGGTGACGCCATGGGGGACGAGGACCTGCTGCGCAGCCTGGCGCCGCAGGTCCTCGGCGCGCTCGTACGGCGGTACGGGCACTTCGACGCCGCCGAGGACGCGGTGCAGGAGGCGCTGCTCGCCGCGGCCGTCCAGTGGCCCGAGCGGGGCAGGCCGGACAACCCGCGCGGCTGGCTGATCCGCGTCGCGTCCCGCCGGCTGACCGACGAGTTGCGCGCCGAAGAGGCCCGCCGCCGCCGGGAGGAGAACGCCGCCGCCCTGACGCCGCGCGACGAGTTCAGCGCGCCGCCGCCCGGCGAGGGGCGCGCGCCGTCCGAGGACGACACCCTGACCCTGCTGTTCCTGTGCTGCCACCCCGAACTCACCCCGGCCGCGCAGATCGCGTTGACGCTGCGCGCCGTAGCGGGCCTGACCACCGCGGAGATCGCGCGCGCCCATCTCGTACCCGAGGCGACGATGGCGCAGCGGATCAGCAGGGCGAAGAAGCGCGTCAAGTCGTCGGGGGTCCCCTTCGCCCAGCCGGACCACCCCGAGCGCGAAGAGCGCCTGGCCGCCGTCCTCCAGACCCTCTACCTGCTGTTCAACGAGGGGTACACCGCCACGTCGGGCAGCAGTCTGCAACGGGCCGAACTGTCCGGCGAGGCCATCCGGCTGACCCGCGCGGTCCGGCGGCTCCTGCCGGAGGACGGCGAGGTGGCCGCGCTGCTGGCCCTCATGCTGCTCACCGACGCCCGCCGCCCGGCCCGTACCGGCCCGGACGGCGACCTCGTACCGCTCGCCGAGCAGGACCGCGGGGCGTGGGACCGCGACGCCATCGACGAGGGAACCGCGCTGGTCGAGCGGGCACTTACGTCCCGCACGCCGGCCGGCCCGTACCAGCTCCAGGCGGCGATCGCCGCGCTCCACGACGAGGCGGAACGGTCCGAGGACACCGACTGGCCGCAGATCCTCGCCCTCTACCGGCTGCTCGAACGCGTCGCGCCCGGCCCCATGGTCACGCTCAACCACGCCGTCGCGCTGGCGATGGTCCACGGCCCGCGGGCCGGGCTCGGCCTCCTCGCGACCCTGGACGCCGACGCGCGGATGACCGAACACCACCGGCTCGACGCGGTACGGGCCCACCTGCTGGAGCGGGCGGGGGACAGGGAAGCGGCGCGGTCCGCCTACCAGTCGGCCGCGCGCCGCACCGCCAGCCTGCCGGAACGCCGTTACCTCCAGGCGCGCGCTACCAGGCTGAGTGCGGGGAACGCCGGATGATCCCGGTCCGCTTGACGGTCGCCAGGATCGGGACCGTCTCGATGCCGGTGATCAGTTCCAGCGCGCCGACCGCGGTGGTGAGGAAGGCGTAGAGCGCGTCGAGATCGGCGGCGGCCACCGCGACCAGCAGATTGGCCTGCCCGGTGGTGGCCGCCGCGAACCGCACCTGCGGATGGTCGCTCAGCGCCCGCGCGGTCGCCTCCAGCCCGCCGGGCGCCACCGTGATCCACAGCAGCGCCTCGGCGTGGACGCCCAGCAGCGCGAGATCCACCTCGGTGGCGGGCCGTACGGACCCGTCGCGTACGAGCGCGTCCAGGTGGCGCCGCGCGGTGAGCGCCGAGACGCCCGCGCGATGCCCCAACTCCCCGTACGTGGCCCGCCCGTCGGCGGCCAGCGCCTCGACGAGCGCGTCGTCGACTGCGGTTACGGGCGAGGGCTCCCTGGCGGCGGCGGTGGCGGGTTCGGCAGCGGGGCCGGGTTCGGGGGAGAGGAAGGCGAGCTGCTCGGAGGTCAGGAGCCCGGCCGTCCAGCGGAGCGACGCCGGGTAGACGCGCATCAGGCTGTGCGCGGTCCAGGAGTCCACGGCGGCGGTGGCGGGCAGATCGCGCAGCAGCAGCGCGTTACGGGCGTCGGGCCCCTCCAGGAACGTGATCGTGCAGATCTCGTCGCCGCCGCCCATGATGTCCACCCACACCGTGTCGCGCCGGCGCGCCAGCGTCGCGGCGACCGCCCGGATGCGCTGCGGGCGGCAGCGGATGCGCAGGGCCATCGGTACGAGCCCGGTGAACCGGGCCGGGCTCCGTACGGCGGTCGCCCGCAACGTGCCGTCGTGGAACAGCGGCGCGGCGCGGCGGACGACCGTGCGCTCGGAGACGCCCAGACACGCGCCCACGGTGCGCCAGGAGGCACGGGGCGAGGCGAGGAGGACGGCGGTGATCCGACGGTCCGTATCGTCGAGGGAGTGGCGCACATTCGGCATGCTAGGCCGTTTTGGTGTCCGGATTTCTTCTCCGCGACGGAGAATCATGGCCACAACCGGCGGAGAGCCCGTAGAACGATCACGAGACCGGTGCACAGGAGAGGTGACAGCCATGGCGGACAGCGCGGCGACGGACGTGGTGACGGACGCAGCGGTGACGGACGGGGAGCGACGACCGGTCGTGACCACGGACCGGGGCCGGGTGCGCGGGGTGACGGAGGGCCCGGTGGCGGCCTTCCGCGGCATCCCGTACGCGGCGTCACCGGTGGGGAAGCTGCGCTTCGCGCCGCCGCGGCCGCACGAGGGCTGGTCGGAGCCCCGCGACGCGGCGCGACCGGGCCCGTCCGTGCCGCAGAACGCTTCGCGGCTGGAGGCGGTGATGGGCAAGCGCACCCCGAACTGGGCGGAGGACGGCTGCCTCAACCTGAACGTATGGACCCCGGCGGGAGCGCTGCGCGACGCGGCCTCCGGCCGCCGCCCGGTCCTCGTGTGGTTCCACGGGGGCGGCTTCACGTCGGGGTCGGGAGGCTGGGACTGGTACGACGGCGGGAGGCTGGCGGCCCTGGGCGACATCGTGGTCGTGACGGCCAACTACCGTCTGGGACCGCTGGGTTACCTCCACCTGCCGGAGCCGGACTCCGACAACCTGGGCATGCGCGACCAGGCGGCGGTGCTGCGCTGGGTGCGCGCCAACGCCGAGGCGTTCGGCGGCGACCCGGAGGCGATCACGGTCGGCGGCCAGTCGGCGGGCGCGTACTCGTCCCTGGCCCTGGCGCTCGTACCGGAGACCCGCCCGCTGATCCGCGGCGTGATCGCCCAGAGCGGCCCGTGGGGCATGGAACCGCAGGACCCGGCCGAGGCGACCGACCACACGGCGGCGCTGGCCCGCCTCCTCGGCGTGGCCGGCGCCCCGAACCCCGGCGACGCCCTCCGCGACCTCCCGGTGGAACGCCTCCTCGCCGCCTACGCCCAACTCTCCGCCGACCTGGCCGTATCGGGCCACATCGACCCGCCCCTGTACCCGGTCCTGGGCGGCGCCGGAATGCCGTCGAGCCCGCTGCCGCAGGCGGTGGCCAACGGCGACCTGGGGGAGACCGGCCTGCTGATCGGCACGGTGAAGGACGAAATGACGGCCTTCGTAGGAGCCGGCCCCCACACCCAGCCCCTCACGGACAGCGTGATGCGCACCCCCGCCCTGGAAATCGCCGCGGCCCGCGCCGAACAGGGCACCCCGGCGTACGTCTACCAATTCGACCGCGAAGCACCGGGCGGCTCCGACCTGGGCGCCACCCACTGCGCCGAACTCCCCTTCCTCTTCGGCACTTTCGAAGCCTTCGCCGGCAGCCCCATGCTCGGCCACCCCACCCCGTCGGACCACACCCTCTCCACCACCTTCGCCTCCGCCCTCGCCGCCTTCGTATCCACGGGCTCCCCGAACGGCGAGGGACTGGAGCCCTGGGAGGCTCACGGGGTGAAGCGGTTCGGGTAGGGGTGAGTGAAGAGCGGGCCTCCGATGAATTGGCGGCCCGCTCTTCGTCTGTTGCTAAATGTCTTTTTCCGTCAGTGGCGGGGCGTGGTTGCCGCGACTTTCTGACGAGGGGCCGTTCCGTTGTGCGGACGGCATGCACACCTCGGGCGCCTGGGACCGGGGGTGACGGTCCTTGACTATGATGCGTATCAAACCTTTGTAAGGGGCACCTTTTTGAGGGTCGGCGTGAAGGGCCGAGGAGTGCTCGGAATGCAAGACCGGCGAGACGATCCGGTATTCAGCGGCCGGAGGGACGGAGGCTGCATCCACGTGTACCTTTTGCTCTCTTCTGGGCTGCGTCCTCGAGTAGGACAAGCAGGATGCTAAGCAGTCCTATCTCGGTGATGCAAACCACAGGGAAGAGGCGGTTCAAAGGTGGGGTGCAGAGCGGGTCAAGCGGTATCCGTCAGGGCTCCTGCCCTGTTGGCTCTCGTTCGAGGGCTAGGCCTCCGGGCCCTCCGCCTTGAACTCGCCGATCCGACGGTCCAGGCGCTCGCACTCGGACGGGTCCAGACCTTCGAAGCGACGCCGGGCTCGCTGCCACAGTGCCCGCGCGGCCTCGCGTCGGCCTGTCTGCGCCCGAACCTCGGCGAGCTCCGCACAGGCCCTGGCTTCGTCCTCAGGGGAGTGGATCTCGCATGCGATCTTCAGGGCGGCTGTCAGATGGTCGGCTGCCGCAGTTGCATGGCCGAGCCGGCGCTCTGCCGCTCCCAGGCCGCGGAGCGACTGTCCTTCTTCCAGGCCCGCGCCGATGCCGCGCGCCAATTCCAGGGCGTTTCGGTGATGATTCGCGGACTCTTCATACTGCCCGGATTCATATAGGGCGATACCGATCCCGATTACCGTGATGGTTTCGTTGCGACGGTCACCTAGATTGCGAAAGCAAATCAGGGCTGACTGGTATCGCTGCAAGGCTTCATTCAGCTCTTCCGGCAGTCGAAAAGCGTTCGCGAGGTTCAGCTGAGCCATCCCTTGCTCGGCTCGACTGCCGGACTTGCGGGCTATGGCGAGTGACTCCGTAAAGGATTGCCTCGCCGATTCCCGCTCTCCGATATGAAGCTGAACCTCCGCACTATTGTTGAGCGCCTGAAGTTGTCCGCGTTCGTCCTCTTCTGCGCGGAAAAGGGTCAGCGCCTCCTGGAAGTCCCGCAGCGCCTCCGACGGATTTCCCAGGTGCAGCTGGGCAATGCCCATATTGTTTCGGCTGCGAGCCTCGTTCCAGCGATCGCCTGAACCTACGCTGAGCTCCAGCGCCTCTTGTGCCACCGAGAGCATGGAAAGGGACTGGCCGCGATACCAGTGGAGTACGGCCAACTGCTGGAGCGCATCCGCCACCGTGCTGGTGTCGCCGACCGCGCGGGCCAGGGACAGGGCGCGCTCGCATGCTGCCGCCGCCTGCGCGTAACGTCCGGCGTGGGCTTGCGTGGTGGCGAGGTCCGCCAGGGCCCTGGCCTCCGCCTGCGGGACGCCGGCCGTGCGCCAGTGCTGCGCTGCGTGCTGGTGGATGTCCTCGCCCTCGGCCCAGTACCCGTCCGCGTCCAGAAAGGCAGCGAGTACGTGGCCGAACTGGGCGGCCTGGCAGGGATTTCCATGCGAGCGTGCGTACGCCTCTGCCGCTATCAAGGCGCCGTGCTCCACCGTCAGCCAAGATTTCGCCTCTGAAGGCCCTTCCCATGAGGGGAGTTGATCCGGAGTGAACTCGTGGCCAATGCCGAGCCTCGGACGTCGCGGATGGATCAGCCGGTCTGCTTCGTCGGCGGCGGCGAGGTAATAGGAGATCAGTCGTTTCCGCGCCAAGGACCGTTCCTCCGCCGGATCTTGGGCGGCGAGTGTAAGGGAGTATTCACTCAGAAGATCATGCGAGGTGAACCTGTCAGCCGTCGGTTCCTGGAGGAGATGCGCGTCGAGAAGGCTCTCCAGGACGCGCTCGGTCCGGTCGAGGGTCAGGCCCGTGAGGGCCGCGGCGGCGTACACGTCGAATGTCGGTCCGAGCCGGAGCCCGAGGAGGCGGAAAACCGTCCGCTCGTCAGTGGTCAGAGCGTTATAGGACAACTCGAACACTCGGGCTATGTCGGTATGCGCGTCCCGGATTTCATCGAGTCTGCCACGGCTGCGTGAAAGCCGCTGTATCAGATGGCGCGTGGTCCACGAGGGGCGAGAGATCAGCCGGCCTGCGGCGAGTTCGATCGCGAGCGGTAAATGGCCGCATAAGCGCACTATCTCAGCCACTTCCTCGTGGCGTGTGGTGCGCTCGGTTCCGACCAGTTCCGTGAACAGCGTGATGGCGTCGTCGTGCGGCATCAGGTCCAGGAAGACCGGACGCACACCCGGTACGCCCGCCAGGCGGCGACGGCTGGTGATGATGATCAGCGAGGATGAGCCGGCGGGTAGGAGCGGCCGGATCTGGGCGGGCCCGGCGGCATCGTCCAGGATGATCACCGCGCGTCGCGAACTCAGCAAGGTGCGCCAGCGGGAGGTGAGTTCGTCCAGGCTGCGTGGCGCCCCGGCCGACTCCACTCCGAAGAGCCGCAGGAGCGTGGTGAGGGCCGCGGCGGGCGTCAATGGCTGCCCGTTGGGGGAGTGGGCGCGTAGATCCAGATGAATCAGGCCCCCTGGATAGTGGGCGCTGAGTCGCCGCGCGGCATGCAGCGCCAGCAGGGACTTGCCGACCCCGGCCATGCCCGAAATGGCCTGCAATGCGATGACCGCGCCGCCTGAGCCGGGCGCGCCGCCGGCACGGAGTGCGCCGTTGGAGGAAGCCCCGGACGCCGAGTCCACGATGGTCCGTAACTCGGCCTCCCGGCCGACCAGTTCCGCGTGCGTCGGCAAGTTGGTGGGTGAGGGTGCGCCCCCAGTCTCAAACCCAGCCCCGCATTCCTTCCCGACGGCAGTCGTCGCGGCAGCCGGAGGCCGCGTCGGTGCGAGCAGCTCCCGCGCCGGGGCCTGGTTCAGGATGAGCTGATAGACGCGGCGGAGGGGTTCGCCGGGGTCGGTGCCGAGTTCCTCGCTGAGGCGCCGGCGGGTGGCTTCGTATGTGCGTAGGGCGTCTGCCTGGCGGCCGCAGCCGTAGTTGGCGGCCATGAGCATGCCAACCAAGGTCTCATCGGTGGGGTGTTGCTCCAGCAGCATCGACAAGTCGCCCACGAGGTCGGCGTAGCGGCCCATGCGCAACTCGACGGAGGCGCGGTTCAGGATGGCGGCGAGGTGGCGCTCCTCCAGGCTCGCGCGGATGCTGTCGGCCCACAAGCCCGTGAGACCGGCGAGCGGCTCGCCCCGCCACAGGCCCTCAGCCCGCTGGAAGAGGGCGAGGGCCCGGGTGTCGTCGCCGCTGTCGGCGACGGCGCGTGCCTGCGCCGTCAGTCGGCGGTAGCGGTGGCAGTCGACGGTGTCCGGGTCAATGTCGAGCGCGTACGCGTGGGCCTGCTGGACGAGGCGATCGCAGCCGTCGGCATCGCGGAACCGGCGCCTGAGTTTGCACGCATATGCGTGCAAACTCGCGCGCGGCTTGGCCGGTGGGCGATGGTCCCACAGCCGGTGGATGAGGGTGTCGAGCGGAACCGGCCGCCCCGCGTCGACCGCCAGGGCGGCGAGGAGCGTACGGCCCTTGGCAGAGCCCAAGCCGTCGTGGCGGCCAGATACCCGCAGGTCGACGGGGCCCAGGACGAGAACTTCGAAATCCACCAGCGTTCCCTTCGCCGGGTCCGCTCCGCTCTCCTTTTACCAAAGAATGGCACACCTTCAACAAAGGCAACCAGACACCACTACTTGATTCATTTTCTTGGCCGAAACGACCCGGGGCGGGGCTGTCGTCTGCCATCGGGACGTCAGCGAAGCCTGCCACTGGATGTCAGTGGTTCTGCCATGAGGTGTGTCAGTAGGTGCTGGTGTCGGCGTCGGTGCCGGTCGGTGAGGACGTCCAGGCGCGGGCTGAGGGTGGAGTGGTCGGGGGTCGAGCACCGCAGGGCGTACGGCCCGGCGAGGTGGGCGGGGATGATGTCGGCCGCGCACGGCGGGAGGGTGGTCTTGCCGGTGGTGTGGGCGTAGCTGGGGCTGTCGTTCGCCCGGAGCGCGCCGTCGCGTACCTCTTCGGGTGAGTTGATCTTTGCCTCGCCGGACGTGAGGGCGCTCAGTGTGCGTTCCGGCTGGTGTTGTGCCTCGCGCGCCGGTACCTCACACGGGTGGACTGGGTCGGGCATCTCTGGTCAGGCTCCGCGCGGCCTGCCCTACTGAATGAGAGGAGACGGAGATTCCGTTTCCCATCCGATGGAGGTGAGTGCCGTGCGTGAAACGCTGGTGAACATCGAACCCGAGGACGTCTACGAACCGCCGCAGCTGGCCGAGGTGGGCGAGTTCGCCGAAGCCACTCAGGGCGCCTCGTTCACGGGATGTCCCGAAGGTGTGTACAACCTCTATTACTGGTGCTGACCGGTTTCATAGGCGTCGGTCTCGACCATCTCGGTCCGAACCGGCACCCACCGCTGGACAGTTCGAGATCTTCTCCCGCCGCCTTGGCCTCCGGGCTGGGGCGGCGGGGGCGTCTTCGCTGTGTCCGCCTGCCTCGGTATTCAGACTCGTACGCCAAGAGAAGCCATGCCCCGACCCGATTCCAGCACAAGGGACGGGGCCCCAGCTTCGTCCGCCGCTACATGGCTGGGGTCACGGCGCTGCGGGGTCCAACCGGCGGGACGCGGGGGCGCTGTCAGGCCGTGGGTGTCCGTGGGGCGGGGCAGTGTGCGGGGGCCGGGCCGAGCGACAGGCATGAGGAGCTGAGTATGGCGAGTGGTACCTCGCGGAGCTGGTTCATCGTGGTTCCGGATCAGGAACTGCCGCCCGGTCTGCTGACCCGGTTGAGACCCCGAGTCGGCAGGGTGGTGCGCTACCCGTCGGGGCGGCCGTGGCTGGTGGGCGACTGGGCTCCGGAGCGGATGGTGGTGGCGTCGGCGGGCGAGCGGTTGCTGGCCGTGGCGGGTACGTCCTCGGCGACCGCCACAGACCTTCAAGCTCGCGTGAGGGACGTGAGCGCGGTCGCGGACGTGGAGGGCGCGCTGCGCGGCGTGCACGGCAGTTTCCATGTGATCGCGTCCCTGAACGGGCGTGGCTATGTGCGCGGGAGCGCCTCCGGGGCCTGTCGCGTTCACCGGGCCGTAGTCGATGGTGTGACGGTGTGCGCTGACCGGGCGCGCACGCTGGCCTGGCTCACCGACGCCGAGCCGGACACCGCCCAACTCGCCGCCCGCCTCGCCCCGGTCCTGCCGCACCCGCTGGCGGGCGCGGCGATGTGGAGCGGAGTGGAGACTGTCTCACCGGGTCACGCACTGCACCTGGAACCCGGGGGAAGCTGCCGTACCGTCGCGTGGTGGCAGGCGCCGGAGGCCGGACTGCCTCTGGCCGAGGCGGCGCTCGCGCTGCGTAAGGCGCTGTGCGACGCGGTCGCCCTGCGGGTACGCCCCGGACACGTGCTCGCCGCGGACCTGTCCGGCGGCATGGACTCCACCTCCCTGTGCTTCCTGGCCGCCGAGGCCGGCGCATCGCTGGTCACCGCGACCCTGCACTGGGAAGCACCGGGCAACGAGGACCAGCACTACGCCCGGTACGCGGCGGACCGCCTGCCCGACGTCGAGTCCCTGGTCTTTCCGTCCGCCGAACTGCCCTCCTGCTTCGCGGGCTTGGAGCGCCGCCGGGACCCCCAGGAGGAGCCTTCCCCCGCACTGCGGGACCGGGAGATCCAGCAGCACATCACCCGCGCGTTGCGTGCCCGGGGAGCGCCGTCGCGCCTCATGGGGCACGGAGGCGACCACGCCGTCGTGCCCCCCGCCTCCTACATCCATGCCCTGCTGCGCCGCGATCCCGCACTGGCGCTACGGCATACGGCCGGGTTCAAAGCGCAACGGCGCTGGCCGCTGGGCGCGACCGCCCGCGTGCTGCTGAGGGGCGGCTCCTATCCGGACTGGCTGAACACGGCGACGGGCAGGCTCCGCGAAGCCGCTGCTCCCCGTCCCACATGCGAGACCTGGGGGCCGCGGCCGACACTTCCACAGTGGGCGAGCACCCGGGCCGCCGACCAGTTCGCCACACTGCTGCGCTCCGCCGCCGAGCAGACGGCCCCGCTGGCCGCCGACTTCTCCCGACACGCCTGGATCCACCAGATGCGCGAGGCCGGAAGAATCGCCGGGCTCATCACCGACGACACCACGGCCGACGGACTGCCGGCGGACAGCCCCTTCTGCGACGACACGGTGCTGGACGCCTGCCTGTCCGTACGCTCCCACCAAGCGGGCCACCCCTGGTCCTACAAACCCCTGTTGGCCGCTGCGATGAGGGGCCTGGTGCCCGAGCACCTCCTGCTGCGCACCACCAAGGACCACTGCGAGATCGAGTGGTACCGCGGCATCAGAGAGCACCGGCGCCAACTCGCCGAATGGGCCGAGACGTCGCACCTGGTCGCCGCGGGCATCGCGGAGGAAGACGGGCTGCGACGCGCTCTGCTCAGCCCCGGCCTTCAGACCAGCGGCGGCGCCGAGTTGGAGAGAACCCTGGGCGTCGAGGCATGGCTGCGCGACGTGGCCGCCCACCCCGTACCCGCCTATCTCACCCTCCCCCCACGCCATCCGGACGAGGAGCCCCTCATCGACTCAGCTGCGCACTGACGTCGTCGTTCAGCCCAGTTCGAGGCTGGTGACGCCGTATGTGCGTGCGGCGTCTACCGACGGGGCGGGCCCGGCGTACATGCGCACGGTGTGCGAGCTGGGCGCCAGACCGCGTGCTACGGCGAGGTCGTGGGCGGCGCGCTGCGGCTCGGGCACGTCGAGAGCAACCGTTTCTCCCGGCCCGAGACCGGCGGTGAGGGTGTCGAAGAGCGCCTCGGCGGTCTCGCGGTCGTCGGCGAAGAGCGGGCCGATGCGGTGGCCGTCGCGGGCGGGACGGATCACTCCGTACCCGGCGATCCGCCCGTCGCGCAGGTGCACGTGTGCGGTATGGCCGTCGGCCGTCAGCCAGCGGGTGAGGAAACCGCGCCGGTCGGCGGGGAAGCACCGCCGGTCGTACGCGGCGATGGCGTCGAGGTGGTCCGGGGTGACGGGGGTGGTCGCGCCCGTGCCCGTACGGCCGGCGCCGCCGTCGCCCCCGCGTGGGCGGCCCACGAAGCGGATCGTGTCGTGTACGGCCTCGAACCCGGCCCGCTTGTACGTGGACTGCTGCGCCGGTACCGCGTCCAGGCCGACGGTCCGGGCGCCGGCGTGCGGGAAGGCGGCGCGCCAGGTGGCCAGGCCCAGGCCCTGCCCGCGGTGGTCGGGGTGGACCATGTAGTAGCCCAGGAACGCGTACTGGTCCGAGTAGTTGGCGACCGATATCGACGATACGGGCGGGGCGCCGGGCTCCAGGCGGCCTATGAAGAAGCCCGCGGGGTCGATCGGGTGGAAGGCGGCCGTGTCGTCGCGGCCGGGGTTCCACCCCTCCTCGGCGGCCCACTTCGCCACCTGGTGCCATTCGTCCAGCGACGCGGTACTGACGGTGAGTTCGCCGAGGGGGTGCATGTCTTCGGTGGTTCCCTTCACGTGATTGACGGGGTGTCAGGCATCTGGTCGCAGCCGACGCGGTCCGCGTCAGCACGACCCGGTCTCGTCCGGTGCGTTCGGGTCTGGTGCGGTCGGATCTGGTTCGATCCGGTCCGGGCCAGTCGAGTCCGGGCCAGTCGAGTCCGGTCCGGTCGAGCCCGGATCCGATCAGGTCAGATCAGGTCCATGGCGGCCACCTCGTCGGGGCTGCCGTAGCTCACCGGCCCCTGGAAGCGCCGGCGGGCGGTGGCGAACCACCAGACCGTGGCGATCAGCAGCACCGCCGCGAGCGCGATCGGCGCGTAGTTGAAGGAGGTGGGGGTGATCGGGGACGCCTGGGGGAGCATGAACAGCACATTGCTGATCACGATCCAGGTGACGGCGACGCCCGCGACGAGCTTGCCGTAACGGCCCAGATTCCAGGGGCCGGGCTGGAAGTCGTTCAGCCGCAGCCGAAGGAAAATCGGCACGCCGTAGGCGAGGAAGAGCCCCACGACATTGACGCTCACAATGGCCGTGAACGCGGTGTGCGACCACCAGCCCGGTATGACCAGCACCAGCGGGCAGGCGGCGGCGAGCCATACGGCCTTGACCGGTGTGCGTGTTCGGGGCGACACGGAATGCCACCACCGGGAGCCGGGCATCGCGCCGTCGCGGGAGAAGGCGAAGATCTGCCGGGTATTGCTGGTCATGTTGGCCAGCCCGCAGAAGAGCATCGCGCCGATGACGATCAGCAGCAGCAGCTTGGCGGTGCCCGTGCCGAGCGCGTCGATGAGAATCTGCACCGGCGGCGCGGTGGCGCTCGCTTCGTGCGCGTAATCGCGGATCGCGTAGATCAGCGCGAGCATGAGGATGAGCCCGGCGATGGCGGAGTAGGCGATCGCGCGCATGATGCCCTTGGGGGCGTTGACGGTGGCCTGCACCGTTTCCTCGGACATGTGGAAACTGCCGTCGAATCCCGTGAAGGTCCAGCTCGTGACGAGCAGGCCCAGCATTCCGCCGTACAACCCGCTGGTGAATCCCGTGTTGTTGGCGAAATGGGTCACGAACGAGGCGGGCTGGTGGTGCGTGGGGATCACGACGAGGGTGATCACGATGATCACCATGCCGACGAGCAGCCACCACACCGAGATCCGGTTCAGCACGGCGACCAGCTGCACGGTGTAGGTGTTGGCCAGCGCCTGGATCAGCAGGATGACGGCGGTGATGGCGACCGTGTGCTGGGCCGTCGCCTGGTAGGAGGGCCACTGCATCGAGATGAAGGCCTGGATGAAGGTGGCCGCGGCGAAGTTCGTGGCGGCCGTCCCGCCGACCTGCCCGACGAAGTTGAGCCAGCCCGTGTACCAGGACCAGGCGCCGCGGTGCCGCTTGGCGAGCTTGCCGGCGGAGAAGTACAGCGCGCCGCTGGTCGGATAGGCGGAGGCGATCTCGCCCATCGAGGCGCCGACGAACAGCACCATGACGGAGACGCCGATCCAGCCGAAGACGAGTATCGAGGGGCCGCCGGCGTTCATCCCGAAACCGAAGGAGGAGAAGATCCCGGAGATGATGTTGATGATGGTGAAGGATATCGCGAAGTTGTCGAAGGCCCGGAATCTCCGGGTGAGTTTTCGTGGATATCCCATGGCGTGCAGGGTGGCATCGTCGTCGAGTGCGTCGGCGGCCGGCTCGTGACGTGATGTCGAGCGGGATAGGGACGTGCGCTCGGGCACAACCGTGGCCTTTCTGAGGAGAGGAGTGGGGAGCGGATGAAATCTATGGAACGCCCGGGAGTGAGGTTCGTATCGCTATGGCGGACTTCTCTCTACGGCGGATATCCCGTGAACGGACCAATCCCGTGAACGAGTCGGAAAACGTTATGGGAAACATGGGCTCAACAATGGATGGATCGTCAGGAGGTGCTGGGCACGGGAAGTCCGCACGAACGTCTTGCCTTGGTCAGTTGCTCCTCCGGTTCGCCGAATGCGCTCCAGGGCATCCGGGATGCGTACGGGCCCATGGCGGTGAAGACTTCGCGGGCCTCGAATTCGCACTTCGCCATGTAGAGCGCGTGCGCGAGATATGCCAGGTCGAGTACGGGCGTGAAGGGGTATTCGGCGACCTGCGGAAACCAGGTGTGGTAAATGCCCATCGCGGTCGCCCGCCACTGCGCCTGCTCCCACGTGCGGTCGGCCAGCAGCGCGTTGCGGTCGTAGTCCTCGACCAGTGCCACCAGGGGCAGCAGGCGCAGCGCGGACGTCGCCGGGGCGCGCTGGCTCAGAAAGGAGGCGACGTCCCAGCGCGCGCTGGCGGACCCGCCGTGCCGGGTGAAGAAGTACGAGAGGAAGCGGTGGTGCGCCTCGCGGTTCCAGGGGTCGAGCCGCAGAATGTGCGCGAAGAGATACCAGGGGCCGGGCGGCGCGGTCAGCAGCCCTTGCGGAGCGGGGTCGCGCGCCTTCTGGAGCCGGGCCAGCGCGAGCTGTATCACCCATGGCGTGGGGTCTTCGGGGGCCATCTCGGCCGCTCGTTCGCAGGCCGTTTGCGCTATCCGTACGAGCGCCCCCTGGCGCCGGTCGTGGGCGTCGGCCATCCGCAGGGCGCGGAGCATCGCCACGCGCGCCCACAGCAGTGCCGCTTCCGCCCCCGGTTCCTCCGCTAACCACCGCTCGGCCAGATCCGAGTCCGCCGCCTCGGACGCGAGTACCAGAGAGCGGTGCGCCCGGAGGTCGAATTTTCCGCGTGCGTCCTTCAGCGCCTCGTGCGCACTCAGATACCGTCCTGTTCGCACATCCATACATGCCCGCGCCAACTGACGATCATCGGCCGCCGGACGCCACACGTACTGCCCTTCGAACGCGTCAACAGCCACGATCCCCTCCCGATCCCCACGACGGCACCAGTCATGCGTACGTCCCGTCCGTACTGAATTCAATCGGATCTATTACGCAAGATCCACCAGCAGCGGGCCATACCCTACTCATCGCTAAGGCGTATCGAAACTAGTCGCCTGGAATATCTGGTTCCACACCGTTTAGGGTTTCTTCCGCTTATCCGTACCCAGCGGGTTTGCCTATGCTTTTGGCATATGCCACCCCGTTGGGTGCCAGACTTGCGGTTGACGCAACGGCAACTTCTACGGTCGTCCGCAGGGCCGGAACGACCGGCCCGGCGATGGGAGGCAGGGCATGGCCTGGTCGATCGCGGACGTGGCCCGGATGTCCGGGGTGACGTCCCGGACGCTGCGGCACTACGACGAGATCGGCCTGCTGCCACCGGCGCGGACCGGGAGCAACGGGCACCGCTACTACGACGAGGCCGGTCTGCTGCGGCTGCAGCAGATCCTGCTGATGCGGGAGTTGGGCGTGGGGCTGCGCGAGATCCGCGCGGCCCTCGACAGTCCGGCCGACCGGGTGACCGTACTCCGCGAGCACCACCGCCGCCTGCTGGCGGAACGGGACCGGCTGGACACCCTCAGCCGCACCGTCGAGCGCACCATCGCCGAACTGGAGGAAGACAAGGACGACAACGGCATGATCAAGATCAACCGCCCCGAGAACCTCTTCGAGGGCTTCGAGCCCGCCGACTCCCACGACTACGACGCCGAGGTGCGCGAGCGCTGGCCGGCGGCGTGGGAGGAGTCCCGGCAGGCCGTCGGCGCGATGACGGACGCGGACAAGGAGCAGTGGCAGCGCGAGGTGACAGCCCAGCTGATCCGCCTCGCCGACCTCATGGCCACCGGCGCCCCCGCCGCCCACCCCGCCGTCCAGGCCGAAATGGAAACCCACTACCAGGGCATCTGCCGCTTCTGGACCCCGAACGCCGAGTCCTACAACGGCCTCGGCCAGACCTACGCCGAAGACCCCCGCATGCGCGCCAACTACGACAAGATCGCCCCCGGCCTGGCCGACTACCAGCGCGCGGCGATGGCGGTGTACGCGGAGGAGCGGCTGAGCTGACGGAGCCTTGGTGACCGGCCGGGCCGGGGGCGGGCCCCAACCTGCCCGCCAGCCCGAGCCCGGCCGGTCCGCCGGAACTCCGCCGGCGAACGGGGCGCGCCCCGGCGTCAGTTCCGCTTCTCCCCGAGTGCCGTGCGCAGCCAGTCCAGAGACCCGGTCGCCAGTACCGCGTCGGCGAGTGCGTTGGCCGACTTCGTGGTGAGCCGGCCGCGGCTGTTGTCGATCCACCGCTGTGCGTTCCCGTACCCCTGGGCCTTGTACTCGATGCCCTGGATCATGCACTCCAGCTTGTCGGCGTCCCGGGCACAGACCGCCTCGGGGGACTCCTTGCCCTCGTACTCGGCGACGAGTTCCCGTACGGTCGCGGCCAGGACCTCGGGCATGCCGGCCACTTGGTCGGCGGTGACCGCCTCCGGATCGGCCCCGGCGGCGTACTTCTTCCCGAGGTGGTTCACGTCACCGGTCCGCGTCTCCTGGGAGTCGTGCCACACCGCGAGGCAGGCGGCCCGCGCCGGGTCGGCGCCTTCGAGTCTCGCGATGACCGTCGCGAGCAGAGCGGTGCGCCAGGAGTGTTCCGCCACCGACTCCGGGTCGCGTACGCCGGCCATCCACCAACCGGTGCGCTTGGTCTGCTTCAGAGTCCCCGCCTCGTACAGGAAGCGCGCCACCGCGGACAGGTCGTCAGCCACCGTCGGACTCCTCTCACGCCTCGGCGAGGCGGATCGCGTACCGGATGCTCTCCAGCTCCCGGCGCCCGCGCGCCGACAACTCCCGGCCATCCAACATCACCGGCAGCCGGTCGCACAGGGCCCGTCCCGCCGCGCCGGAGCGCAACAGGCCGGGCCGGACCTGGAGCAGAGACCACACGGAGTGGATGTTGAGGTCGACGTAGCCGTGCTGCGGGGCCAGACCTTGTACGAGGTGGGCGAGAAGTCTGGCGCCCGGCCATGGCCCGAGGGCGCGGGCGGCGATGAAGCGGTCGCTCAACTCCCGATGGGCGGTCTCGCCCACCCAGTACGCCCAGTAGTTCAGGTTCGCCGCCTCGCCGGCGTCGTCGCCGAGCAGGGCGGTGTCGATGAAGTGGCTCATGCGGTCCCGGTCCCCTTGCCGGGCCGACACGGCGGCGACGGAACGGGAGTTGAGCCAGCGCGTGAGCCAGTCGCCCGGTCGTTCCGCGGCCTGCTGGTGAGCGAGCCACTCCGCGGTGTCGGGCCGGTCGTCGTACCCGGAGAGGTACAGGGCCTGGCGGCGGAGGAGGAACTGGTCTTCGCCGCGGGCCTGTTCCGCGGTCCGCCGCATCCGCGTGAAGAAGCGTGTCCGGTCGGACGCCGACAGCTCCGGCCCGGCCGGCGCGGGCCCGCGGCGCCTGCGGGGAGCGGCAGGCAGGTCACGGACGGGCTGGGGCGGAATGTGATCGAGGGGCCACGCGAGCATCTCGACGAGGTCGCGTTGCATGACCCAGGCCCCGAGCGGGCTGTCCTCGACCCTGGCCCCGTCGTCGAGGGCTCCGGCGAGCAGGACGTCAGCCTCCAGCGCACGGTCAAGGGCCTGCAGGATCGCGGGAGCGGCGCCGATACGCATCAGCCGGTGGCGGTGCGCGAGCATCTGCCCGACCGGTACGGCGGTCAGCGAGCGGCGGCCGGACTCCCATCCCGCGATCGTGTCCGCGGACACCCGCAACTGCTCGGCCGCTTCCTCCTGGGTGAGTCCCAGTTGCTCTCGTATGACCCGGATGACGTAGCCGGATACGACGCCCGCGCGAGGGCGTCCGGTCACCCCCTGACCGCCGGTCAGGGTTTGTCGCGAACTCGACCGCATGGACAGCCCCGTTTTCCGTGTGTTCGCAGCAGACCACTCGTACTCGTGGTCACTTCAAGCAGCAATCACGGCTCTCTACCGTATGTGTCACTGGACGAGCCTAGTAGGGAATCGTCACCGTGAGTGTCGACCTGTTCGCCCTGGGTGTGAAGGGAGTGCAGAGCGTCGGCACGGGCACATCCCGCACCAGATCCACTCCGGCTGTGCCCTCACGTGAGGACGAGGCGGAGACCAACCCGGCACCATCGACCAGCAGGAGGCAACCATGTCCACGGCAACGATCCCCGCGGCAGTCATCCCCTTCGGCGCTCGCGCCGAACGCACCCCGTACACCGTGTTCCTGGAGGCGGGATCGTTCGCCTATGACCCTGAACGTCAGGCAAACGTCATGACCGATGGCTCCGGGTCTCTGTGGAGCCGATCCGCCTCCCTGGCGGGGAGCTGCACGAACACGAACTGGGACAGCAGGAACGACGACACGTCCGACCCCTACGTGATGCGGTGACCCGGCGACTGTCCGGCGCCCCGGTGCTGGTCGTCACCAAGGAACTGGACCCCGCGGCGGACCTGGTGGTCGACGAACTGACGACCCGGGGCGTGCCGGTGATGCGTTTCGACATGGGCGACTTCCCGCGGGCCATGTCCCTGTCCGTCGAACACGGTGCGGCGCCCTGGGCGGGAGTTCTGGCCGACGCGTACCGCTCCGTACGGCTGGAGGAGGTGCGGGCCGTCTACTACAGGCGGCCCCGCCTTCCCGCCGTCTCCGGGGAGCTGCGCGAGCCCCACCACACGTGGGCGAACGAGCAGGCGCTGGCCGGGCTGCTCGGCATGGTCTACGCGCTCCCGGTGACGTGGGTCAACCGGCCGGACGTGGACGGCATCGCCTCCCACAAGCCGGGGCAGCTCCCGATCGCGGCGGCGCACGGGCTCCGCACGCCCCGGTCCCTGATCACCACCGACCCCGAGGCCGCCCGGAAGTTCTGCCAGGCGGTGGGCGGCCCGGTGATCTGCAAGCCGCTCATGGGCGGGCCGCTGGAGTATCCGGACGGCCGCCGCACCGGAGTGCCGACGACCCTGATCGACCCCGACACCATCGACGACTCCGTCTCCCTGACAGCGCATCTGTTCCAGGAATGGGTGCCCAAGTCCCACGAGGTGAGGCTGACCGTCGTGGGCACGGACGTGTTCGCGGCCGAGATCCACGCGGGCAGCGACACGGCACGGGTGGACTGGCGCACCGACTACGACGCGCTGGCCTACGACGTGTGCGAGGTGCCGGACGACGTACGGGCAGGTGTGCTGGGCTGGCTGGAGCACTTCCGGCTCGGCTTCGGGGCCTTCGACTTCGCCGTCACCCCGTGCGGCGACTGGGTGATGTTCGAGTGCAACCCCTCCGGGGAGTGGTCCTGGATCCAGAACAGGACGGGCCTGCCCATCGCCGGACACCTCGCCGGCCTACTCGCCGAGGAACGACCATGACGACGCATACCGACGAGCGCGCCGCGCGGCTGCGTACGGCGCTGGCCGACGCCCTGGAAGCCGGCGGTCAACTGACCGATCCCACCTGGCGGAAGGTGTTCGAGACCGTACCGCGCCATCCGTTCGTGCCGGAGTTCTGGACCCTGGCCGGCGGGCGGCAGCGGCATGTGACGTCCGCCGATCCCCAGTGGCTCGACCTTGTGTACACGGACGACGCACTGGCCACGCAGCTCACGGACGGTGTGGCCACGTCGTCGTCGACGGCGCCGGGCCTGATGCTCACCATGCTCCAGGCCCTGGACGTCGCCGACGGACACCGGGTGCTGGAGGTGGCCACCGGCACCGGCTACAACGCGGCTCTGCTGTCCGAACGGCTGGGTGGCGACCAGGTGGTCACGGCGGAGATCGACCCGTTGTTGTCCCGGCTGGCGGAATCGCGGTTGAGGCGCTGCGGGTACGCGTCGCTCGTCGTTGCCGCTGACGGCCGTCACGGATACCCGGCCCAGGCCCCGTACGACCGGCTGATCGCCACCTGCGGCTTCAGCGCCGTCCCGGCCGCCTGGCCGGCGCAGGTGCGGCCCGGGGGGCTGATCGTGTGCCCGCTCGGGTGGGGCACGGTGTGCCTGGTCGTCGGTGACCGCAGGCGCGCGGAGGGGCGGTTCCTGCCCGACGCCTCGTACTTCATGTCCGTACGGGACGCCGGCGCCACCGGCGCGCCCGCGCATCCCGGCAGCTCAGGTGCTAAGAGCGGCCGGCTCACCGGGCTGGACCCCGCCGCCGTCGCCGAGGACGACGCGTTCCGTTTTCTGCTGTCTTTGGCCGTGCCCGACACCGCTTCCGCGACGGAGCGCGGCGACGATGGCCGCGTAACGGCCGTGGAGCTGTGGAGCGGTGACGGAGCATGGGCGCGTGTGGAGGGCGAGGTCGTACGGCAGTCCGGGCCCCGTCTGCTGTGGGACGCGGCGGAGGCCGCACACGAGTGGTACGCCGCGCACGACCGCCCCGGCCGGGAGCGTTTCGGCGTGACCGTGACACCCGAAGGGCAGCACATCTGGCTCGACTCGCCCAGGCGGCCCGTGCGTGGCATTCCGGCCACGTACTAGGTCCGGGCGCCTGTCACCGGACAAACGAAGACCGCACCCGCCCCGTCGAGCACGCCGTTCACGGCGGCCCGCGGAGCGGGTGCGGTCCTGGGGGCCGTCCGGCCCGCGAGAACGCGGGTCGGACGGGCCAGGTGAAGGTCAGCCCTTCTTCGTCTCCCAGAAGATCTTGTCGATCTGGGCGATGTAGTCCAGCGCGTCCTGGCCGGTCTTCGGGTCCGTGGAGCCCTTCGCGGTGCTCAGGGCCTTGAGGGTGTCGTTGACCAGCTGGTGGAGCTCGGGGTACTTCTCGAAGTGCGGGGGCTTGAAGTAGTCGCTCCACAGCACCGAGACGTGGTGCTTGGCGAGTTCGGCGCGCTGCTCCTTGATGAGGGTGGCGCGGGCCCGGAAGTGGGGGTCCTCGTTGGCCTGGTACTTCTCCTGGACGGCCTTGACCGACTCGGCCTCGATGCGGGCCTGGGCCGGGTCGTAGACGCCGCAGGGGAGGTCGCAGTGGGCGCTGACCTTCACCTTTGGGGCGAACAGGCGGGAAAGCATGTGCTGTCCTTCCTCGTGATCGTCTTCTCAGGTGCGAGATTACTCGCTGTGGGAAGGCTTTTCTCGGGTGCCCCGGGGTGCTTAGGACAAAAGTCCAGTGTCAGTCTGGGACAGGCGGAGGACCGGACCGGGAGGTGCCGTGAATCAGGAGCGGGTGGACGAGCGCGGGCAGGAGCGGGATCGCGAGCGTCGGGGACTGCTGCGGATCGGGCTGGCGGAGGTGTACAACCCATCGATGGTGCCGACCCTGAACCCGGGCGACCACCTGGTGGTGCAGTACGGTGCGCCGGTCCGGCCCGGCGACGTGGTGCTGATGCGCCATCCGTTCCGGCAGGATCTGCTGATCGTCAAGCGCGCCGTCGAGCGGCGCGAGGGCGGCTGGTGGGTGCTGGGGGACAACCCCTATGTCGAGAACGACAGCCGGGAGTTCGGCGCCGTGCCGGATGAGTTCGTGGTCGCCCGCGCCGTGGTGCGGCTGCGCCGGCCGCCCGGCGCGGGTCAGCGTTCGGCGGCGGCGCTGCTCTCCTGGGCCGCCTCCGCGGTACGTCCCGTGCTGCGGCCGCGGTCCTCGTTCGCCCGGTAGGGGAGTGTCGCCGCCACTTCGGGGCGGGCCGCGGTGAGCGCGTCCGTACGGGGCTCCGGGTCCGCGGCCGGGCTCGTCCCCGTGTCCGTACGGGCATCCGTACGCGCCCGTTCCCGTTCCGCTTCCTCCTTCTTCCGCGCCCGGTACGCGGCCACGTTCGCGCGTGTCGCGCACCGGTCCGAGCAGTAGCGGCGGGAGCGGTTCGTCGACGTGTCCAGGTAGGCGTTGCGGCACGGCGCGGCCTGGCAGATGCCCAGGCGGTCGACGCCGTACTCGGTGAGGTGCACGGCCAGGCCCATGCACGCCGTCGCCGTGTACGTCGCGCTCGCGTTCACCGCGTGGTCCGCGATGTGCATGTGCCACTTGGGGCGGCCGTTGTCGTCGCGGAACTCGTGGCCGGAGATCTGCGGGCTGACCGGGAACTCGATCAGCAGCGCGTTGAGCAGGTCCACCGCCCGTACCTCGTCGTCCTCGTTCGCCGCCTCGAAGACGGCGCGCAGCCGCGCTCGTACGGACCGCAGCCGGGTGACGTCGGCGTCGGCGACGCGGCGGGCGGCCTGGGCGCCGTTGCCGAAGAGCTCGCGCACCGCGTCCGCGGAGGT
Source organism: Streptomyces sp. NPDC050617 (assembly GCF_040654795.1). Classification (NCBI taxonomy): domain Bacteria; kingdom Bacillati; phylum Actinomycetota; class Actinomycetes; order Kitasatosporales; family Streptomycetaceae; genus Streptomyces; species Streptomyces sp. NPDC050617. Next base: position 53,852 of record NZ_JBFAIS010000009.1, on the reverse strand, counting down.
GAGCGTGTCGGCCCCGCGCGCGGGCTCCTCGCTGTTCACCAGCCGCACGGCGTAGTCCGAGTAATAGGCCAGTTCCACTTGTGGTCCTTACGGGTGCGGTCTAGGGTCGGTCACGACGATCGGTAATGGTCGGTTCTCATTCGAGGGTATTACGAATCGGAGTGGTCGCGATGGCGCACACGGATACGTCCACGGCACAGCCCATACCCAGCGCGGACTGGACCGCATGGCAGGCCAGTTGGGATCGCCAGCAGGAGTGGTACATGCCGGACCGCGAGGAGCGGTTCCGCGTCATGCTCGACATGGTCGAGGCGCTCGTCGGCCCGAAGCCCCGCGTGCTGGACCTCGCCTGCGGCACCGGCAGCATCTCGGACCGGCTGCTGAAGCGGCTCCCCGAAGCCGTCAGCACCGGCGTCGACCTCGACCCCGCCCTGCTGACCATCGCGCGCGGCTCCTTCGACGGCGACGCGCGCGTCGAGTTCGTCACCGCGGACCTCAAGGACCCCGACTGGCCCGCCCGTCTCCCGTACGACAGCTACGACGCGGTGCTTACCGCGACCGCCCTGCACTGGCTGCACAGCGACCCCCTGCGCACCCTCTACGGGCAGATCGCGCACCTCGTCCGCGACGGCGGCGTCTTCATGAACGCCGACCACATGCCCGACGAGGCCACGCCCCGCATCAACGCGGCCGACCGCGCGCTGCGGCACGCCCGGCAGGAGCGGGCCAAGGCCGAGGGCGCGCTCGACTGGCGCGACTGGTGGGACGTCGCCGCCGCCGACCCGCTGCTCGCCGAGCCCACCGCCAAGCGGTTCGAGATCTACGGCGAGCACGCCGACGGCGACACCCCCTCGCCCGACTGGCACGCCCGTACCCTCCGCGAGGCCGGGTTCGGCGAGGCGCGGACGGTGTGGCGCTCGCCCTCGGACGCCCTGGTCCTCGGGCTGAAGTGACCTCGGGCGCGGCTGCCGCGAGGGGCGCCGGGCGATGTCCTCGTGGCAGCCGCCCGGCCGCCCGTACCGGCCCTTACAGCACCTTCGACAGGAACGACTTCGTCCGCTCGTGCCGCGGGTTCGTCAGCACCTCCCGCGGATTGCCCGCCTCGACCACCACCCCGTCGTCCATGAACACGACCGAGTCGCCGACCTCCCGCGCGAACCCCATCTCGTGCGTCACCACGATCATCGTCATGCCGTCCTCGGCCAGCGAGCGCATCACATCCAGCACATCGCCGACCAGCTCCGGGTCGAGCGCCGACGTCGGCTCGTCGAAGAGCATCAGCTTCGGCTCCATGGCCAGCGCCCGCGCGATGGCCACCCGCTGCTGCTGGCCGCCGGAGAGCTGCGCCGGGTAGTTCGCCGCCTTGTCGGCCAGCCCGACGCGGTCGAGCAGCCGCTCGGCCCGCTCCCGCGCCACCGCCTTGGCCTCCCGCTTCACCTGCACCGGGGCCTCCATGACGTTCTCGATCGCCGTCATGTGCGGAAACAGGTTGAAGCGCTGGAAGACCATGCCGATGTCGCGCCGCTTCTCGGCGACCTCGCGGTCCTTCAGCTCGTACAGCTTGTTGCCCTGCTGCCGGTAGCCGACCAGTTCGCCGTCGACCGACAGCCGGCCGGCGTTGACCTTCTCCAGGTGGTTGATGCACCGCAGGAAGGTGGACTTGCCGGAGCCGGACGGGCCGATCAGGCAGAACACCTCGCGGGGGGCGACCTCCAGGTCGATGCCCTTGAGGACGTGCGTCGGGCCGAAGGACTTGTGGACGCCCTCGGCCTTCACCATGGCGGTCATGCGGTCCTCCTCCGGGTGCCCAGCGAGAGCAGGTTGCTCCTGACCTTCTGCCACGGGGTCTGCGGCAGCTGGCGCAGGGAGCCGCGCGCGAAGCGCCGCTCCAGGTAGTACTGGCCGACGCTGAGCACGCTGGTCATCACCAGGTACCAGGCCGCCGCCAGGAAGAGCATCTCCACCGTCGCGCCGGACGTGCGGCCGACGTTGGACGCCGCTTGCAACAGGTCGTAGTACTGCACGGCGATCACCAGCGACGTGGTCTTGAGCATGTTGATGAACTCATTGCCCGTCGGCGGCACGATCACCCGCATCGCCTGCGGCAGGACGACCCGGCGCAGCGTCTTGGCGTGGCTCATGCCCAGCGCCTGCGACGCCTCGGTCTGCCCCTCATCCACCGACTGGATGCCGGCCCGGCAGATCTCGGCCATATAGGCCGCCTCGTTCAGGCCGAGCCCCAGCAGCGCGGCCAGGAACGGGGTCATGAAGGACGACCAGTAGTCCTTGTAGATCGGCCCGAGGTTGATGTACTCGAAGACCAGGCCCAGGTTGAACCAGACCAGCAGCTGCACATAGACCGGCGTACCGCGGAAGAACCAGATGTAGCCCCAGGCGATCGACGAGGTCACCGGGTTCTTCGACAGCCGCATCACGGCCAGGATGATGCCGAGGACCACGCCGACGACCATCGCGCAGATCGTGATCCAGATGGTGTTGCGGACGCCCTTGAGGATGTCGGCGTCGAAGAAGTAGTCCGGGACGGCGCCCCAGTTCAGCTTCCCCTTGGCGAAGGCGTTGACGAGCAGGACCAGGAGGGCGACCGCGATGAGGGCCGAGACCCAGCGCCCGTAGTGCCGTACGGGTACGGCCTTGATGGCCTCCGGCACGGCGGCGGGGGCGGGAGGAGGCGCGTCGCCCGGCTCCTCCGCCTTGTTGAGCTTGTCAGTCACGGGTGTTGCCTTTCAGCAGGACCTTTCGGCCGATCGACATGCCGTCAGGAACCGGCGCCGCCGTTGACCTTGGCCTCCTTGAGCGCACCGGCCTCGACGCCCCATTTGTCCAGGATTTTCTGGTACTCGCCGTTCTTGATGATCGCGTCGAGCGCGGCCTTGATCGCGTCCCGCAGCTGCGTCTGGTCCTTGCTGAGCGCCATGCCGTACGGGGCGGCCTGGATCTGGTCGCCGACCATCTCGAAGTCCTTGCCGCCGCCCGAGGTCTTCACGGCGTACGCGGCCACCGGGAAGTCGCTGGACCCCGCGTCCGCGCCGCCCCCGCGCAGCCGGGTCTGGGCCTGTACGTCATCGTCGAACGCCTCGATCTTGATCGGGTTCGAACCGCACTTCTTCGACTGCTCCTTGGCCTTGTCGTGCGAGACCGTGCCGCGCTGCACCACGATCTTCTTGCCGCACAGGTCGTCCCAGCCCTTGATGCCCTGCGTCTTGCCCTTGGGGGTGTAGATCGAGACGCCGGCCGAGAAGTAGTCGACGAAGTCGACGCCCTCGCCGACCTTCTTCTTGGTGTCGGGGTCGACGCCGGTCTGCCGGTCCTTGTTGTCCGTCATCGCCGACATCGCGACGTCGTAGCGCTTGGACCGCAGCCCGGCCAGCAGGGTGTCGAAGGTGGCGTTGTTGAACGTGAACTCGACGCCGAGCTGCTTGCCGACGGCCGCCGCGATGTCCGGGTCGAGGCCGACGGTCTGCCCTTCCTTCTTGAACTCGACCGGCGGGTACGCGATGTCGGAGCCGACCTTGACGACCCCGGCGTCCTGGATCTGCTTGGGCAGCTTGTCGTGCAGCGGGGCCTTGGACGACGACGCGCGGTCGCCGCCGGACTTCTTCGTCTGGTCGCCACAGCCTGTGAGCAGCAGGGCGCCGGCGACCGCGACCGCGCCGACAGCGGCCAAACGGCTCCTGGCGGCGGTCGGGCGCGGGGTGGTGCTTGCGGTCATTGCTGGTTCCTCCTGCGAGTGGGGGAGTAGCCGAACTGGTCGGAGCACACACCATCGGGCCTCGCGACCTCGTGTGATTTGGGCATCTTGCCATCTGGACCGCGCCGATCGGGGGGCCTGCGATGTCAAAATCGGATAACGGGCTATTCCCGTGCGGCGGCCGGGCGGTGCGGCCGTATGTCCCACTGCGCGGTACGGGGGCAAGGGGCCGCGCCCCGGGCAACTTGTCTCAAAATGCGGGATGCTCGCCGCGAATGGAGCGTTCTGTCTGCCTCGGGGCCCGGTTGTCCCGGCCCTGACCTCGGCCGTTGGGGAATTACGCGGCCGTCTGCGGCGTCGTCCACGTGACGAAAGCGACTCGTAACCGCTCCGGGTCTTGCGCTAGAAAGGTGGGCTACACCCCTCACCCGGGGCTCAGGGCGCGCGTGCGGCGCGCCCGGCGTCCGTACCAGCCCCCGCACGGCGGCCCATCCGCCGGCCGGGCCGCGGACGCGGTGCCCGCCCGCTCCGCAACCTGGGGCGGTAACCCTCGACGGACAGATGACAAAGGGGTCAGAAGTGGCAGCGGAGATTGTGAATCCTCGCAGCGACAGCAGCGACAGCAGTAACAGCACGAGCGATGGTGGCAGCAGCGCGGACACCGCCCGCGACGAGCCGTTCGACGCGGCCTTCGCGCTGCACCGCGGCGGCAAGATGGCGATCCAGGCGACGGTGCCGGTGCGCGACCGGGAGGACCTGTCGCTCGCCTACACGCCCGGCGTGGCCAAGGTGTGCAGCGCCATCGCCGAGAAGCCCGAACTCGTCCACGACTACACCTGGAAGTCCCAGGTCGTGGCCGTCGTGACGGACGGCAGCGCGGTGCTCGGACTCGGGGACATCGGCCCCGAGGCGTCCCTCCCCGTGATGGAGGGCAAGGCCATCCTCTTCAAGCAGTTCGGCGGCGTCGACGCGATCCCGATCGCGCTCGCCACCCAGGACGTGGACGAGATCGTCGAGACCGTGGTGCGGCTCGCGCCCTCCTTCGGCGGTGTGAACCTGGAGGACATCTCCGCGCCCCGCTGCTTCGAGATCGAACGCAGGCTCCAGGAGCGGCTCGACGTCCCGGTCTTCCACGACGACCAGCACGGCACCGCCGTCGTCACGCTGGCCGCCCTGCGCAACGCCGCGCGGCTGACGGGCCGTACGGTCGGTGAGCTGCGCGCGGTCATCTCCGGGGCGGGCGCGGCCGGGGTGGCCATCGCCAAGATCCTGACCGAGGCGGGCATCGGCGACGTCGCCGTCTGCGACCGCAAGGGCGTCGTCTCCGCCGACCGTACGGACCTCACCGAGGTCAAGCGCCAGGTCGCAGGCTTCACCAACAAGGCCGGCCTCCGGGGCTCCCTGGCCGACGCGCTCGACGGCGCGGACGTCTTCATCGGCGTCAGCGGCGGCACGGTGCCGGAGGAGGCGGTGGCGAAGATGGCGCCCGGCGCGTTCATCTTCGCGATGGCCAACCCGAACCCGGAGATCCACCCGGACGTCGCGCACAAGTGCGGGGCCGCCGTGGTCGCGACGGGCCGCAGCGACTACCCGAACCAGATCAACAACGTCCTCGCCTTCCCCGGCATCTTCGCGGGCGCCCTCCAGGTGCGCGCCTCCCGGATCACCGAGGGCATGAAGCTCGCGGCGGCCGAGGCGCTGGCCTCCGTCGTCGCCGACGACCTCAGCGCGGACTGCGTCATCCCGTCGCCCTTCGACGAGCGGGTCGCCCCGGCGGTCACGGCCGCCGTGGCCGCGGCGGCCCGAGCGGAGGGCGTCGCCCGCCGCTGACGGGTGTACTGGCCGTACGGGTTCGGGGGCCGTACGGGCGGGCGGACCGTGAGTGAGGGGGTACGGGCCGGGGTGCGGGTGCGCGCCCCGGCCCGTGGGGTTCAGTGGGTCTCATGGGCGTGCGGACACGCGGGGTGGGCCACGGGCCCGTAGCCGGACGCGCCCCCGGGCCTCACGGCCTACGGGCGTACGGGCCCGCGCCCGTACGGGTCCGCAGTCGTACGGGCCCCAGTCGTACGGGCCCGTGCCCGTACGGAGCCACAGTCGTACGGGCCCCCAGTCGTACGGGCCCACAGCCCCGCCCGTGTCCCCGTGTCCGTAACGCGGGCTATGGGGGCGGCGACCGCGCCCGCCGCGTAACGCCCTCCACGGGGGCGACCGGCCCGCCGCCCAGGCGATTGGCACTATCGCGGCGGCACCCGGCGTCCTAGGTTGGGATCATGTTCGCTGCCTATGCCGCCAAGATCGACCGTGACCAGCCGTTGAACGGCCTTCAGACGGGGGAGCGGCCCGACCCCGTCGCAGGACGGGAGGGGTGGACGGTCGTCGATGTGAAGGCCGCCTCCCTCAACCACCACGACCTGTGGTCGCTGCGCGGCGTGGGGCTGGGCGAGGAGTCGCTGCCCATGATCCTCGGCTGCGACGCGGCCGGGACCGACGCGGACGGCAACGAGGTCGTCGTCCACTCGGTGATCGGACAGACGGGCCACGGGGTGGGCCCCGACGAGCGGCGTTCGATCCTGACCGAGCGCTACCAGGGCACGTTCGCCGAGCGCGTGGCCGTACCGGCGTGGAACGTGCTGCCCAAGCCCCCGGAGCTGTCCTTCGAGGAGGCGGCCTGCCTGCCCACGGCGTGGCTGACCGCGTACCGGATGCTGTTCACGAACGCGGGCGTACGGCCGGGCGACAGCGTGCTCGTACAAGGCGCGGGCGGCGGCGTGGCGACGGCCGCGATCGTGCTGGGGGCGGCGGCCGGGCTGCGGATCTTCGCGACCAGCCGGGACGCGGCCAAGCGCGGGCGCGCGGTGGAGCTGGGCGCCGAGGGCGCGTACGAGCCGGGCGAGCGGCTGCCGCGCCGCGTGGACGCGGTGATCGAGACGGTCGGCGCCGCGACCTGGTCGCACTCGGTGAAGTCGCTCAGGCCGGGCGGCACCCTCGTCGTCTCGGGCGCGACCAGCGGCCCGAACCCGGAGGCCGCCGAGCTGAACCGGATCTTCTTCCTGGAGCTGAAGATCGTCGGCTCGACGATGGGCTCCAAGGAGGAGCTGGGCGAGCTGCTGAGCTTCTGCGCGGCCAAGGGCGTACGGCCGGTGATCGACTCGGTGCTGCCGCTGGACCGGGCGCGGGAGGGGTTCGAGAAGATGGCGGGCGGCGACCTCTTCGGGAAGGTCGTGCTCACGGTCTGAGGGCACGGGCGGTCCGTCGCGGGCGCGTGGCGGCTTACCGCCCGTAACCCCCACTACGGTCTGTTACCGTTCATTACGGGCCCACCCCGGTTGAATTGGGTAATCCACCATCAAATAGGGTGATCGGCCCTAGTGGTCGCAGCGACCAAGGGACTTCAGTCCTGCCCGAATGTGGCTTTCGTCCGTGAAAGTCACCGGGGATGAACCAGGTATCACTGGGTAGTTGCGCTAGGAACCTGTCCCCGACCGAAAGCCGCCCGTGCCTGCTCAGCAAGAACTCGAAGCCCCGGCCGTCACCCGGCACCGCCCCCTCGTCCGCGCCGCCGCGCGCCGCTCGAACCCGCCGCTGCGCCGCACCGACATCACGGTCACGGACGAGACGGCGGTCAAGCGGGCGGTCAAGGCCGCGGCGCTGGGCAACGCCATGGAGTGGTTCGACTTCGGGATCTACAGCTATCTCGCGGTCACCATCGGCAAGGTCTTCTTCCCCTCGGGCAACGACACGGCGCAGCTGCTGTCCTCGTTCGCGACGTTCGCGGCGGCGTTCCTGGTGCGCCCGCTGGGCGGCATGGTCTTCGGGCCGCTCGGGGACCGGATCGGGCGCAAGAAGGTGCTCTCGCTCACCATGATCATGATGGCGTCGAGCACGCTCGCCATCGGACTGATCCCCGGCTACCAGTCGATCCACTTCTGGGCGCCGGTCCTGCTGATCCTCTTCCGGATGCTCCAGGGCTTCTCGACGGGCGGCGAGTACGGCGGCGCGTCCACCTTCATCGCGGAGTACGCGCCGGACCGGCGCCGCGGCTTCTTCGGCAGCTTCCTGGAATTCGGCACCCTGATCGGCTACACGGCCGCCGCCGGGCTCATCACGATCCTGACCGTGACGCTCTCCGACTCCTCGATGGAGTCCTGGGGCTGGCGCGTCCCGTTCCTCGTCGCGGGCCCGATCGGCCTGGTCGGCCTGTACATGCGGCTCAAGCTGGACGAGACGCCCGCCTTCCAGAAGCTGGAGTCGGAAGGGGCGCTGGAGAAGCGGGAGAGCACCCCGTTCCGGCAGATACTGACGACGCAGTGGCGGCCGATGGTGCTGTGCATCGCGCTGGTCGCGGCGTTCAACGTCACCGACTACATGCTGCTGTCGTACATGCCCACCTACCTGTCGAACAGCATCGGCTACGACTCCACCGACGCCCTCGTGTCGATCATCATCGTGATGCTGGTGCTGATGGCCGCGATCACCTTCGTCGGACGCCTCTCCGACCGCATCGGCCGCAAACCGGTCATGATGGCCGGCTCGCTCGGCTTCCTGGTGCTCTCCGTGCCCTGCTTCCTGCTGATCAAGATGGGCACCGTCGTCTCGGTCTTCGCGGGCCTGCTGATCCTGGGCCTGTGCCTGCTGCCGTACGTCAGCGTGATGTCGTCCTCGCTGCCCGCGCTCTTCCCCACGGACGTGCGCTACGGCTCCCTGTCGATCGCCTTCAACATCTCCGTCTCCCTCTTCGGCGGCACCACCCCGCTCGTCGTCGAGGGCCTCGTCAGCGGCACCGGCAACGACATGATGCCCGCGTACTACACGATGCTCGCGGCGCTGGTGGGCGTCATCGCGGTCGTCACCATGAAGGAGACCGCCCGCCGCCCCCTGCCGGGCTCGCCCCCGTCCGTCTCCACCCCGGAAGAGGCCGCGGAGCTGGTGGCCGCCTCGCGCCCGTAACGCGACCGACCCGGACAACGGCTGCGGGCCCGTACGCATCACGCGTACGGGCCCGCAGCCGTCCCCTGTTCTCTCCCCCCCGGGTCAGCCCTTCGGCGTGCGCAGCAGGGCGTCGATGCGGGCCGCCGCCCGGGCCAGGTGGGCTCGGGACGCGGCCAGCTGGTCGCGCGTGACGCCGTGGTCGCGGGCCGCGTCGCGGATGTCGTCGCGGAAGCGGTCGAGGAGGCGGTCGAGGTCGCGGGGCGGGTTCTCGGAGGCGGCGTCGTCCGCCGTCGCCCACTCCGGGGCCGGAAGGTCCGGCTCCGCGGCGGCGTCCTTGTCCTTGTCCAGGTCCACGCGGTCGGTCTTCGCGCCGGCGCCGGCGCCGCGGTCAGGGGCGGGCTCGGAGCGGTCGGAGGAGTCCCACTGCTGCCCGGCCAGGGAGCCCAGTTCCTTCGCCAGCGCGCTGACGCCTTCGAGGATGCCGCTGGGCCAGTCGCCGTGGCGCGCGTGCTCGCGGACCTGCTCCTGTACGCGCTCCTTGATGCGCAGCACCTCGTCCCGCGCGTGGTCCTGGGCCTGCTTCGCCTGGCGGCGGGCCTGCTGCGCGTCCTGGCGGGCGCGGCGGCTCTCCTCCTTCGCGCGCCGGGCCTGCTCCTTCCACTCCTGCTTGGCCTGCTTGAACTCCTCCTTGGCCCGCTGCCACCCCTCCTTGTCGCCCCACGCCCCGTCAAAGAAGTCGGACGCCTCGGGGAAGCCCGTGCGGGCGGAGCCCGAGGCCTTCGAGGCTTTCGCGCGGGTCTCGCGCGCCGCCTCGCGCATCTCGCGGCGCAGGTCGTTCGCCGAGCCGCGCACGTCCTCGCGGATCTCCGCGGCGAGTTCGGACACCGACTCGCGGATCTCCAGCTCCAGATCGGCCAGTTCGCCCTGGCGGTCGGCCAGTTCGGCGCGGCCCGCGTCGGTGATGGAGTAGACCTTCCGGCCGCCCTCCGTGGCGTGCGTGACCAGGCCCTCGGCCTCCAGCTTGGCGAGGCGGGGGTAGACGGTGCCGGCGGACGGCGCGTACAGGCCCTGGAACCGCTCCTCCAGCAGCCGGATCACCTCGTAGCCGTGGCGCGGGGCCTCGTCCAGGAGCTTGAGGAGGTAGAGGCGGAGTCGCCCGTGGGCGAAGACGGGGGCCATCAGAGATCCTTCCGCTCGGTGGCTGCCTCGGTCGCGTCGGCGTCGGCGGCTGCACTGGCCGCGCTGTCCGCGTTGTCATCGGATGGCGGCCTGCGCAGCAGCGCCACCGAGCCGGAGACCGTGGTGACCTTGAGCCTGCCGCTGCCCGTTCCCAGCCGTCCGGTGATCCGCTTCGCGCCCCACTGGCCGCTGACCCGGAGGTCGTCGAAGGCGTTGGACACCGCGCCGCTGGCCGTATTGGCGTCGATCTCCGCGTCGGCCGCGTGCGGCAGCCGTATGGCCACCTCGCCCGAGACCGTCGTCAGGTCGACGCGCGCGTCCTTCGTGCCGGGGGAGAGGTCGACGACCATGTCGCCGCTGACGGAGTCGGCCTTCACGCTGCCGCCCCCGCTCTCGATCAGCGTCAGGTCCCCGTTGACCGAGTTGAAGCGCAGATCGCCCGAGAGCGCCTGCGCTTCGAGCCGCCCGGACACGGTGTCGGCGCGGACCTCCCCGGTCAGGCCGACGAGCGTGGTGTCGCCGGTCACGCCGCGTACGTCCGTACGGCCCGAGATACCCGACACGACCGCGCCGGCCTCGACGACGCCGACCCGCACGCGGGTGTCCGTCGGCACGGTCAGCGTCACATGCGCTTCGCGCCGGCCGCCGTTGGGCGCGAACCACTTGAGGAAGTACTTCCACGACAGGTCGTCGTACGTGACCGTGAGCTCGCCGCCCAGGTGGGTGACGGTCAGCGGCGGGCCGTCGATCGCCGACAGCTCCAGCCGCGCGGGCCCGCTGTCGGCCCCCACGACGTTGACCGTCCCGCCGACGAGGCGGACGTTCAGCGTGGTGACCGGCCCCTCGAAGGTGAGCTTCCGCGGTGCGTCGAGCGACCACTCCGATGGCGCTGGCATCCAGGGCCTCCCTGAGTCGATGGGCGACGCAACATATCGCGTCTCTGCGACACACGATATATCGCGGGCTGTGGATGTCAAGCGAGTCGGGCCCGCGTCCTGGGGTTCGGACGCGATATGGCTTGAGTCGGCGGTCGCGCGCCCCAGCCCCTCGCGCCCGGCCTCCATCAAGATCGGGCCAGCTCGTTCTCGTTCCGCGCCCGCGCCCCGCGGTCCGGCCCCGCCCGCCTACTCGTCGTCCTCGTCGTCCAGTCGCGCCAGCCACGTCGCCAGCCGCTCCACCGGCACCTCGAAGTCCGGGTTCAGGTCCACGAACTCGCGCAGCCGCTCGGCCACCCAGCCGAGGGACACGTCCTCCTCGCCACGCCGGTTCTCCAGCTCCTCGATGCCGCGGTCGGTGAAGTACAAGAGTCGCTCCGAATGGTTCCGGGATGTCCGGCGGGCCCGAGGGGCCGGCCGGGGGCGAAAAGGTCTCGCCGGGCCCCGCAGAGGAATGCGCGAGGCCCCGCCCCACCAGGATATTGGCCCCGTGGCCAGGGCCGCCCGGCGGGCGCGGGGGGTGCGCTTGACAGTGGCCGGGGATACCCTGATCGGACTCAACAGGTAGGTCGAGAGGCCCAGTTGACGGGGGACGGGATGGCTGACGCGATCAAGCGGGTGGTGCTGCCGGACGGCACGCCGGTCTGGGCGAGAATCTCGCTCGCCGAGGGGGCCGGCGGCAATTACACGCAGACGGGGTTCGGCGACGCCGTCGCCGCCCGGGTCGAAGGGCTGAACGAGCTGGTCAACGGCGTCGCGGGCTCGCTGCGCGAAGCCACCCGGCGGGCCCGGCCCGACGAGGTCGCCGTCGAGTTCGGGATCGAGCTGACGGGCGGGCCGGGCAAGGTGGTCTCGCTGCTCGCCGGCGGGGAGGCGAAAGTCGCGATCAATGTGACCCTTACCTGGAAGGGAGGCTCGCTGGCCGCGCCCGACGGCGCAACCGGGGGGAGCGACGGCGCGTGACGGTCTCCTGGAACGCTCTCGCGCGTCGTGTCCAACGGGCCACGGTGCGCATCCAATCGACTGCCGAGGGGTATGCCGAAGGGGGATCCCTCCCCGGCGTCCCCGGCGCCGACGCGCAGCCGGCGGCCTGGGGCAGCGGATTCTTCGTGGCGCCCGGCTGGGTGCTCACCTGCGCTCACGTACTGCGACGGGAGGAGGGGGGCATCGGGATGGGTGAGGGCGGCGCCGACGTCCGTGAGGTCGGGCTCGTCTTCGACGGACGCACCGCCGTCGGCGAGGTGCGGCACGCCCTGCACTGCCCCGAGGACGGCGTGGACATAGCGGTCATCCGCGCGTACGGCGCCGAGCCGCACGTCTTCCTGCCGCTCTCCGAGGACACCGGCGACCCCGGCGACCAGATCCTGTTCTTCGGCTACTCCCGCGAGACCGGGCCGCTGCGCCCCATCAGCGTCGTCGGCACCATCGGCGGCACCGTGGCCGGCACCCGCGGCGAGAGCGCCAACGAGCAGTACCTCCTCGACGGCCTCACGGTCCCCCGCGGCATCTCCGGCGGGCCCGTCTACCACCGGGCGCGCGCCGAGGTCATCGGCATCGTCACCCACCAGGCCAACGACCGGCGCGGCGGCCTCGCCTCCTCCCTCCTGCAACTGCGCGGCCTCTTCACCGAGGGCGCGGGCGACCTCTACCACCTGCTGTGGCAGGCCCACGACCACGCCCACTACACCCACCACTTCCACCCCGCGCAGACGGACGGCGCGCTGCGCGGCATGGAGAGCTGGACGACCGTACGGACGCGGGCCACGCCCGAGCCGTCGCGGTCCGAGGGCTCCCTCGGCCACGCCCGGCGCACCGAACTGCGCGGCCTGCTCGCGGCGATGGGGCGGCCCGAGCACCCGCGCAGCGTCATCGCCGCCGTCGAGGCGGTGCGCGGCGACTGGACCGAGCCCGACACCACCCCGCACCTGTGGCGCGACGGCCTGGACCTGCTGTACGACGTGCGCGGCCGGACCGCCCTGGAGGCGGCCCTCCTCTACAGCGTCGCCGTCGCCGAGCAGGACGCCCTGGAGGACCCGGAGCCGCGCCGCCGGCTGCTGGCCTGGTACACCGCCACCGCCCGCGAGGACGGGCTCCTCGACCGGCTCGACGGCCCCCGCGAGGCCCTGCGCGCCTGGGGCGCCGCCGTCCGCGACGAGCGCGCCGCCACCGGGCTCGTCCCCCTCGTACGGATGGAGGTCTACGAGCTGTACTACCGGGCGGACGCGGGCTGCTCGCGGGCCGTCCACTACGGCTGGACGCTGTCCGGCACCGACGGCGACGAGTTCGACACCGGCTTCCGCGACCAGGACGACAGCGGCGTCCTGCGCGAGGACCTCGCCGACCGGCTGCTCCGGCCGCTGGGCCACGCCTTCGACTGGTCCGACCGGCCGGGCCGCCCCGCGGCCCTCGAAGTCCGGCTGCCGATCGGCCTGTTCGACCTCCCGGTGGACCGATGGCCGGTCGTCGGACGCGATCCGCTCGGCGCGCAGCGCCCCGTGACCGTACGCTGGGCGGAGCGCCCGGGGCCCGGGGAGCCGGCGGCCGGGCGGCAGTCCGAGGACAGCCCGCGGCGCGCCCACGAGCGCCGCTGGAAGGGCATAGCGGACGGCCCCCTGCGGCTGTACGCGCTGCATGGCGAGGACGGCGAGCCGCGCTCCACGATCACGCTGTCCGAGCTGCGGGAGGCCGACCCCAAGGCGGTGCCCGCCCTGTTCTGCCCGGCCGAGGGGCCGGTCTCGGAGGAGATCCTGCTCCGCGTGGTGAGCGCCGGTCACGGCATCGCCGTATGGAACAGGGACGCCGCCTGGCGGTACGGATGGCGGGAGTTCGAACGGCGCCTCGGCGGGGCACTCGCCTCCGTGCCGCGGCCCGACGCGCTGCCGGCGGCCCTGCGCCGGCTCCGCGCCGGGGTGTACGAAGGGGACCGGGAGTCGTATTGGGCCAAGGACATGGCGCTGCTGTACGACCCGGCCCCGGCCACGGAAGCACCGTCCGAAGAGGAATACCTGTGGGAACCGCTGTGACGAGGAGCGAGACGTGAACGACTGGCTCATCTACCGGGGCACGGGCGAGCCGCACCGTCGCATCGACGAGCTCCCCGCCCCGCCGCCGTGGCGCGACTTCGACGGCGGGCCCGAACTGGAGCTCGCCGACGCCGCCGACAGCTCCTCCACGCGCCGGCTGGGACCCGTCGGGGAGGCCGAGCTGTTCCGCCCGGAGGGCGAGGAGCTGGAGCTGATCAACGCGGCGCTCTATCTGCGCAGGCCGCTGCTGGTCACCGGCGACCCCGGCACCGGAAAGTCCACGCTGGCCCACGCCGTCGCCCGCGAGCTGGGGCTGGGCCGGGTGCTGCGGTGGCCGATCGTGAGCCGGACGACCCTGACCGAGGGGCTGTACCAGTACGACGCCATAGCCCGCCTCCAGGACGTACAGCTCGGCGGCGGGCCCGACCACGCGGTGGACGCGGCGGCGCCCCGCGGTATCGGCGGCTATATCCGGCTCGGCCCGCTCGGCACCGCCATGCTGCCCTTCGGCAGGCCCCGCGTGCTGCTCGTCGACGAGCTCGACAAGAGCGACATCGACCTGCCCAACGACCTCCTGAACATCCTGGAGGAGGGCGAGTTCCCCATCCCCGAGCTGGAGCGCATCGCCGACCGGGAGCCCCAGGTCGACGTGCTCACCGACGACGGGCGGCGGGTGCGGATCACCGGCGGCCGGGTCAGCTGCCGGGCGTTCCCCTTCGTCGTCCTCACCAGCAACGGCGAGCGGGACTTCCCCGCGGCCCTGATGCGCCGCTGCATCCACCTGCCGCTCGGCCGCCCCGACAAGCACCGCCTCGCCGCCATGGTCCGCGCCCACTTCGGCGAGTCGGGCGTCGCCACCGGCCAGGAGCTCATCAACGAGTTCCTGACCCGCTCCGCCACCGAACTGGTCGCCGCCGACCAACTGCTCAACGCCATCTACCTGTCCAGTTACGCGACCAAGAGCACCGAGGACCTCGCCAAGACCCTCATGCGGCGGCTCGACCGGTCGAGGTGATGGATGTGCCTGCCGTGCCCGACGACCCCCTGGCCGACGTCATCGGCCTGCTGCGCGAGCACGGCCTCGACCCGTCGGCCGAGGAAGTCGCCGACGGTCTGTGGCTCGCCCACTACGCGACGCCCCCCGCCGACCCGGCCGCGCGAAAGCCGCGCACCGACACGCGGCCGCCCAAGGACCCGGCCGGAACCGAGGGCGGCGCGCGGCCGGGGGAGCCGCGCCCGCGCGAGGCGCTGCCGATCCCGGAGCCGGCGCCCGACGACTCCGACGAGCCGGACCCCGTCGCCATCCACGCCGTCGGCGGCGCGTCCGGACGGCGCGCCACGGGCGGCGTGCCCATCGCCGTGCCGGCCGCCCCCACCCTGCCCAGCCTCCTCAAACTCCAGCGCGCCCTGCGCCCGTTGCAGCGCTACCGCCCCTCCGCGCCCGCCGTCCGGCACACCCTCGACGAGAGCGCCACCGCGGAGCGCAGCGCCCGCGCCGGGATGGTGCTGCCCGTCTTCAAGGCCGTGGAGCGGCGCGAGACCAGCCTCGCCCTGCTCATCGACGCCTCCCCGTCGATGGCCGTGTGGGACCGCACGCTGGAGGAGGTCCGGCAGGTCTGCGAGCAGCTCGGCGCGTTCCGCGACGTCCAGGTGCACCGGCTGCACGAGGTGCCCGGCGGCAAGCCGCTGATCGGCACGGGGCCGCGCGGCCGCGAACGGCTGCGCGCCGCCGACCAGTTACGCGACCCCACCGGCCGCCGCCTCACCGTGCTCATCAGCGACTGCGTCGGCCCCCTGTGGCGCAGCGGGCAGGCGCACAAACTGCTGCACCGCTGGGGGCGGCAGGCCCCCGTCGCCGTCCTCCAGCCGCTCCCGCAGCGGCTGTGGGCGCGCACGCGGCTGCCCGTCGAGCCCGGCACCCTGCACCGCGACGAGGAGCCCGGCGCCCGGCTGCGGTTCGCGTCCGCGCGGCGCGGCCCGAGCTGGGACGGCGCCGCCGCCGACCCCGCCGCCGAGGGCGCGCTGCCCGTGCCCGTACTGCCGCCCACCGAGGCGGCGCTGGGCACCTGGGCGCGGCTGCTGTCCGGCACGGGGGCGGCCGCGGCCCCCGGCGCGGTCGGCTGGGTGCGGGCCGACCAGGACGCCGTCGCGACCGTAGAGGGCGGGCCGCCGCAGCGCTCCCCCCGCGAGATCGTGCGGCGCTTCCGCTCGACCGCCTCCCCGGCCGCCGTGAAGCTCGCCGTGTACCTGGCGGCGGCCCCCCTCACGCTGCCCGTCATGCAGCTCGTACAGCGCACGATGCTGCCCCACTCCGGGCCCGCGGAGATGGCGGAGGTGCTGTTCAGCGGCATGCTGCGGCAGCTGGAACCGGCGGACCCGGACGACGCCGAGCAGTGGTACGACTTCCACGACGGCGTCCGGAACGTCCTGCTGGGCCCGCTGCCGCGGGACGAGGCGACCCTCGTGCTCAAGCACTGCTCCGAGTACGTCGCGCAGCGCTTCGGCACCGGGGCCCGCAACTTCCCGGCCGTCGCGGCGGCGCAGCTCACCGGCGTGCGGCGGGCGGGCGAGACGCTCCTGTCGGCGCCGGAGGCCGCGCTGCCCGCCGCCGGCGCGCGCCGCCCCGAGGACCGGCTGCCCCGCCCTTTCGCGGAGGTCTCCTACCAGGTGCTCCAGCGCTATCTGCCGACCCGCGCCGCCGAGCCCGCCGCGCCGTCCCCCGCCGCGCCGCCCGGCGGGCGCGCCCAGGCCGTGCGCCGCGCCCGCGAGCAGCTCGGGCACTACGACGAGCAGGGCGCGGTCGAGTTCCTGCTGGAGGCCGCCCGGCTGCTGCGGTACGCCGCCGAGTCCGCGGCCGGCCCGAGCGCGGAGGCGGAGGTGCTCCTCGCCGAGGTGCTGCTGCGGCTGTGGGAGGACCAGGGCGACCCCGGCGTGCTGCGGGAGGCCCAGGGGCCCGCGGCGGCCGCCGCCGCGCGCCCCGACGCCGGGCCGCGCGCCCACCGGGTGTTCGGCAAGGTGCTGCACGCCAGCGCCCGCGAGCTGATCTCCGCGGACGAGTCCGGCGACGCCCTGCAACTGCTGCGCGCCGCCGAGCGGGAGCTGCGGCAGGCCGCCGCGCGCGACGGCGCCGTCGACCGGGCGGTCCTGGACGCCGCCCTCGAATGGTCCTGGGCGATGTGGGACCTGTGGCGGCAGACCGGCGAACACGGTTACCTGGAGCGGGTGGTGGAGGAGCTGACGGAGCTGGTCGGCGACCCCACGGCCGGCCGCGGCCGGCTGGGCCCGCTCAACCTCCAGCTGGGCCGCGCGCTCCTCGCCCTGGCCGGCGCCCAGTCCGCGCCCGCCGCCGCCGGCTTCCTCGCGCTCCAGGCGGTGGTGCCGCTGTCCACCGCCGCCGAGCTCCTCGAATCCGTCGAGGCCCACTTCCAGCTGTACGTACGGGCGCTGCTCGACCTCGCCGACGCGCTGCTGCTGGGCGGCGAGGCGGAGCACGAGCGGGTGCTCGCCGTCCTCGACCGCGCCCGGCAGCTGACCGAGGACACGCCCGTACAGGCCGAGGCGCTGACCCGTACCGCCCGCGTGCACCGCGAGCGGTACGCGGCCTCGGGCGAGGCCGGCGAGCTGGAGCGGGCCGTGCGGCTGTACGCGGGGGCGCGCAAGGCGCTGCGCGCCGGCGACGCCGCGTACGCCGACGTGCTGACCGACTGGGGCGAGACCGCGCTGGAGCTGGCCCGCGCCGCGCCCGGCCGGGCGGGCGCCTCCGCCGCCGTGCGCGTGCTGCGCGAGGCCCGCGCCGAGATGGTGCACGACGACCCGCGGCTGAACCGGACGCTGCTGCTGCTGGGCCGGGCGCTGCTCCAGCGGTACGCCGACGAGTGGGACGTCGTCGACCTGCGGGAGGGCGAGTTCATCCTCAGCCGGGCGGCGAGCGGCGCCCAGGACCCGATGCGGGCCGCCGCGGCCTGGTACGACCACGGGCGCGCCCAGGAGCTGCTGGGCCAGCCCGAGCGCGCGGCCGACAGCTACGAGTCGGCCGCCGACGCCGCCCTCCTCGCCCGCGACGACCTGTCCGGCGCGGCCCGCCGGGAGGCCATGCGGCTCGCCGCGAGCGCCCTGCACCGCGGCGGCGAGGCGCTGCTCGACGCCGGGCTCCCGGTGGCGGCGCAGCGCTCGTACCAGCGGGCGCTGTACTGGTGGGATCTGCTGCCGGGCGGGGACGGCGGGGAGCGCGCCGACACCGAGGAACGCCTCCGCCGGCTCGCAGAGGATCACCGGCCATGAGTTTCCGCGCGGGTGTGAATGGGCACATGTTCTCAGCTGGCCAACGCGCTTGTGAGGAGAGCAGGTTGACAGACGACGGCACCGACGCCCGTCCCATGGGGCAGGACGGCGAGGGAGTCGGGGAGGGGGCCCTGCCCGATCTCACGGGCATCGACCTCGACGCGCTGCGCTCCCTGGACAGCCCGGCCCTGTCGGCGGTGCTCGACGTGCTGGTGCGCCGCACGGTGGAGCCCACGAGCGTGCTCTGCGCCTTCTCCAACGCGTCCTGACCCGCCGCCGGTTCCGGCCGCCCGGGGAGAGGCGGCGACGAGAGAGACACAGGGACGAGAGACACACAGGGGGGAGGCCGACGATGGCGCATCCGCACGCGCCCTGGCCGTACGACCGGCTCGACGTGGCCGCGCTGCGCGCCCAAGGCGTGGCCCCCGTGCCGTTCCGCCAGTTCGTCCTCAAGGTGCACAGCCGCTGCAACCTCGCCTGCACCTACTGCTACATCTACGAGGGCCCCGACGGCAGTTGGCGCGACCGCCCCGCCACCGTCTCGGCCCGTACGGTCGAGCGGACCGCCGAGCGCATCGCCGAGCACGCCCGCGCCCACCGCCTGCCCGCCGTCGAAGCCGTCCTGCACGGCGGCGAACCCCTGCTCACCGGCGTCGAACCGCTGCTGCGCCACCGCGACGCGATCCGCGCCCGCCTCGACGCCGGCACCGAGCTCACCACGACCACCCAGACCAACGCCACCCTCCTCACCGCGGAGCGCGTCACCCGCCTCGCCGACGCCGGCGTCCGCGTCGGCGTCAGCCTCGACGGCGGACTGCCCCGCCACAACCGGGCCCGCGTCGACCACGCCGGACGCCCCTCCTTCGACGCCGTCGCCCGCGGGCTGAGCCTGCTCGCCGAGCGGCCCGACGCCTACGCCGGCATCCTGTGCACCGCCGACCCGGCCGCCGACCCGGACGAGCTCTACGACTCCCTCCTCGCCTTCCGCCCGCCCGCCCTCGACTTCCTCCTCCCGCATGCCAACTGGTCGGCGCCCCCGCCGCACGCCGACCCGGCCGGCCGCCGCACCGTCTACGGCGACTGGCTCGCCCGGCTCTTCGACCGCTGGTGGGACGCGGGCCCCGGCGCGCCGCGGGTCAGGCTCTTCGAGGAGGCCGTGCTGCTGCTCCTCGGCGCGCCCAGCGCCACCGAGGCCCTGGGCACCTCGCCCGTCGCGACCGTCGTCGTCGAGGCCGACGGCGCGATCGAGCAGATCGACTCCCTGAAGTCCGCGTACGAGGGCGCCGCCGCCACCGGCCTCGACGTCTTCCGGCACCCCTTCGACGCGGCCCTCGACCACCCCGGCATCGCCGCCCGCCAGCTCGGCGCCCGCGCCCTGTGCGACACCTGCCGCTCCTGCCCCGTCCAGCGGGTCTGCGGCGGCGGCAACTACGCCCACCGCTACCGCGCGGGCTCGGGCTTCCACCACCCGTCCGTGTACTGCGCCGACCTGCGGCGGCTCATCCGGCACGCGGCCCGCCGCCTCGAAGAGTCCGCCGGCCGGGCCCGGCACACCGCGGCGGCCTGATGTCCCACCGCATGCCCCCGCAGGTGCTGGCCGCCCTCGCCCGCACCCAGTGCCCGCCCGCCGCCGCCGAGCTGCTCACCGCCTCCCAGTACAGCAAGCGCCTGCTGCTGCTGCGGGCCCTCGCCGACGAGGCCGGCGCCGACCCGCGCTTCGACGCCCACTGGAGGCTGCTGGCCATGGCCGAACGCGCCGACCCCGACGCCGTCCGCCAGGTCGTCGGCTACCCCCTCGTCGGCGCCTGGGCCGCCCGCGCGCTCCGCCGCGTACACGGAGACGACACACCGTCAGGGACGCCCGCGTCAGGGGACGTCGGCCTCGCGGACGGCCTCGCGGCCGTCGCCGCCGCCGCGGCCGCCCGCGCCGGCGTGCCCTTCCGCGTCCGCCTGCCGCTGCGCCGCGGCGCGCTCGTCCTGCCCTCCGTCGGCGCGCTCACCCACCCCACCGCCCGCGACGTGCTGATCGAGGGCGGCCGGGGCGGCGCGCCCTGCCCGCCCGGCTTCCGCCGGCTGCCGCTCACCGCCCTGCCGCCTGCCGGGCCGCACGCCGCCCCCGTCCCCTTCGACGACCTCGACCCGCACCGCGCCCCCGACGGCGGTTCCGGCCCCGCCGTGGTCCCCACCGACCGCGCCACCGACGACGACCGGGCCCGCTGGCACACCCTGTGGCGGGACGCCATGGCGCTCCTGGAGCGCGCCGCGCCGGAGCGCGCCGCCGAACTCGCCGCGCTGCTCGGCTGCGTCGTGCCGCTGCGCACCCCGGCCGCCGGCCTGGTGGCCGCGACGATGCCGGACGCCTTCGGCGCGGCGTTCACCTCCCGGCCCACGACCGCCGTGGACCTCGCCGCCACCCTGGCGCACGAGATCCAGCACTCGAAGCTCGCCGCGGTCCTCGACCTCGTGCCGCTGCACCGGGCCGGGCCCGAGCCGCGCCACTGGGCGCCCTGGCGCCCCGACCCGCGCCCGTTCGGCGGCCTCCTCCAGGGCCTGTACGCGCACGTGGCCCTCGCCGACCTGTGGGGCCGCATCGCGGCCCTCCGCGGCCCGGAGGAGCGGACCGCCTGGGACGCCCACGCGCGCTGCTGGGCCCAGGCCGGCGCCGTCCTCCCCGGGCTCGTACAGGCGCCCGAACTCACCGCCGAGGGAAGGGAATTCGCGCAGGCCATGGCCGACGCGTACGCTCGGTTGCCCGCGTACCCCGGCGCGCTCGGCCCGCGGGCGCGAGCCGCCGCCGAGGTGGAGGCGGCGCGGCGCGTCCGGATAGGGCGGCGCATGGGCACGGCTCTGCGGTAAGAACAGAGAGAAACAACCGAGTGGGCGCCGGACACCCCCGCCGACTCGACTGTCGCTTCGCTCCGGAACGAGTTCAGACACGAGGGGAACGGTCGGATGGCCGCACAGCGAGGAGCCGGCGAGAGCGCCGGGTCACAGCAGTTCACCATCAGCTACGCGGGCTACAACCGGCCCTGGGCCGCGTGGATCAGCCACCGCCTGCAGCGCCTGGGCCACCGGCCGGTGCTCCGCCGCTGGGACGGCTCGGTGGACCAGTCCCTGGAGAGCACGCTGACGGACCTGCTCGACCAGCCCGGCAAGACCCTGCTGATCCTCAGCGACTGGTACTTCTCGCTCGGCCCGCGCACCGAGGACGAGTGGAACGCGGCGCTGCACGCCGTCGTCGAGCCGCACGCCGACCGGTTCGCCGCCGTGAGCGTGACGACCCGTCAACTGCCGAGCGGAACCGGGCTGCTGGCCCCCGCGGACCTGTGGCGCATCGGCGCCGAGGAGAGTGAACGACGGGTGCTGGGCCGACTGGGACTGCCGACCGACGGCCCGTACATCGAGGACGACCGGCCCGGCACCCCCCGCTTCCCCGACGACCCGCCCGAGGTCTGGGGCCCCGTACCGCGCCGCAACCCCCGCTTCACCGGCCGCGACACCCTGCTCAGCAACCTCCACGACTGGTTCGAGGACGCCCCCAGCGGGGCCGCCGTCTGCGCCCTGCACGGCATGTCCGGCGTCGGCAAGACCCAGCTCGGCTCCGAGTACGCGCACCGCTTCGCCTCCGACTACGACCTGGTCTGGTGGGTGCCCGCGCACACCCGCGCCGCCATGCGCGAGGGCCTCGCCGCCCTCGCGCCCGCCCTCGGCCTCGTCGACGCCGGCAGCGAGTACGGCGAGCGGATCCGCGCCGTCCACGAGGCGCTGCGCGTCGGCAGCCCGCACAGCCGCTGGCTCCTCGTCTTCGACGGCGCCGACGACCCCGCCGCCGTCGCCGACGCGGTGCCCTCCGGCCCCGGCCACGTACTGATCACCACCCGCAACCGCGACTGGGGCGGCCACGACGCCGAGCTGATGGACGTCCCCGTGTACGCGCGCGACGAGAGCGTCGCCTTCGTGCGCCGCCGCGCCGACCGGCTCAGCCCCGCCGAGGCCCACCTCCTCGCCGCCGCCCTCGACGACCTGCCGCTCCTCCTCGACCAGACCGCCGGGTGGCTCGGCCAGTCCGCGATGCCCGTCGAGGAGTACGTGGCCCTGGTCAGCGGCTCCGTCTCGGACTCCGAGGACGTCCTGCAGACCTCGCCGTCCTACCCCGAGGCGTTCCCCAAGGCGTGGGACATACTGCTCAACACCCTCCGCGAGAACATGCAGGAGGCCGTCGACCTGCTCCGGCTGTGCGTCTTCTTCGCGCCCGGCCCCGTGCCGCTGCGGCTGCTGCGCGAGATGGGCACGGGACGGCTGCCCGAGCGGCTCAGCTGGCTGACCAACGACACCCTCAAGTGGAACCGCGCGCTCAAGATCCTGATCCAGTACTCCGTCGTCCGCATCGAGTACCAGCAGGCCATCTCCGAGGACGCCGGCACCGGCGTCGAGACCGTGCAGATGCACCGCATGGTGCACGGCTTCGTCCGCGACACCATGTCCGACCGCGAACACACCACCCTCTCCCGCGTCGTGCAGGAGTCCCTGACCGCCGCCGACCCCGGCCGCTCCTCCGACAGCCGGCTCTGGTCCCGCTACGCCGAACTCGTGCCGCACCTCGAATCCTGCGGCGCCCTCGACAGCGAGGACCCCAAGGTCCAGCGGTTCGTCCTGAACTGCCTGCGCTACCTCTACCAGCGCGGCGAGTTCCGCACCGGACTGGAGCTGTGCGAGAAGGTCCGCGACGCCTGGAGCGCCCTCCTCGGCCCCGACCACGACCAGCTGATCATCCTCGCCCACCACCAGGCCAACATGTTGCGGATGCTCGGCCGCTACCGGGAGGCCGAGGAGCTCAGCCGGACCGCCGTCGACCAGCTCAACGCCCAGGACGACCCCGACGAGCTGGAACTCCTCAAGGCCATGAGCGGCCTCGCCGCCAACGTCATGGCCCGCGGCCGCTACCCGGAGGCGCAGGGCCTCCTGGAGACCGTCTGGGAGCGCTACCGCGAACTCCTCGGCGACGACGAGCCCCGCACCCTGAGCGCCCGCAACAACGTCAACGTCGTGCTGCGCCTCCTCGGCCGGTACCAGGAAGCCCTCGACCTCGACCGCGAGACGCTCGAAGCACACGAACGGGTCCTGCGCACCCTGCACCCCAGCACGCTGGGCAAGGCCCTCAACTACGCCTGGGGGCTGCGCCTCCTCGGCCGCTACACCGAGGCCACCTCCCGCCAGGAGCTCGGCGTCCGCCTGCACCTCCAGGTCCTCGGCCGCAACCACCCGCAGACCCTGATGGCCCAGCACAACCTGGCCATGTGCATGCGCCGCCAGGACAGCGACCTCTCCGCCGCCGAGACCCTGCTGTGCGCCACCCTGGAGCGCAGCGAGCGGGTCCTCGGCCGCGACAACCCCGGCTCGCTCCGCGTCGCCTGCGACTACGCCAGCCTGCTGCGCGCCGTCGGCACCGACCTCGACGACGCCCGCCGCCGCGCCGAGGACGTCGCCGGGCGGTACGCCGCCGTCATGGGCGAGGACCACCCCTTCACCATCGGCGCGTACGGCAACATCGCGCTCGCGCTGCGGGAGACGGGCGAGCGGCAGGAGGCGTTCGAGGCGGCCGAGCAGGCGCTGGCCCGGATGCGGGAGGCCATGGGCGAGGACCACCCCTGGACGCTGGGGTGCGCCCTCAACGCGGCGAGCTGCCGCAACCTCATCGGCCGCGTCGACGACGCGACCGAGCTCAGCCGCGACACCCTGGCCCGCGCCCGCCGCGCCCTCGGCGGCCAGCACCCGCTGACCCTCTCCTGCGAGGTGGGCCTCGCCGCCGACCTGCGCGGCCTCGGTCAGCGCGACGAGGCGGACAAGCTGGAGCACGACGCGCTCCAGCAGCTCTCCCGCACCCTCGGCGCCCAGCACCGCCACACGGTCGCGGCCCGCACCCGCATCCGCCCCTTCTGGGACTTCGAACCGCAGCCGGTGTAGCGGCTGCGAAGGTACGGCCGTACGACGCGTCTCGTACGGCCGTACCGCGCTGTCCGGGGGCCGCGGGCCCGATGTCTCCGCGGGGGCCTACCGGGCCCGGCAGTCCCGGCCCGTCTGGGATTTCTCGACGGCGGCGATCACGGCGCCCAGCCTGGCGCGGGCGCTCACCAGCTCGCCGATCCTGCCGTCGATGCGGTCCCCCTCCGCCGCGAGCCGCTCCAGCAGCTCCGGCGTGGCCTGACCGTCCACGACGTGCGGCAGCATCTCCCTGATCGACTTGCTGGGCACCGCGGCGGCGTACAACTGCTGGATCACCAGGACGCGGTGGACCGCGCTGTCCGGGTACCGCCGCTGGCCGCTGGGGCTGCGTTCCGAGGCGAGCAGGCCCTGCTCCTCGTAGTAGCGCAGCGCCCGCACGCTGACGCCGGTCCTGGCGGCGAGCTCGCCGATACGCATCATGTCCTCCGCCGTGGGCCCGACAACAGCACTTGCCTCTCACGCCAACGTCAGGTTTTAGCGTAACGCGCGACGGCACCGCCCCCGCCGCGACGGCGGAGGGCGGGACCGTGCCCGGCTGTCCGCCGGCCTCCCCTCGGACCCGCGAAGGAAGAACCCCCATGAACGCGACAGACACGCCTGCCACGCACGCGGCCGGCCCCGCCGCCGCCCCCGTCGTCTCGGTGAAACCGGTGGTGCTGGAGGCATCGGGCCGCGCCGAGGACCTGCGGGTGCGGATATCCGCGCCGACGACCGGGAGCGGGCTGCCGGTCATCCTCCTCTCGCACGGCTACGGCTCCTCGCTGGACGGCTACGGGCCGCTGGCCGACTACTGGGCCGCGCACGGCTTCGTGGTGATCCAGCCCACCCACCTCGACTCCCGGACCGTGGGGCTGCCCGAGGACGATCCCCGCAGGCCGGGGCTGTGGCGCCGCCGCGTCCAGGACATGAGGCTCGTCCTCGACCGGCTCGACGTGCTGGAGGCCGCGGTGCCCGGTCTCGGCGGACGCGTGGACCGCGGCCGGATAGCCGCGGCCGGGCACTCCTTCGGCGGCCAGACGACCGGCGTCCTGCTGGGCCTGCGGCTCCTCGACCCGGAGAGCGGGACGAAGGAGGACCTGTCCGACGCGCGGGTCACGGCGGGCGTGCTGCTCGCCACGGCCGGCCGGGGCGGCGCCGACCTGACCCCCTTCGCGGCCGAGAACCTGCCGTGGCTGAAGGCGCCGGACTTCGGATACCTGGCCAAGCCGGCCCTCGTCATCGCGGGGGACAAGGACGAACTGCCGATGTCCGTACGGGGACCGGAGTGGATGACGGACCCGTACCACCTGAGCCCGGGGCCCAAGAGCCTGCTCACCCTGTACGGGGCGGAGCACTCCCTCGGCGGCATCACCGGCTACGAGGTCCGGGAGACGACGGACGAGCACCACGAGCGCGTCGCCCTGATCCAGCGGACCACCCTGGCGTACCTGCGCCACGCCCTCGGCATCGACGACGCCGGCTGGACGGCGGCTCGCGAGGCGCTGTCCCAGCACCCCCTGGGGCGGCTCGAATCCAAGTAGCGGCCCCTTGAAGAACCGGAGACGCCGAGAGGCCCGGCCCCGCGCGATGCGGGGCCGGGCCTCTCGGACGTACTGGCGTCGACCGAGGTCAGATGTCGAAGACCTCGTTGACCAGGGCCACCTGCTCGGCCTGGTGGCGCTTGTTGGAGCCGACCGCCGGCGAGGAGCCGTGCGGGCGGGAGACCCGCCGCAGCCGCTCCGGGGCCGGGATGTCCGCGCCGACCGCCAGGTCGAGGTGGTCGATCAGGTTGAGCGCGACGAACGGCCACGCACCCTGGTTCGCCGGCTCCTCCTGGGCCCACACGAACTTCGCCGCGTTGGAGTACCGGGCGATCTCGGCCTGGAGCTCCTCACCCGGCAGCGGGTAGAGGCGCTCGATGCGGACGATGGCCGTGTCGGTCAGACCGCGCTTGGTCCGCTCCTCGACGAGGTCGTAGTAGACCTTGCCGGAGCAGAAGACGACCTTGCGGACGTCCTCGGCGTTCACCGAGTCGTCGCCGATCACCGGGCGGAAGCTGCCGGTGGTGAACTCCTCCGCCTTCGACGTCGCCGCCTTCAGACGCAGCATCGACTTCGGGGTGAAGACGACGAGCGGCTTGTGGTGCGGGTTGTGCACCTGCCAGCGCAGCAGGTGGAAGTAGTTCGACGGCAGGGTCGGCATGGCGACCGTCATGTTGTTCTGCGCGCAGAGCTGGAGGTAGCGCTCGATCCGGGCCGAGGAGTGGTCCGGGCCCTGGCCCTCGTAGCCGTGCGGCAGCAGCAGGGTGACCCCGGAGGTCTGGTTCCACTTCTGCTCGGCGGAGGAGATCAGCTCGTCGATGACGGTCTGCGCGCCGTTGGCGAAGTCGCCGAACTGCGCCTCCCACATGACCAGCGCGTCCGGGCGGGCCAGCGAGTAGCCGTACTCGAAGCCCATCGCCGCGTACTCGCTGAGCAGCGAGTCGTAGACGTTGTAACGGGCCTGGTCCTCGGAGAGGTAGAGCAGCGGCGTGTAGTCCTGGCCGGTCTCCCGGTCCACCAGCACCGCGTGGCGCTGGCCGAAGGTGCCGCGGCGGGAGTCCTGGCCGGCGAGCCGGACCGGGGTGCCCTCCATCAGCAGCGAGCCGATGGCCAGCGTCTCGCCGGTGCCCCAGTCGATCGTGCCGTCCTCGACCTGCGTCGCCCGGCGCTGCAGCTGCGGGAGCAGCCGCGGGTGCACGGTGACCCGGTCGGGGATGTTGACCTGGGACTCGGCGATCCGCTTGAGGACCTCCTGGGAGATCGCGGTCTTCACCGTGACCGGGAACTCCGCCTGCGGCGCCGGGACCTCGGCCGGGGCCGGGGCCGTGGTGGCCTCCCGGACCTCGGTGAAGACCTTCTCCAGCTGCCCCTGGAAGTCCTGGAGCGCCTGCTCGGCCTCTTCCAGGGTGATGTCGCCGCGACCGATGAGGGACTCGGTGTAGAGCTTGCGCACCGAGCGCTTCTTGTCGATCACGTGGTACATCAGCGGCTGCGTGAACTCCGGGTTGTCGGTCTCGTTGTGACCGCGGCGCCGGTAGCAGATCAGGTCGATGACGACGTCCTTGTTGAACGCCTGGCGGTACTCGAAGGCGAGCCGCGCGACGCGCACCACGGCCTCCGGGTCGTCGCCGTTCACGTGGAAGATCGGCGCCTCGATCATGCGGGCCACGTCGGTGGCGTACATGGAGGAGCGGGCCGACTCCGGCGCGGCGGTGAAGCCGACCTGGTTGTTGATGACGACGTGCACCGTGCCGCCGGTGCGGTAGCCGCGCAGCTGCGACATGTTCAGCGTCTCGGCCACCACGCCCTGGCCCGCGAAGGCCGCGTCGCCGTGCAGCAGGACGGGCAGGACCGTGAAGTCCGTGCCGCCCTTGCCGATGACGTCCTGCTTGGCGCGGGAGATGCCCTCGACCACCGGGTCGACGGTCTCCAGGTGCGAGGGGTTGGCGGCCAGCGAGACCTGGATCTGCTCGCCGTCCAGACCGGTGAAGGTGCCCTCGGCGCCCAGGTGGTACTTCACGTCGCCGGAGCCGTGCATCGACTTCGGGTCGAGGTTGCCCTCGAACTCGCGGAAGATCTGCGCGTACGACTTGCCGACGATGTTGGCGAGGACGTTGAGCCGGCCGCGGTGGGCCATGCCGATGACGACCTCGTCCAGGCGCGACTCGGCGGCCGAGTCGATGACCGCGTCGAGCAGCGGGATGACGGACTCGCCGCCCTCCAGCGAGAACCGCTTCTGGCCGACGTACTTGGTCTGCAGGAACGTCTCGAACGCCTCGGCGGAGTTCAGCCGGCGCAGGATGCGCAGCTGCTCATCGCGCTCGGGCTTGGAGTGACCGCGCTCCACGCGGTCCTGGATCCACTTGCGCTCCTTGGGGTCCTGGATGTGCATGAACTCGATGCCGGTGGTGCGGCAGTACGAGTCGCGGAGCACGCCCAGGATGTCGCGCAGCTTCATCATCGACTTGCCGGCGAAGCCGCCGACGGCGAACTCGCGCTCCAGGTCCCACAGCGTCAGCCCGTGCTCGATGATGTCGAGGTCCGGGTGCTTGCGCTGGCGGTACTCCAGCGGGTCGGTGTCGGCCATGACGTGGCCGCGGACCCGGTAGGAGTGGATCAGGTCGAAGACGCGCGCGGCCTTGGTGACGTCGTTCTCGTGCGAGACGTCGATGTCGCGGAGCCAGCGGACCGGCTCGTACGGGATGCGCAGCGCCTTGAAGATCTCGTCGAAGAACTCGTTCTCGCCGAGCAGCAGCTGGTTCATGATCCGCAGGAACTCGCCGGAGGCGGCGCCCTGGATCACCCGGTGGTCGTACGTCGAGGTCAGCGTCATGACCTTGGAGACGCCCAGCTTGTTCAGGGCGTCCTGGGAGGTGCCCTGGAACTCGGCGGGGTAGTCCATCGCGCCGACGCCGAGGATCAGGCCCTGGCCGGGCATCAGGCGCGGCACGGAGTGCACGGTGCCGATGCCGCCGGGGTTGGTCAGCGACGCGGTGACGCCGGTGAAGTCGTCCATCGTCAGCTTGTTCGCGCGGGCGCGGCGGACGATGTCCTCGTACGCCTGCCAGAACTCGAAGAAGTTGAGCGTCTCCGCCTTCTTGATCCCCGCGACCACGAGCTGGCGGTCGCCGTTGGGCTTGACCAGGTCGATGGCGAGACCGAGGTTGACGTGCTCGGGCTTGACGAGGGTCGGCTTGCCGTCCTTCTCCGCGAAGGAGTGGTTCATCGACGGCATCAGCTTCAGCGCCTGCACCATGGCGTAGCCGATGAGGTGCGTGAAGGAGACCTTGCCACCGCGCGCGCGCTTGAGGTGGTTGTTGATCACGATGCGGTTGTCGAAGAGCAGCTTCACCGGGACGGCGCGCACGGACGTGGCCGTGGGCAGCTCCAGCGAGGCGTTCATGTTCTTCGCGACCGCCGCGGCGGGACCGCGCAGCGGGACGTACTCGGTGCCCTCGGGCGGAGCGGCCGCGGGCTTCGCGGCGGGCTTCGCCGGGGCCGGCGCGGGCTTGGCGGCCTGGCTCGGGGCGGCGGCCGGAGCTGCCGGGGCCGCGGGAGCGGCCTGGGCGGGCTGCGGAGCGGCCTTCGCCGGCTGGGCCTGCGCGGCGGCCGGCGGGGCGGTGGTGGGGGCCGGAGTGTCGGCTCCCGTGACGCCCTGCGGCGGCTGGGCCGCCGGGGCGCCCGGCTTGTAGTCGGCGAAGAAGTCCCACCAGGCTCGGTCGACCGAGTTCGGGTCCTGGAGGTACTGCTGGTAGATCTCGTCGACGAGCCACTCATTGGGGCCGAAGACATCGGCTGGACTCTTGCCCGGCCCGTTCTCTTCGGTCGAGATGCTCGAGGTGTTGGGGGACTGTGGCGACACGGCGGCAACCGCCCTCTTCCGCTTCCTAAGGTGGTGGACAGCGGGAATAAAGGCTACGCCTCTTGGGACCTTGCTTGCAGGCCACACGGGCCAGTCGTCGCGCAAGTCACATTGTTGGGTTGGTTTCGTGGCATGACTTGGCGGGAAACACACCGAGTTTCGCTGTCCTTGAGGTCCCCAAGGCTCTCCGAGGGTTCGGGTGATAGCGCCCACAACCCTCGAATGTGTGCTTCCGACGTCGACCCTACGTCAACTCGTCTGTCGAGGCGTTCCCGGAAGAGTGACTTGTATGCGGCACCCACGGGGGGATTCGGCCACACCGATCCGGCCACCGTGCAGATCGACCGCCCAGCGCGCGATCGCCAGCCCCAGCCCCGTCCCGCCGTCGGTGGCCGGACCCTGCTGACCCGAGCCGCCCCGGTTGAAGCGCTCGAAGACCCGGTGCCGCTCGGACTCGGGGATGCCGGGCCCCTCGTCGATGACCTCCAGCGCCAGCGTCTCCTCGCCCTCCCCGCGCCGGGCGCGGACCGTGACCCGGCCGCGCTGCGGACTGTGCTTGACCGCGTTGTCGACCAGATTGGCCACGACCTGGTGCAGCCGCTCCACATCCGCGTACGCGGTCAGCTCCGGCGGGGATACGTCCAGGTGGAGATGGACGTCCTTGCGGGTGTGCGGCGCGGAACCGCTGCCGTTGGCCATGCTGGCCTCCTTCAGCACGCCCGCCAGATACGGCCAGACCTCGAAGCGCCGCGAGTGCAGCGGCACGACGCCGTTGTCCAGCCGGGACAGGTCCAGCAGCTGCTCCACGAGCCGGCCCAGGCGCTGCGTCTGGCGCAGCGCGATCCGCATCGTCTCCGGATCCGCCTCCGAGACGCCGTCGACGACGTTCTCCAGCACCGCCCGCAGCCCCGCGATCGGGGTGCGCAGCTCGTGCGAGACGTTGGCGACCAGCTCCTTGCGGTGGGTGTCCACCGCCTCCAGATCGGCGGCCATGTGGTTGAAGGCGGTGGCCAGGTCGCCGAACTCGTCGCGCCGGTCGGCCCGTACCCGCCGGGTGTAGTCGCCGTGCGCCATGGCCCCGGTGACCTCGGTCATCTCGTCCAGCGGCGCGGTCAGCCCCTGCGCCACGAACTGGGTGATCAGCAGCGAGGCGATGATCGAGAAGACGGTGATGATGCGCAACTCGGTCGCGGAGTGGATCGCGACGAAGACCAGCAGGGTGGTGATGGTCACCGACCCGATGACGAGCGCGCCGAGCGCGGCCTTCACCGAGCGGTACGGATCGAGGGGGCGCAGCGCCTCCCAGACCCGGCCCCAGGTCCCCGCGCGCTGGTCCCGTTCGGTCCCGGTCACGGGCCGCCACCGCCGCTCGCGCCGCCGCCGGGCCCTCGCGCGTACGTGCCGCGGCCCGGCCCGCCGCCCCGTATGCGGCTGCGGCCCGTCATGCGGCCGGGGTCTCCAGCGCGTAGCCCACCCCGTGGACCGTGCGGATGCGCTCGGCCCCGATCTTCCGGCGCAGCGCCTTGATGTGGCTGTCCACGGTCCGGGTCCCGGAGGCGTCGGCCCAGTCCCACACCTCCGCCAGCAGCTGCTCGCGGGAGAGCACCGCGCGGGGCGTGTTGGCGAGGCAGACCAGCAGGTCGAACTCGGTCGGCGTCAGATGCACGTCGCTGCCGCGCACCCGCACCCGGCGCTGCGCGTGGTCGATCTCCAGCTCGCCCAGGCGCAGGATGCCGCTGCGCGGCGTGTGCGCGGCCATCGCCGCCCGCTCCACCCGGCGCAGCAGCACATGCACCCGCGCCGCCAGCTCCCGCATCGAGAACGGCTTGGTCATGTAGTCGTCCGCGCCGACCCCGAGCCCCACCAGCATGTCGGTCTCGTCGTCGCGCGCGGTCAGCATCAGGACCGGCACCGGCCGCTGCGCCTGGACCCGGCGGCAGACCTCCAGCCCGTCGAAGCCGGGCAGCATGATGTCCAGCACGAGGGCGTCCGGCTGCCACGCCTCGGCCGTCTCCACGGCCGCCGGCCCGTCGCCCGCGGTCTGCACCTGGAACCCCTCGGCGCGCAGCCGTGCCGCGATGGCGTCGACTATCGTCTGGTCGTCCTCGACGACCAGCACCCTGCGCTGTGCGCCCGGAGTGGCCGCGGCGCCGTTCGGGCTGATGTGTGTCTGCTCCATGCGCCCCGCCCTTAGCGTCTTTCCGTGCCCGGTCGTGCTTGGTCACGCCTGGCTCGTGCGTGCCTGGTCGCCTCTACGCAAAGCAGAGTACGGGCAGGTGGCGGGGGACGGCTACGCGCCCCGAACCGCCAGGTGGACCACGTCCGGTACGCCTCGGGCAACTGCGATCTCTTCCGTCCGTACACCCGTGAACCCGGCATTCCGGAGCGCCTCGTCGAAGGCCGGGGAGGGCTGCGCGGACCAGACGGCGAGCACGCCGCCGGGGTTCAGCCGGGCGCGGCAGGCGGCGAGTCCGGCGGGGGAGTAGAGCCCGCCGTTCTCCTCGGTGACGGTCCACTCCGGGCCGTTGTCGATGTCCAGGCAGAGCGCGTCGTAGGCGTGCGGGGCGGTGCGCACGTACGCGACGAGGTCCGTGTGCAGGATCTCGGTCCGGGGGTCGGCCAGCGCCCCGGCGGAGACCGCGGCGAGCGGCCCGGCCAGGTGCCAGTCGATGACGGCCTGCTCGCGCTCGACGACCGCTATCCGGCCCCAGCGCGGCTCGGCGGCGGCCCGCGCGAGGGAGAAGCCGACGCCGAGGCCGCCGATCAGCAGGGCGGGGGCCGGCCGCTCGGGCGGCAGCGCGGTGAGGGCCGCGTCGACGAGCAGGCGCTCGGAGCGGCCGTCGGAGGTGTCCATCAGGAAGCAGCCGTTGGCGATGATCTCGTAGACGGCGTCCCCGGTCGCCCCGGGGCCCTTGGACGCCGCGCCGCCCGCCGGGCGCCGCCGGAGCACCACCTCCCCGTACGGACCTTCGCGGCGCTCCAGGGTGACGGGGGCGTCGGCGGTGTCGTACTGCGGTGACATGGTGCGGGACCTCCGGGCGGCTCGGCGGTGAACGCGGTGGTGAACGACGGGGAAGCTCGGGGGAAAGGTGTGGAGACGGGACGCCTCGTACCCATTTTCGGTTGCCCATTGTGACAGGAGTCACTGACAGGGCTTGATTGCCGGGTCGACCCTGCACCTTAATCTTCTGAGACCGACCAGGTTCTGAGCGCGACCGAGGGACACGGCCGCCCGGAGGGAAGGGGTCCGACCGCCGTGACCTTGGTGGACGCTGCCGACGCGCCCGTTGTCACCCCGTCGGAGGTCGCGCGCCCGCCCGCGCCGGTATGGCTGAGACGAGCCCTGGGGGCGCGGCCCTGGCGGATCCTGCCGACCCCGCTCGGCACCCCGTTCACCTTCGGCTACGCCCTCGTCCTGATCGCCACCGCCGCGTACGCCGACTACGGCGACCAGGAGACCGTGGGCCGGCTGCTCCGCGACTCCAGCACCGACGTCGCGCACCTCTCGGACCGGCCGCTGCTCGTCCTCGTCGCGAGCGCGCTGTGGGTCGCGGGCGGGCTCCAGTCGGCGTACGGGCTCGCCTTCCTCTTCATCCTCACGGCCCTCGAACGCCGCGTCGGCGGCCCGCGCACCATCGGCGTCTTCCTCCTCGGCCACGTCGTCGCGACCCTCGCCACGGAGCTCCCGGTCGCCTGGGGCGTCGCCATGGGCGAGCTGCCCACGGCCTCCCTGCACCGCCTCGACTACGGGATCAGCTTCGGCCTGATGGCCTGTACGGGCGCGCTCGCCGGGCTGCTGCCGCCCTGGGCGCGGTGGACGCTGCTGGGGTCGGCGGGGCTGCTGTGCGCCCGCGACCTGCTGGAGTACCTCGACCCGCTCTCCGCCTGGGGCCATCCGCTGGCCGGCCTGGTCGGGGTCGCCTGCTGGCCGCTCGTACGGCGGCAGATGCGGGAACGGGCGGCGGCGCGGGCGATGACGCGGCTCTGAGGAGCCGTCGGCTTCGGCACGGGCCTTCCCGGCGCGCGGGCGCGGGCTGAGAGAATGGGGGTCCGCCCCGCCGGGCGGCGACCGCCTCGCACCAGGAGCCCACGCACGTTGTCCGACGACGACCGCGCCCAGCCGACCACCGGCACCGCCGGCCCGACCGACGCGTCCGGCGCCGCCGAGGGCGCCGACGCGCTCGGCCTGCGCTCCGACTGCGCGAGCTGCTTCGGGCTGTGCTGCGTCGCGCTGCCCTTCGCGGCCTCGGCGGACTTCGCGATCGACAAGCCCGCCGGGAAGCCCTGCCGCAACCTCCGGACGGACTTCCGCTGCGGCATCCACGCCGACCTGCGGCAGCGCGGCTTCTCCGGCTGCACCGTCTTCGACTGCTTCGGCGCGGGCCAGAAGGTCTCCCAGGTCACCTTCGGCGGCCGGGACTGGCGGCAGGCGCCGGAGACCGCGCGCCCGATGTTCGACGTGTTCCCCGTCATGCGGCAGCTCCACGAACTCCTGTGGTACCTCGCCGAGGCGCTCTCCCTCCCGCAGGCCCGCTCCCTCCACGGCGAGCTGCGCGCCGCCGTGCGCCGGACCGAGCGGCTGACCGGCGGCAGCGCCGAGGAGCTGGCGGAGCTGGACGTGGCGGCGCACCGGGGCGAGGTCAACGAACTGCTGCTGCGCGCGAGCGAGCTGGTACGGGCCGGTGTCGCGGGGCGCAAGAAGAAGAACCACCGGGGCGCCGACCTCATCGGGGCCCGGCTCCGCGGCGCGAACCTGCGGGGCGCGAACCTGCGCGGCGCGTACCTCATCGCCGCCGACCTCAAGGGGGCGGACCTGCGCTCGGCCGACCTGATCGGCGCCGACCTCCGCGACGCGGAGCTCGGCGGCGCGGACCTCACCGGCAGCATCTTCCTCACCCAGGCCCAGCTCAACGCGGCCAAGGGCGACGCCGCCACCAGGCTCCCCGAGGCCCTGACGCGGCCGGGGCACTGGAGCTGACGCGCTCGGCGGCCGGCGATGCGACCGGCGGCGCGGGGGCGGCCGGCGGCCGTGCGGACGTGGGCGCTGCCGGGTGCGCGGGTGGTGGTGCGGGCGGTGGCGCCTTCGGCGCGGGCCGGATGACGTGCGGGGATGCGGACGGGCCGGTCGGCGTGTCAACATCAGTGCATGCTGACATCAGTCGAGGCTGATCTGCTCCAGGTCCTCTCCTCCCCGCTCAGGCTCCGGATCGTGACGCTGCTCGCCCGCGAGACGCTGTGCACCACGCACCTGGTGGAGGAGACCGGCGCACGCCAGACCAACCTCTCCAACCACCTCAAGGTGCTGCGCGAGGCCGGCGTCGTGGACACCGAGCCGTGCGGCAACTTCACGTACTACCGGCTGCGGCCGCAGGTCGTCGAGGCGCTGGCCGGCTCGTTCGCGGAGCTGGCCGCCGCCGCGCGCGAGACCGCGGCCGCCGACCGCAGGAGGCCGTGCCTGTGACCCGCGCCGACCCCGCCGCGACCGCTCCAGGACGTACGGACGCGCCGCCCGCGTCCCCCGTCGCCGCGCGGCTCTCCACGCTCGACCGCTTCCTCGCGGTCTGGATCCTGCTGGCCATGGGGCTCGGGCTCGGCCTGGGGCGGCTGGTCCCCGGCCTGAACGACGCCCTCGCGGCGGTCGAGATCGGCGGCGTCTCGCTGCCGATCGCCGTCGGCCTGCTGGTCATGATGTACCCGGTCCTCGCGAAGGTCCGCTACGACCGGCTCGACGCGGTCACCGGCGACAAGAGGCTGATGGTCTCCTCGCTCGTGGTCAACTGGCTGCTCGGGCCCGCCGTGATGTTCGCGCTCGCCTGGATCTTCCTGCCGGACCTGCCCGAGTACCGCACCGGCCTGATCATCGTCGGCCTCGCCCGGTGCATCGCGATGGTCATCATCTGGAACGACCTGGCCTGCGGCGACCGCGAGGCCGCCGCCGTGCTCGTCGCCCTGAACTCCGTCTTCCAGGTCGTCGCCTTCGGCCTGCTCGGCTGGTTCTACCTCGACCTGCTGCCCGGCTGGCTCGGCCTCGGCGACGGCCACCGCCTGGACATCTCCATGGGGAAGATCGCCCTGAACGTCGTCGTCTTCCTCGGCGTCCCGCTGGTCGCCGGGTTCCTCACCCGCCGCCTCGGGGAGCGGAGGCTGGGCCGGGAGCGGTACGAGGCGAAGGTGCTGCCGAGGATCGGCCCCTGGGCGCTGTACGGGCTGCTGTTCACCATCGTCGTCCTCTTCGCCCTCCAGGGGCGGACGATCACCTCGCAGCCGCTGGACGTCGCCCGCATCGCGCTGCCGCTGCTCGCCTACTTCGCGCTCATGTGGTTCGGCACGTTCGCTCTCGGCAAGGGGCTCGGCCTGCCGTACGACCGCACGGCGACCCTCGCGTTCACCGCTGCGGGCAACAACTTCGAACTCGCCATCGCGGTCGCCATCGCGACCTTCGGCGTCACCTCCGGCCAGGCCCTCTCCGGGGTCGTCGGCCCGCTCATCGAGGTGCCGGTGCTGATCGCGCTGGTCTATGTGTCGCTGGCCTGGCGGCGGAAGTTCGGCGCCGGGGCGGGGTGAGGCGCGCGCCCGGCGGAGGGCGCGACGGGCGGTCCGGGCCGTTCGCCGGGGCGCCCGCCGCGCGCCGGCGGCCGTACGCCGGCGGTATCCGCCGCCGACGGGTTGCCGGATGCGGCCGGGCTCCGTAACGATGCCCTATGAGCCTGACGACGGAAGGCCGCGCCCCGGGCCCGGTGCGCTTCTATCTCGCCTGCGACCGCGGGGGCTGCACGGAGCGGGTCACCTTCGACCTGGTGATCGCCGAACCACCGCCGGACGAGGAGCTGGATCTCACCAACTTCCTGCTCCACGAGGCCAAGCAGGCGGTTCCGCACATCGCCGAGCTGGGCTGGATCTTCATCCAGGGCGGCGAGGGCTACTGGTGCCCGGCCTGCTCGACGCCGTCCCGCGGGCCCGCCGCCGGGGCCTCCTGAGGCGGCGCGCGCACCGCCTGCTCGTACGGATCGCGCGTACCGCCTGCTCGTACGGACCGTACGCAGCGCCTGCTCGTACGGATCGCGCGTACCGCCTGCTCGTTCGGACCGCGTGTGCCGCGGGAGCACCGGTCCGCGTCCGCCCCCGAGTTGCGGCAGGCTATGGCCATGGATTCCCGACTCGACGACGCCCCCGGCCACTCCTGGCTCGGCCCCCCGATCGACGCCCGCGCCCTCTTCGCCCCGGAGCACGCCGCGCTGATCGCCACGCTGCGCGGCCTCGCACCCGCCGACTGGCGCGAGGAGGCGGTGCCCGGCTGGACCGTACGCGATCTCGCCGCGCACCTCCTGGGCGACTGCTATGGACGCCTCTCCCGCGACCGCGACGGCCACCGGGACGGCCCCGCCTTCGCGGCGGGCGAGACGCTGGAAACGTTCATCCACCGCATCAACCAGGAATGGGTGGACGCGCTGTCCCGGGTGAGCCCGGCGGCGCTCACCGACACCCTGGAACTGATCGGCGGGCAGACCGCCCGGTTCTTCGAGGACGCCGACCCCGGATCGCCGTCGCTGGGGGTGTCCTGGGCGGGCGCCGACCCGGCGCCGATGTGGCTGGACAGCGCCCGCGACTTCACCGAGTTCTGGACGCACCGCCAGCAGATCCGGCACGCCGTGGGCCAGGGCACCGACGCCGATCCGCGGTTCCTGTCCGTGGTCCTGGACACCTTCATGCGGGCGCTGCCGCATACGCTGCGCGGGGTCGAGGCGCCGGCCGGGACGCGGGTGCGGGTGAGCGTGGCCGGACCGGCGGGCGGGAGGTGGACCGCGACCGCCATGGACGGCGGCGCGTGGTCCCTGGCCCCCTCGGTCGGCCCCCAACAGCCCGCGGCCACGCTCCACTTGGACGCGGAGACGGCCTGGCGCCTGTGCACGCGCGGCGTCCAGCCCGCCGAGGCCCTGGCCCGCGCCCGTATCGACGGCGATCGCGAACTGGCCGAGGCCGCCTGCCGGATCGTGTCCGTCATCCACTGACAGCCGGTTCCGCGGGGCGACTCAGCGGCCGATGACGACCTTCCCCATGCCCGCCCCCTTCTCGAAGTAGGAGAACGCCTCCGGCGCGGCGGCGAACGGGAAGACGCGGTCGATGACGGGCCGCAGCCGGTGCCGACCGATGACCCGGTTCATCCGCTCGAAGTCGCTCCGGCTGCCGACGACGACGGTCCGCAGCGCCGCGCCGCGCCGGAAGAACCGCGTCAGGTCCATGCCGCCGCCCGACGCGAGATTGCCGACGAGGGAGATCCGGCCGCCGTCGGCGAGGGCGTCGACGGACTGGGCGATGGTTCCGGCCCCGCCGATCTCCACGACGAGATCGACGCCGCGCCCGTCGGCGAGCGCCCGTACCCGTGCGCCCCACTCGGGCGTACGGGCGTAGTCGACGACGTCGGACGCGCCGAGGGCCTTCAGGCGCCGGGCCTTCTCCGCGCTGGACGTCGTGGCCAGCACGCGCGCCCCGGCCAGGCGGGCGAATTGGAGGGCGAAGACGGACACCCCGCCCGAGCCCTGGACGAGCAGCGTGTCGCCCGGTCCGATACCGCTGACGGCCGACCACGCCGTGAGCGCGGCGCACGGGAGGGTGGCCGCTTCCTCGTAGGAGAGGTGGTCGGGCACGCCGACCACGCTCTGCTCGTCGACGGCGATGTACTCGGTGAGCCACCCGTCGCGCTGCACGCCGTACAGCTCGCCCCAGCCGGGGAACGGCCCGTAGAGCCAGTCCGGGTGGAAGCTGCTCATGACGCGGTCCCCGGCCCGGAACCGCGAGACGCCGTCGCCGACCGCCGCCACGACGCCCGCGCCGTCGGAGACCGGTACGCGCCCCGGCGGCACCGGGGCCGAGTACGTTCCGCTGACGATGAGCCGGTCCCGCGCGTTGAGCGCGGCGGCCTTCACCCGTACGAGCAACTGCCCGGCGGCCGGGACGGGCACGGGCCGCTCCACGGGGACGACCGGGACGCCGGGGTCGCCGCTCACCTCGAACGCGCGCATGGACTCTTCTCCGGCTGCACCGGCGGCTGTAGCTCTCACGCCTTCACGCTAGGACCGGACGACTGGACGGAAAGTATCATCGAGTCCAGGATTTGGTGCCGATCGTCCAGGAGGTGGGGAGTGGACCCGATCGACGACCTCCTCGCCACGATGAAGATCGAGGACGCCCGGTACGTACGGATAGCGGCCCGCGCCCCCTGGGGCATCTCGTTCCCTCCCCGGCACCTCGCCCGTCTGGTGCTCGTCTCCAGCGGCTCGTGCCTGCTGACCGCGGACGTCCTCGACGGCCCGCGGCGGCTGACGGCCGATGACTGCTTCCTGGTGCGCGCGGGCGTCGGCTTCACGCTCCAGGACGAGCCCGGCAGGCCCGTCGTCGACTGCGAGGACGTCCTCGCCCGCGCGCCCGGAGCGACGGCGCGGGCCGGGGGCGACGGCGAGCTGACCGAGATCGTCTCCAGCCGGTTCGCCTTCGACGCGGTGGCGGCCGAGCCGCTGTTCACCCTCCTGCCGCCGCTGTTCCGGCTCAGTCTGGACGACACGGCCGCCCATCTGCTGCGCGCCACGTTCGACCTCATCGCGGGGGAGGGCGCGACCGGCCGGATCGGCGCGGGCTTCGTCATGAGCCGGCTGTCCGACGTGCTGTTCGTGCAGGCGCTGCGGGCCTGCTGCGCGGAGTTCGGCGGCGGCGCGGTCGGCTGGCTCGCCGCCCTGCGCGATCCGCGCCTCGCCCAGGTCATGCGGGAGGTGCACGAGGACCTCGCCCACCCCTGGACGGTCGACGTCCTCGCCCGCAAGGCGGGCATGTCCCGCTCGGCCTTCGCCGCCCTCTTCAAGGAGAAGGCGGGCGACACCCCGCTCGGCTACCTCACGGCCTGGCGCATGTACCGCGTGAAGACCCTGCTCCGCGAGACCCCGCTGAGCGTCCAGGAGATCGCCGTCAGAGTCGGCTACGACACCGGCAGCGCCCTGAGCCGCGCCTTCCTCCGCCGGGAGGGCATGGCCCCGGGCGCCTGGCGCCGACTGAAGGGCCGCCCCTCGCGACCCGCGGAAGCCTGAGCCGTTCCCGCGGCGTCCGCGGCCCGATCGCGTGATCGCTCACAGCGAACATCCGCCGGGGAACAACAGGCGCCTCATATGCATTGAGTCCATACAGCTCAACTTGCATGCCGAAGGGAAGATCATGGCTTCGACGTCCACACCGCTCACCCTCCCTGTGCTGCCGCTCGACGACGAGGTCGTGCTGCCCGGCATGGTGGTGCCGCTCGACCTCTCCGACAACGACGTACGCGCCGCCGTGGAGGCGGCGCAGGCCGCAGCGCGGTCCAGCGGCTCCGGCGGCGGGAAGCCGAAGGTGCTGCTGGTGCCGCGGGTCGACGGGACGTATGCCGCCGTCGGCACGCTCGGCACCGTCGAGCAGGTCGGACGGCTCTCCGACGGGGACCCCGGCGCGCTGATCCGCGGTGTCCACCGCGTGCGGATCGGGGCCGGGACCACCGGGCCCGGAGCCGCGCTCTGGGTGGAGGGCGTCCAGGTGGAGGAGAGCTCGCCCGACGCGCCCGTGCCCGGCGCCGTCGCCGAGCTGATGAAGGAGTACAAGGCCCTCGCCACCAGCTGGCTGCGCAAGCGCGGCGCCTGGCAGGTCGTGGACCGGGTGCAGCAGATCGACGATGTGTCCCAGCTCGCCGACAACTCCGGATATTCCCCGTTCCTGACCGTCCAGCAGCGCGTCGAGCTGCTGGAGACCGCCGACCCGGTGGCCCGGCTGCGGCTCGCCGTGTCCTGGCTCAGCGATCACCTCGCCGAGCAGGACGTCGCCGAGTCCATCGCGAAGGACGTCCAGGAGGGCGTCGACAAGCAGCAGCGCGAGTTCCTGCTCCGCCGCCAGCTGGAGGCTGTGCGCAAGGAACTCTCCGAACTCAACGGCGAATCCCAGTCGGATGCGGCCGAAGGGGACGACTACCGGGCCCGTGTCGAGGCCGCCGACCTGCCCGAGGACGTCCGCAAGGCCGCCCTCAAGGAGGTCGACAAGCTGGAGCGCTCCTCCGACCAGAGCCCCGAGGGCTCCTGGATCCGCACCTGGCTGGACACCGTCCTCGAACTGCCGTGGAACGAGCGCACG
Source organism: Streptomyces sp. NPDC050617 (assembly GCF_040654795.1). Taxonomy (NCBI): domain Bacteria; kingdom Bacillati; phylum Actinomycetota; class Actinomycetes; order Kitasatosporales; family Streptomycetaceae; genus Streptomyces; species Streptomyces sp. NPDC050617. The sequence continues at coordinate 13,272 of NZ_JBFAIS010000009.1, read as the reverse complement.
GAGGACGCGTACGACATCGCCGGGGCCAAAGGCGTCCTGGACGCCGACCACGCCGGGCTGGAGGACGTCAAGGAGCGCATCACCGAGTACCTGGCCGTCCGCAAGCGCCGCGCCGACCGGGGCCTCGGGCTCGTCGGCGGGCGGCGCGGCGGCGCGGTCCTCGCGCTCGTCGGGCCTCCGGGCGTCGGAAAGACCAGTTTGGGTGAGAGTGTCGCCCGCGCCATGGGGCGCAAGTTCGTGCGCGTCGCCCTCGGCGGCGTCCGCGACGAGGCCGAGATCCGCGGCCACCGCCGTACGTACGTGGGCGCGCTGCCCGGCCGGATCGTACGGGCCGTCAAGGAAGCCGGGTCCATGAACCCCGTCATCCTGCTCGACGAGATCGACAAGGTCGGCTCCGACTTCCGGGGCGACCCGGCCGCCGCCCTCCTCGAAGTCCTCGACCCGGCGCAGAACCACACCTTCCGCGACCACTACCTGGAGGTCGAACTCGACCTGTCCGACGTCGTCTTCCTCGCCACCGCCAACGTCCTCGAAGCCATCCCGGAGGCCCTGCTCGACCGCATGGAGCTGGTCCGCCTCGACGGCTACACCGAGGACGAGAAGGTCACCATCGCCCGCGACCACCTCCTCAAGCGCCAGCTGGAGCGCGCGGGGCTGGGTGACGACGAGGTCGTCCTGGAGGACGAGGCGCTGCGCAAGCTCGCCGGCGAGTACACCCGCGAGGCGGGCGTACGGAACCTGGAGCGGTCCGTCGCGCGGCTGCTGCGCAAGGTCGCGGCCCAGCACGAACTCGGCGAGCGGGAGCTGCCGTTCACCGTCGGCGCGGACGACCTGCGCGGCCTGATCGGACGGCCGCACCACACCCCCGAGTCCGCCCAGGACCCGGCCGAGCGGCGCACCGCCGTGCCCGGCGTGGTCACCGGCCTCGCCGTGACCGGCGCGGGCGGCGACGTCCTGTACGTCGAGGCGTCGCTCGCCGACGCCGAGTCGGGCGCGGCGGGGCTGACCCTGACCGGGCAGCTCGGCGACGTCATGAAGGAGTCCGCGCAGATCGCGCTCTCCTTCCTGCGCTCGCACGGAGCCGAACTGGAGCTGCCCGTCGGCGACTTGAAGGAGCGCGGCGTCCACCTGCACGTGCCGGCCGGGGCCGTGCCGAAGGACGGGCCGAGCGCGGGCGTCACCATGACCACCGCGCTGGCCTCGCTGCTCTCCGGCCGCCAGGTCCGCCCGGACGTGGCCATGACCGGCGAGGTGTCGCTCACCGGCCGGGTCCTGCCCATCGGCGGCGTCAAGCAGAAGCTGCTCGCCGCGCACCGGGCCGGCATCACCACGGTGATCATCCCCAAGCGCAACGAGCCGGACCTCGACGACGTACCCGCCGAGATCCTCGACCGGCTCGACGTGCACCCGGTCTCGGACGTCCGCCAGGTCCTGGAGCTCGCGCTCCAGCCCGCCGCGGCCGCCGCGACGGGTACGGAGGTCCCGGTCGCGGCGTGACGGACGCGACCGGGCCACCCGCCGGAACCGGCCTCTCACCCACGCGGGGGAGGGGCCGGTTCCGGCGGTGCCGCGCGCTCACTGACTCCGAGTCGGCACATCTGTCCGATAACAGACCACAACCCACCCCACCCCATTGATAGTCCGACACATCACAGGTTGCATGGCGCTGCCCAGAGATGTTCCGGCGGTCAGGCACGTACGGGAGGGGAACCTTGCGTAAGTCCAGAGCACGTACAGGAAGATCGAGAGCCGGCGGGCCCGGCGGCATATCGGGAGTGGCGGCGCTCATCGGCGCCGCCGCTCTCGTCGTCACCGCGGCCCCCGCCCAGGCCGCCGCACCGCGGCAGGCGCCCGGGACAGAGGTGATCCCCGGTACGGGCACCGAGACCCCAGCGCTGGTGTCCGGGCTCCACGAGGCCGCCGACGGCACGGGGAGCGCGGCCGACGCGGCGCGCACCCACCTCGCCGGCAAGGAGAGCCGCTACAAGATCGCGGACCCGCGCCGCGACCTCGCGCCCGCCCAGTCGGTGCGCAGCGGCGCGGACGAAACCGTACGGCTTCAGCAGAAGCACCGCGGCGTGGACGTGCTCGGCGGCCAGTACGTCGTGCGCATGGAGCACCGCGACGGCAAGCGGACCGTCACCGGCACCTCCGGCAAGTACTTCACCGGGCTGAAGGTCGGCACGCAGGCGACCGTCTCCGAGGAGACCGCGATCCAGCGGGCCGTCACGGCGACCGCCCGCCAGCTCGGCGGCGCCCGGCTCGACAAGGGCGACATCGCACCGGGCAAGGGCGTGCGGACCGCGTCGGCCAAGGCGCTGACGGGCGCGTCGCACGGGCTCGTCGTGCTGCCCAAGGGGGAGGGGCTGCTCGCGCACCACGTCACCGTGCGCGGCACGGACCCGGCCACCGGCGAGCCGGTCCAGCGCGAGGTCTACGTCGACGCGAAGGCCGGGTTCCCGCTCCTCCAGTACAGCAGCATCAAGACGTTCGGTGCGCCGGGGGCCAAGGCCGTCGCGGCGCCCAAGGCGGCCGGTGCGCGAGGAAGCGGCGGCAAGGGCGAGGCCGTAGCCGCGGACGACTTCCCCGGCACCACCGGCTCGGGCGTCAAGTACGACGGCGCCGCCGTGCCGCTCCAGCTCTACAAGGACGCCTCCCGCAACGAGTACACGATGGTCGACTACTCGCGGATGTGGGGGACCAGCAAGAACCTGATCTCCACCTGGGACGCGCGCGGCAAGGACGTCGGCGAGACGTCCGGGAAATGGCCCTCCGGCATCAAGGAGTTCGGCTCTCCGACGCCCGCCTTCGACAAGGACGCCACCGAGGCCGGCGCCGTCGACGCGCACTGGGCGGCGGGGAAGGTCTACGACTACTACAAGAAGGCGCACGGCCGCGACAGCCTCGACGGGCGCGGCGGCACCATCAACTCCCTGGTCGGAGTGACCGAGTTCGGCCTCCCGTACATCAACGCCTTCTGGGACGGCACCAAGATGGTGTACGGCCAGGGCGACGATGAGTACCGGACGCTCTCCGCCGACCTCGACGTGGTCGGGCACGAGATGACCCACGGCGTCGTCGAGAACAGCGCGAACCTCGTCTACGCGGGGCAGTCCGGCGCGCTCAACGAGGGCATAGCCGACTACTTCGGCAACGCCATCGACGTGGACGCGGCCGGCATGGCGATGGACGACCCGGACGCGGGGCTGCTGGGCGAGCACCTCTGCCGCACCAAGACCCCGCGCGAGTGCGCCTTCCGCGACCTCAACGACGGGCACACCACGTCCAAGAACTTCCTGGGCGTCGGCTTCGGCACCGACAACGGCGGCGTCCACCTCAACTCGACGATCTTCTCCGGCGCGCTGTGGGACATCCGCGAGGACCTCGGCCGGGTGCTCGCCGACAAGATCGTGTACAAGGCGCTGACCGCGTACATGACGCCGCTCGACGGCTTCACCGAGGGCCGCAACGCGGTGCTCGCCGCCGCCAAGGACCTCAAGGTCTCGGGCAAGCAGCTGAACACCGTCAAGCGGTCGTTCAACGCCCACGGCATCGTGCCCGGCTGGGAGAACGCGCTCGGCGTCGACTCCGACCAGCTCCTCGGCAAGCTCAACACCGCCGGTACGGGCGTGGGCGCGGGCGGCGGCTGGTGGACCACGTCGAAGTCGAACGACGACGGTTCCGAGCCGTACTCGGTCTACGCGGGCCGCACCGACGGCACGGGCCACCCCAAGCTCATCAGCCCCAACGACGGCCGCTTCCACGTCTACCCGGCGACCGACGGCAAGACCGTGGCCTGGGTGGCCTACGGCACGACCAGCCTGGACGTCCTCTCCCGGCCGCTGGCGGGCGGCCCGATCAAGAAGCTCTACTCCAGCACCACCGACGTCTCCGGCCTGCGGATCGAGGGCGGCGTGGTGGCCTTCGAGTCGATGGACCGGTTCGGCGGCCGGCACGTGGGCTACCTGAAGCCCGGCGACCGGGAGCCGACCTGGGTGGACGGCGGCAAGTACCAGCTGAGCACGGCGCTGCCGTCGCTCCACGGCACGAAGATCGCGTACGCCAAGCTCTACCCGGCGGCGGGCACGTACAAGCTGGGCACCGAGGTGCTCGACGTCAAGACCGGGAAGACCACGCTGATGGGGCAGCTCGGCGAGCCCGAGGGCATCGGCCAGACCGGCGTCAACGGCTCCGGCGTCTACTGGCTGGTGGACGAGGTGGCCACGGACGAGGGACAGATGGCGGTGCGCCGCGCGAACCCGGACGGCACGGGGGCGGCCGACATCAGCAAGGAGACCGGCCCGGGCGCGCTCTTCCCCTTCGACCTGACGGTCTCCGAGGAGGCGGTGACGGTCGACGCGGCGCTGCCCGACACGGAGTACCGCAATGAGTCGCTGCCGAAGCTGTGGCAGTTCTCGCTGGACGGCAAGGCGAAGAACCGGGTCTCCTGCAACCGCGGCGAGCAGAGTTCGCCCGTGGCGGCCGGCGGCAAGCAGGTGGTGTGGATCGACGGCACCACCGGCTACACCGATCTCGTCACGCGCACCCGCCCGGCGGGTCTGTGCGGCTGACGCGACCGCCTGATGTGAGCGACTGAGCGAGCGAGCGGGCCCCCGGCACCGATGCCCGGGGGCCCGCCCTTGTGCGTACGGACGCGTCCGCCCGTCCGCACGTCCATGGGGCGCTCGGCCCGGTCCGCGGTGCCGTCAGCCGTTGGCCAGGGCCTTGAGCCGGTCGTACGCGCCGTTGAACACGCTGTGGTCGCCGACGGTCGGGCCCGTCGAGGTGTACTGCCACATCGTGTAGAAGCCCCACCCGGCGGGGAGTTCGCCGACCGAGGAGCCGTAGCGCGGGATCCACAGCGGGTTGGCGGCGCCGAAGCCGGCGTAGTTGCCGGTGCACGCCTTCCACCAGCTGGTCGAGGTGTAGATCACCGGATCGCGGCCGGTCTTCGCGTGGTAGGCCGCGAAGAAGTCGCGGACCCAGTCGACCATCGCGCTCGCGCTCTTGCCGTAGCAGGCCGCGCCGTACGGGTTGTACTCCATGTCGAGCGCGCCGGGCAGCGTCTTGCCGTCCCGCGACCAGCCGCCGCCGTGGGCGAGGAAGTGGGCGGCCTGGGCCGCTCCGGAGGAGGTGTCGGGGGTGGCGAAGTGGTACGCGCCGCGGATCATGCCGACGTTGTACGAGCCGTTGTACTGCTGCGCGAAGTACGGGTTGGTGTAGCTCGTGGACTCGGTCGCCTTCACGTAGGCCCAGCGGACGCCGCTGTTCCACAGGGTCTGCCAGTCGACGTTCCCGTTGTGGCTGGAGACGTCCACGCCCTCGACGGAGGCGCTGAGGCGGGGGCGCGGGGCGTGGCCCTGGCCGGCGCGTGCGTGGGGTTCGTGGTCGGGGAGGGTCGAGCCCATCCAGTCGCGGTCCGGGTGCGCGGGTTCGGAGCGGTCCGAGGGGGCGGCGCGGTCCGCCGGCCCGGCGCGGTCCGCGGCCGTCGCGGGCGGCGCCAGGAGGGAGAGGAGGAGGGCGAGGGCGGAGCAGAGGAAGACGAGTGCGGAGGGGCGGCCGGCCGGCGCGGGGAGTCCGCGGCGGGCCGGAGCGGATCTGTGCTCGGGCATGCGTGCCTCCGAGGGACTCAGTGGGGGATGTCCTCATACATCATGACTTATTCCCGCCGTTTGACGGTGGAGAAACCACTAATTGGAGTGGCCATGACATGTCAGACGCTACGTGCGCGGCAGGGGGCGGCGATAGAGGGGCCGGGTGCTGCCGTTGGTCTAATCCTGCGAAATACTGGTCAAGCTGCGGCGATACGACCGCGGTGAGCGGAAAGTTTCAGACCTGAACAGCTGGAAAGGCGCTGACGTGCACAACACCGGGACCCCGCCGCCCGCGGAGGGCGGCGACCGCACCGTGGCCGGAAGCACCAGCGACCGCGCGTTCCTCGCCCTGGAGCGCGAGTTGGCGGTCTTCCTGCGCCGGGCCCGCGCCTCCTCCGGCGAGATGGCCCGCGCGGTCCACCCCGAACTGGAGGCCGCGGCCTACGGGCTCCTGGTCCGGCTGGAGGAGTGCGGCCCGCAGCGCGCCACCGACCTCGCCGCCTACTTCGGCGTCGGCAAGGCCACCATGAGCCGCCAACTGCGCGCCCTCGACGAGCTGGGCCTCGTCACCCGTGCCCCCGACCCGGCCGACGGCCGCGCCTCGCTCCTCTCCCTCACCGAGGAGGGCCGCGCCCGCTTCACGCGCGTACGCGACGCGCGCCGCGCGCAGTACGTGCACAGGCTCGCCGACTGGGACCGCACGGAGATCGCCGAACTGGCCCGGCTGCTCCACCAGTTCAATGCCCGCGCGGAGGACCGGGAGGACTGAGCCGCCGCGCTCCCGCCCCGAGCTCTCAGGGCCCTCGGGGCCCTCAGGGTTCGATGAAGGCGGCGGCCGCGTCGTCGTGGCGCTTCCAGCGCCGGAACGCCTCGCCGTCCCGGTCGGCGTCCTCCACCGCCCGCACCCGGTCGATCAGCCCCTCCGGCCCCTCCTTGCGCAGCACCGCCAGGCAGTCCTGCCAGCTCCCCTCGCCGAACATCTCCACCCAGCGCGACGCCCCGTCGGTGAGCGCGGCCAGGGACCGTACGTCCGTACGCGGCGTGGCCCCGGTGACCGCGCGGGCGACCACGGCGGGGTCGGCCGCCGCGGTGAAGAAGCCGCCCTCCGCGTTGCGCTGGTCGTCCGTCACCGGACCGAGTGCGGCCAGCGCCTCGATGCGGTCGTCGAGGACCGGGGTCACCGAGCCGTCGGCGCGCTCGATCAGCAGCGCGGAATCGGACAGAACCAGATGTTCGAGGCGTTCCGCGTCCCAGCGGGCCGCGACGACGGTTGCCTGCGGGGTGCGGACGTGAGAAAGGTCACAGGTGTCGCGGTGGGCTCCGGCGGTCCGCTCGATGGCCTCGGCGAGGCACTGGGAGAGCGTCAGTTCCCGGCGCGAGGCGCTTAGTTCGATGAGCGCGCCGCCGAGCCGGGCCGTGAACCAGGGGACGCCGTGCGCGCAGCCGGTGCTGCTCGCGGGCGGGGTGACGCCGTCCAGCAGCACCACTGCTCCACCGTGTCCACCCGCGGGCAGCGCCACCGACACGAAGTCCTCATTGGGACGTTGGGGATCTCCGGGCCGGGTGGCGAGTTCGATGCGCATCCGGCCAGTCTGCCCGAGGGGGCGCGACGACGCGCGGCGCGGGGCGCGCGGGGGCCGGGGGCGGCGGGCGCCCAGGCCGGGAGCGGCGCCCGCCGGGCGGCAGGAGGACCGGCGAGGCCGGCGGCCGGGGCGCCGGAGAAGGCTCTGAGCTGCGGGCGGACATCTTTTCAGGCCCCCCGGAGGTTTTCCAGCCGGCCCCCTTGCCGGGGCCGCACAGCCCCCGCACAGAAGTTGAGGGTCACCGTCTGTCTGATGTTCACTCCTTGGAGTGGCTGGGCGGGCGATGAGCACCCGCCCCCGATCCGGGCTGAAAGGGTCAAAAGTCGAAATCGGCACCAGGGGTGGTCCGGGCCGTTGACCGAACCGTCGTCACCTCCTGGCACCACATAGGGACAGGCGAGCGAAGATTGTGAGCACCGGTGCGGAAAAAGCGGCCTCGGGGCGGTACACACGAGCAGCAGACGACGGTCGCGCGACGGCGCACTACGCGCGTACGTAACCGACTGGTCGTCGCCGTCGCGATCGTGTCCGTCGCCGTACTCGGAGCGGGCGTCCCCGGCATACTCGGCGCGGCCGACGACCTCCACGACACCCAGCACCTCGTCGACCTCGCCCAGGCCAACAGAGGCGCCGTAGCCCTCGCGCACTCGCTGGCCGACGAGCGCGACGCCATGACCGAGTTCGTCGCCGCGGGCCGCGCCACGGCCGCCGGCGGCGTCACCGAGAGCCAGCGCGCCCGCGTGGACCGCCAGGTCGCCGAGTACCGCGGCCAGGCCCCCGCGTCCGTACGCGCCCTGCTCGACGCCCTCCCCAAGACCCGCCAGCAGGCCCTGACCGGCCCCGGCAAGGCGGCCGACACCTACACCGCCTACACCGACGCGGTCCAGGCGCTGCACGGCGTCGCCGACACCCTCGCGCACCAGCTCCCGGCCCGCGCCGGCACCGGCTCCGCCGCCGCCCTGCCGCCGCTCGGCCGGGCCGTCGAGGAGGCGTCCGCCACCCGCGGCCTGCTGCTCGGCGCGCTCGCCTCGCGCGGCTCCACGCAGAACGGGCTGACCGCCGCCGCCCAGCGCACGGACATCCGCGAGAAGGCCGCGCTCGCCGACTTCGAGCAGCTCGCGCCGCCCGCCGCCCGCGACTCCTACCAAGCCACCGTCAACGGCCCCGACGTCACCGCGGCCGACGACTACCTCACCCGCCTCACCGCCCGCTCCGAACTCTCCACGGCCGACCGCGACCTCTCCAAGAGCGCCGTCGAATCCGCCCTCACCGCCCGCATCGACCGGATGCGCGGCGTCGAATCGGCGCTCGCGAGCGGCGAGATCACCCGGCTGGAGAAGCTCCGCGACGACGACGTCACCGCCCTGGAGCTGGACGCGGCGCTGCTCGTCCTCTGCTTCCTCGTCGCCGCCGGCGCCTTCGCCCAGGCCGCCCGCTCCATGACCCGGCCGCTCGCCGCCCTGCGCCTCGGGGCCCGGCGCGTCGCCGCCGACCCGGCGGGCGAGCAGCCGGTGGTCTTCAAGGGGCGCGACGACGAGTTCGCCGAGGTCGTACGGTCCGTCAACACGCTGCACGAGGCCGCCGCGAGCCAGCGGGAGCGCATCACCCAGCTGGAGGGCGAGCGGTCCCGGCTGATCGGCGCCCGCCAGGCGCTCGCCGACGAACGCGAGGCGCTCCAGGCCCAGCAGGCGCGGCTGCGCGAGCGGATCGCCGCCCTCACCGGCACCGTGCACGGCACGTACGTCAACCTCTCGCTGCGCACCCTCGGCCTGGTGGAGCGTCAGCTCGGCGTCATCGAGACCATGGAGGCGAACGAGCAGGACCCGGAGCGGCTGGAGACGCTCTTCAAGCTCGACCACCTCGCCACCCGCATGCGCCGCCACAGCGAGAACCTGCTGGTTCTGGCCGGTGCGGAGCACGGCTCCGGGCACTCCGGCAGCGTGCCGCTGCTGGACGTCGTGCGCGCTTCCATCAGCGAGATCGAGAAGTACGAGCGGGTGCAGATCCAGGCCCTGCCGCCGCACGCGCAGGTCGCCGGCTTCGCCGCGGACGACACCAGTCACCTGGTCGCGGAGCTGCTGGAGAACGCGACGGCCTTCTCGCCGCCCGACGCGCAGGTGCAGCTCTCCGGCTGGCTGCTGGAGAGCGGCGACGTGATGCTCTCCGTACAGGACGAGGGCATCGGCATGCCGGGCGAGCGGCTGGCCGCCGTCAACGCCCTGCTGGCCGCGCCCGACCCGCAGGAGGCGCACACCGCGGACGGCGAGCAGACGCTCGGGCTCGGGCTCTACGTGGTGGCGCAGCTCGCCTCGCGGCACGGCGTGCGGGTGCAGCTGCGGGCGCAGCAGCAGGGCGGCATGACCGCCGTCGTCGTCCTGCCGAAGGCGCTGCTGCCCACCGGCCCCTCCGGGCCGGCCCCGGCCCCGGTCGTGCCGGGGGGCGCCGGGGCCCCCGCGTTCCAGCTGCCCGGCTCAATAGCGGAGGCGAACTCCAACGCGCTGCCGGGCAACACGTCCCGCACCGGCGGGACCCCGGACCCGGACGGTCCGGCACCGGACCCGACGCCTTCGGCGCAGCCCGCGCCGCCCGCCGAACCGACGACGGTGCCGCGGCAGAACACCGGCCCGCAGCGCCGCCCCGCACCGGACCCGGGCGCGGCGGAGCCCCCGCCCCAGGACCCCGACACGCCCGCCCCCGCCCCCGCGGAGCGCAAGGCCGACCCCGACCCCCTCATCGAGGCGGCCGAGCGCACGATCCAGCTCGCCGCCGTCCCCGACCCCCAGCAGCCGCCGACCGGACGACACGCCCGGCGGACCGACGAGCCCCCCTCCGGCGCGGAAACCACCCCACCGGACGCGTCCGGGCGGCCCGTACGAGCCGTGCCGGACGGGCCCTTCGGAGTCGTGCCGCCGCCCGTGACCGGCCAGGTCGCGAGCGCGTACACGCCCGGACCCGACGAACACGCGAGGCCAACGGCCGACCAGCCGCACCCCGCCGGGACGGCCCGGCGGCGCCCCGCCGACAGCGGTGCCGCCGACCCGGCCGCCGACGACGCGGATTCGCGCACCACGGACAAGGGGCTGCCCAAGCGCACCCCGAGGACCGTGACCATGCAGGACTCCGCACCACGTCAGGGCCGGGGAGTCGACGCGGAGGCGCTCCGGCGCCAACTCGGCGGCTTCCAGCAGGGAGCGCGGGAGGGCCGCCGGGACGCCGAGGCCGAGATCACGGCGGGGATCAAGATGCGGAACACTGACCATCAGCAAGCGGGGGCGCTGGATGAGGCTGGCACTGCCGAGGAGGCACGCGATTGAATGCGCCGAGTACGTACGGGCTGAGCACCGAGGCCCGTAACCTGCACTGGCTGCTGGACAACCTGGTCGAAGAGGTGCCGGGCGTACGGTCGGTGGCCGTCGTCTCCTCGGACGGCCTGATGCTGCTCTCCTCCGATCCGGAGCAGAACGCCGCGGGCGCCGGCCCGCTGACGCCCGAGGGGCCGCGGGGCTCCAGCGCCGACCTGGCCACCATCGTCTCCGGGCTCGGCAGCCTGACGACGGGCGCGGCCAAGCTGATGGAGGCCGGCATCGTCAAACAGACGATGGTGGCCATGGACGAGGGAAGCCTGTTCGTCATGGCGATCAGCGACGGTTCGCTGCTCGGCGTGCAGGCCGCCCCCGACAGCGACATGAGCGTCGTCGCCTACCACATGGCGCTCTTCGTCGGCCGGGCAGGTCATGTTCTCACCCCTGAACTCCGCAGCGAGCTGCGGAAGTCAATGGAGCCAAGGCAGGCAGAACAGTGACATCCGCACACCGATTGCCCGTCCGCGGGTCGGACAGGAAACCCGCGCGGGTGCGCCCGTACTCGCTCACCGGCGGACGGACCCGCTTCGGACATGTGCTGCTCGTCGAGACCTTCGTGGCGTCGCTGGACGCCCCCGAGGAGCGGCGGGAGCTCGAATCCGGCGGCCTGGGCTCGCGGGTCATGCCCGAGATGCGGGCCATCGTCGAGCTGTGCCGCCGGATGCGCTCGGTCGCCGAGATCTCCGCGCTGCTCAAGATGCCGCTCGGCGTCGTGCGCGTGCTCATCAGCGACCTGGCCGACCAGGGAAAGATCCGCGTATACGGCACCGGGCACGGCACCGGCCAGCCCGACCGCGCGCTGTTGGAAAGGGTGTTGAGTGGACTTCGCAGACTCTGACACGGTGATGGCCTCGCCGGCCGCCGAGGAGGGGTTGCAGAGCTGGCAGACGGACCGTACCCGGGCGCCCGTCGCCACGAAGATAGTCGTGGCGGGCGGCTTCGGCGTCGGCAAGACGACGTTCGTGGGCACGGTCTCGGAGATCACCCCGCTGCGGACCGAGGCCGTGATGACCACGGCCAGCGAGGACGTCGACGACCTCGCGGCGACGCCGGAGAAGACCACGACCACGGTCGCCATGGACTTCGGCCGCATCACGCTCGACAACGACCTGGTGCTCTACCTGTTCGGCACGCCCGGCCAGAAGCGCTACTGGTTCATGTGGGACGACCTGGTGCGCGGCGCGATCGGGGCGGTGGTCATGGCCGACACCCGGCGGCTGGAGGACTGCTTCCCGGCGCTCGACTACTTCGAGAGCTGCGGGCTGCCGTACATCGTCGCGGTCAACCACTTCGAGGGCACGACCCGTTACGAGGAGGAGGACGTGCGTGACGCGCTGTCCGTGCCTCCGCGCGTACCTGTTGTGATCATGGATGCGCGCAAACGCATCACGGTGATCGAGTCTCTGCTGGCCATGGTCGGCCACGCCTACGACGTCACCCCCGAATAAGAGCTGGAGAACCATGCGGAAGATACTCGTCGTAGGAGCCGGGCAGTCCGGCCTCCAACTGGCCCTCGGTCTGCAGTCGCAGGGCTACGAGGTCACCTTGATGTCCAACCGCACGGCCGACGAGGTCCGCGCCGGCCGGGTCATGTCCACCCAGTGCATGTTCCACACCGCGCTCCAGCACGAGCGCGACCTCCAGATCAACTTCTGGGAGAGCCAGGCCCCCCGCATCAAGGGCCTCGGCGTCTCCGTCGCGGCCCCCGACTCCTCGCGCGCCGTCGACTGGGTCGGCATGCTGGACGGGTACGCGCAGTCGGTCGACCAGCGGGTGAAGATGGCCGGCTGGATGGAGACCTTCGCGCAGCGCGGCGGGCAGCTCGTCATCCACGGCGCGGCAGTGTCCGACCTCGACTTCTTCGCCCGCCGCTACGACCTGGTGCTGGTCTCCGCCGGCAAGGGCGAGCTGGTGTCGATGTTCGGCCGGGACGCGGCGCGCTCGCCGTACGCGACGCCGCAGCGCGCGCTGGCCGTCGCCTATGTGCACGGCATGGGGCCGCGCCCCGAGCACCCCGGCTTCGACGCGGTCCGCTGCAACCTGGTGCCCGGCGTCGGCGAGCTGTTCGTCATGCCGACGCTCACCAACTCCGGCCGCGCCGACATCCTCTTCTGGGAGGGCGTGCCGGGCGGCCCCCTCGACGTCTTCCAGGGCATAAAGGACCCCGACGAACACCTCGCGGTGACCTTGGAGCTGCTGGAGCGGTACCTGCCCTGGGAGTACGCGCGGGCCACCAAGGTCGAGCTGACCGACGCCAACGGCACGCTGGCCGGGCGCTACGCCCCGACCGTGCGCCACCCCATCGGGCGGCTGCCCAGCGGCGGCCTGGTCCTCGGCGTCGGGGACGTGGTCGTGGCCAACGACCCGATCACCGGGCAGGGCTCCAACTCGGCGTCCAAGTGCGCGGCCTCGTACCTCGACTCGATCGTCGAGCGGGGTGAGGAGCCCTTCGACGAGCAGTGGATGCAGGCCACGTTCGACCGCTACTGGCAGACGGCGCGGCACGTCACCAAGTGGACCAACGCGATGCTGGCCCCGCCGCCGGAGCACGTCCTGAACATCATCGGCGCGGCCGGGCAGTTCCAGCCGATAGCGGACCGTTTCGCCAACGGCTTCAACGACCCGTCGGACTTCGAGAACTTCTTCTACGACCCGGCGAAGGCGGAGGAGTACCTGGGCGAGGTCGCGGCGCGGGTCTGAGGAATGAGAGGGGTGCGGCCGTTTTGCGGCCGC